>JAERTH010000161.1 GCA_016844955.1 Fidelibacterota bacterium | reverse complement strand
ACATCTGAAACAGTCTCCTTACTTGTTGATCTGTAACCATCCGGATCTCCTCTATCTGATCCAAACAGTCTATTATTATTGCCCTTTAAAAACGGGAATAATAACTGTCGTCAACTGGGAATTCTAAATGTCGCTCATCAGCAGTTGTGACAAGTTCAGAATAATTCACTCCTTATAAAAGATTTAAAAGGCTCAGTGACTGTTTATAGAAACCTGTGAATACTAGGCTTAAATAAAAAAGGCCATCTCATGCATTGAGACAGCCCCTTTAAAAACGAATAAAAAATTAACTAGTAATACAAAAAGTAGCTGAGGATGAATATGCCTCCACCGGATAAGGTGCAAGCCACGTTGACCCAATCATTATCAAACCAGAGTACCCCTGATTCATGTTGGGTTTGCTCATGACAATGGGAGAGACGTTCAGTTGGTTTTCCACAGACGACACATTTGAATTTGGCTTGCACACTGGCGCCCAGAATGCTGTCAACCAGACTGCCAAAGAAACCGGCCAGTACGATCAAGAGGATTAATTCAGGTTTCCATGACAGCGACCCCGTGAAGAGTGGAATGGATACAATTACAAATGAACCAATTAAACCACCCAGTGTACCCAAAATTGAAATACCACCTGAATAGCCCTTGGCTACGCGTTTACCATTCAGGATGTTAAAGGGTAGACCTTTGCTGAAACTACCGATCTCAGTTTCCCAGGTATCAGCCGTAGCACTGGCTAGAGAGGCCAGGAAGGCCCAATACAGCCATTCAAGGGAATAGTCACTGAGATACCAGGCTATGGCAAAAATGAGCGGGAACCCGCCATTTGCATAGACCTGAACAATATCTCGCTGAGAGCCCTTGGTAGCAATAATGTCTTTTTTGGATTGGCGGTCGGCAATTTTTGATAAGACACTTGAAATGACGAAAAAACCAATCAAAGGCAGCATGGTATCCCAACCGCCCATACCAAACATGAACACCCCCAGGAGAAAAGCCCCAAATCCACCACTTATACTGAGTGACTTCATTTTGTAAGCACCATATCCTAAGAGGGCAGAAAACATAAACCAGCCAATCATGGCAAGGAGTGTACCCTGTGCAAGACTGGTGAGGTATAAATCCATTCCCAGAGCTGCTGCCAGGGTTAGGGTAAGGTTGTCACTTCCGCGTTTAGAGACTGCTTCACCCACTGTGGCCACAAATCCAACAAAGAGGGACATACCTATCAAGTGCAGTACGGGAAGAACCTCTGCTCCAGCAAGATTTGAATACAAGGGGAAGGCAACTACCGTTACCAGAAGGGTGGTAATAAAGAAGGCAATACTACCCGGCCAGCTCTTCTTATCATGCCATAGGATAAACTTCCGTGAAGAATTGATCCTTTCACCTACGACGGTGGCAGCCGTATCGGAGAAGGCCAGAATTAACATGGCAACAATAAACACCACAACATTACGTTCCCAGAACATGAGTACCAGTAGTGAAAAGGCAATGGGGAAATAGACCGTCCCGAATGATACCCTCTCGGTAGTATGCATCCCCTTGAAGCTATCCTTTTTCAGGGCAATAGCGTTCAGGATTGTAAATAAGACACCTAATAAAAGTACGGGTGTACTGGTTTTCAGAAAGAAAGGAGCCAGAGAAACCAAAATGCCCACCATTACATGTACAAATTTCCGAGATAGTTCAGGAGAAAGTTTTAGGACCTTACGAGCAACCTCAGCCATCCCAATAAACAACATGATGATTGAAAAGAATACTAAAAAGGCGATCCATTCGTTGGGGAGATCAAAAAACATGGGCAAGGCTCATTTCCTTTCATTTAGGCTATTACTTCCACTAGTCTAATCAGTTGAGTATTATCCATCAAGGCCAAAGAATGGGAGATGTAAGAAAAGATGGTTTTCAATATTTAAATAAATGGTCAGATGTAGAATTTTCAGAAAGAGTATTGATTGGTTGGGATCAAGATTCTTCATTTGCTACGCGCATTCAGAATGACTTGCCGTGTTTTGGACGGGACAAAAAAAAGGCCTCCCGAAGGAGGCCTTTTTAAAAGAAAAGATTAACGCTCGTCTTATTTGATGAGGGTCATCTTTGCAGTTTTGGAAACATTTCCAGAACGGAGCTCGTAGATATAGACACCAGCTGCTGCAGGTGTGCCATTTGCATTCAAGCTATTCCAGGTAACACTGTGTGTACCAGGACCGTAGGAAGCGTTATCAGCCAGACGAACAACTTCTTGTCCCAGCATGTTATAAACAATCACATTCACATTGTCTTTTGCCAATGGAAGTGTGAAATCGATAGTTGTGCTTGGGTTGAAGGGGTTCGGATAGGCGTTACCGAGTTTGAAATCATTGGGAGTAATGACAGTCCACTCTTCGCTTACGCCGGTAAGTCCACGGAGTTCAGCAACGGAGAAGACAATACCCAAATCGTTTCCACCACTGAAAGGAGGTTCGAGGTAGCCAGAAACAAGTTCTGGATATCCGTCACCATCAAGGTCATCGGCGAAATCAATTGGGAAACCACCCATGGTATATTCCCAGTTGGCGACAATATTCATGTCCCAACCGGCACCATTATAGTCCCATTCGTAGATGCGGCCATGTGTATAACCAATGGTATAGAGTTCGTCTACGCCATCACCATCGCCATCACCACCAGTAAGATCCCAGTCTCCACCAAAATCGGAAATGATTTCAATGCTACCGTTTTCAAAACTGATATCAGCTGCGTCACCGTCAGCTCCAGCAGTAATTCCCCAGACCCATCTGGCACCAGAATATGCACCACCGTAGATCTCATCTGCGCCGTCACCATCCATGTCAGTGACAAAGGTGGTACCATATACTGCTTTATCAGTACGGGCGGAATCGACCATATATGAGGTCTGTAGTTCATAATCATTTTCACCCAATGCTTCTACAACCAGCAATGTTAGGTGATCCCATGCAAAGAAACATACTTCCAGGTCGCCATCACCATCAAGATCAGTCACATTGGCCTGTCCATAACCGGGTGATCCACCAAAAGCATCAGAAGTCTGATCAATTTCATACTCTGATACCAGTGTGTAAAAACCACTTTCAAATGTATTCTCAACATGAGCAATCATGAAGATATCATAAAGGTTGTTGCTACCATTGTTGGAAATAAGCAGTTCCTGCTGGCCATCCTGATCAGGGTCACCAACATTTAACATGCGGTCGCCGTAGTAGCGATCCAACTCAGATCCATCAGAGGCGATGGTGATAGGCATGGAGTACATTGTGTAATTATCACTACCTACAACGCCATCCCATTCCCAGGCCAAAATACCACTATAGCCAACACCAGGTGTATAGTGCTGAATCCAGCTGATTTCTTCTTGACCATTGCCATCCATATCGGAAACGATACAATGGCGAGGTGTGGAAGAACCATCTGAAGAATCGTCTGCTAATGAAACCATCCATTCAAGAGTATTGTCACCAGCTACTTCATATACGTGGACACCACTAATGCCATAGTCAGTAATAATAACTTCCTGGCGGCCGTCCTGATCAATATCACTACCGGCTGCGACACCACGTGTCTGCCAACCTGGAGTGGTAAGTGTATCAGAAACGTAGGCATGTACACCAACAAGTGGTGAGTTATTCCAACCATCATGTTCAAAAATCTGAACAGTTGGGGAACTGGTAGTTACTGCAAAAATCTCATCCAGACCATCATAGTCGAAATCACTAAGCACGACATCAGTCCAGGCATCATCAGACATATCGCTCTCGATAGAGTAAGCTGTCCAGGAAGCTGCACTGAATACATCGCCCATGCCGTCATATTCAAGATCAATGATTAATGTTGAGTCAGTGGTAATAACATAGTCAGCACCATCAGCAGTACCATGCCAGATATCGGTGTTACCAAGTTTGGCACCACGGAAGGACACCATATCTGAATAATCAAGGATTGTGTAGACATCAGTTGTTTTATCGAAATCAAATAGATCTTCACCTGGATCATACAGCAATACCGTGCCATACGTGGAGGCTAAAATGATCTCAATGTCGCCATCACCATCAATGTCAGCAGCATCCTGTGAACGCTTGGATCCACCATCATATTCAGTAATATTATCACTGAAATAGATCAGTTCATATTCATCAACATCAACAACGTCAAAAAAGCTGATTCCATTAAAATCCCACTCGATCATAGCAAAGTTGTTGGTACCATTGCCATCAAAATCGCCAACCAATGCTTCACTGTATACGGAACAGCAGAAACTGCCGTCTGTAAATTCAACATTCCAGCTTGGGAATTCAAATGATGACAGGGTATCAAGTGACATAACAATCACACTTGCAGTACCACCATCATAAAGTACGATTTCTTCGATTCCATCAGAATCAAGGTCCGTGGCCATTACGGATCTGGTTGAAGTTGGGTAGAGGCCATCATCATTTGTGATTTGCGCTTCTTCAGTAGGATTAACAGATGCAACCAGATTCAATACCATTGAGTCTGCATTTGTAAAAGCAGTATCAACTTCGAAGATGAAAAGAGAAGCGGGGTAGTCAGTACCAGCGTGACCACCAACCAGCAATTCAGAAAGACCATCACCATCTACATCAACTTCTGATTCACAGATATCGCGGCTATCACCAATCTCTGTAATGTTGTAGGTCCAGACTTCAGTCCATTCATCATTCATGACATTCTCATACATATGCAGAGTCAGTCCACCTTCATCAGAATATGTGACTACCTCAGGATAGCCATCATTGTCATAATCAAAAGGTCCTGATGCTCCATAAAAGACATCAGTTGAAGTTGGGTGTGTCTCACCCCAACCCATTGTGTAACTGTTCACGCCATTCTCACCAGCTACGGCAAAGATTGTAACAGCAAACAGCAATAGGGCAATTGACCATTTTGGTAAATTTTTTCCCATTTTGTCCTCCTTAGTTAATTGGTCTTATTATACTCTACAAAAAAGTGATACATAATAGATTATCCTTCTGGGGCTACCTAATAATGTATCATCCTTTTCTAAAGTGCTTCAAATCTATAGAGTGACCCATTCAATAACAAGGAAAAAGGCGTGAAAACTGGCAGTTAGTTAATAACATCTGATTAACTAACTAAGATGGTTGACTTGCCTCGGGGTTCCGGCTATAATAGTGAATTAGATTTCTTTATTTGCACTAACGGGAATAGGAAGTACGGAGAGTATATGAATTCAGCGTTTGTGAATCATTCCAAAATGATGTATAAATTATTATTTTTCTCACTACTAATGGCAAGTTTATTTGGTGGAACCACAGGAAAAGTTTCTGGACGGGTTACCGATGATGAAACTGGTGTCGGTCTACCGGGCGTTAATGTGATTATTGAGAACACTGGAATGGGGGCATCCACTGATATGGATGGTGTTTACTACATAATTAACGTTCCAATTGACAATTATTCTGTTCGTGCAGGCATGATTGGGTACAATACCATGATTGTGACAGATGTTTCTGTCCGTGGCGATCTTACCACTGAAGTCAATTTTAATATGACGGTAAAAGTCCTCGAATCTGACCAGGAGGTGATTGTTGTTGCCGAGCGTCCCATGGTACAGAAGGACTTGACATCAGGACGAGCTATTGTCAGTGCAGATGAGATCAAGGAAATGCCAGTGGAATCTCTAGCTGGAATTATCACTACCAAAGCAGGAATCATTGCCGAAGCAGATGGCTCCATCCACATTCGCGGTGGACGATCCAGTGAAGTTACCTATATGATTGATGGAGTCCCTGTTACCAATCTCTCCTCTGGTGGACTGGGAGTAGGCCTAGAGAATAGTGCTGTACAGGAATTGCAGATTCTTAGTGGGACCTTTAATGCTGAATATGGCCAGGCCATGTCTGGTATTATCAATATCGTTACCAAAGAGGGCGGTCAGAAATATACTGGAAATATCAGTGCTTATCTGGGTGACTATTATACCGAGGATACTGAATTCTTTGAGTATGGTGACCAGTTTGATATCATGAATATTAAAAATATTGATGCCAGTCTTTCTGGTCCTGTACCGGGATTCGGGAAAAACTTGACCTTCTTTGCCAGTGGTCGCTATTACGACTATGGAGGTCTGTATCGGGGTGTGAGAGAACATATGCCCAATGATGTCAATTATCTCACCTCTAAAGCCGTTGAGGAACTCAGGGATTCACCCTGGGGACGAGCTGGATTATTAAATTTTGCTGAACCCTTTACCGATTTGAATGGCGATGGAAAACTTGAACCCGGTAGCGAATCCTATTTTGACTTCGACGGAAATGGTTCATTCACACCTGGAGAGCCCTTCAGGGATGTCAATGGTGATGGCCGCTATACCCATGCCTATGATTTTAACGGAAATGGTCAAATAGACCCTGAAGACTGGGAATTTATTGACCTCAACAATGATGGTATCTTGAATGGTGACCCCTTCAATGATTTAAACCACAATGGTGTACTGGACGGTGAGCCATATATCGATTTTAATGGCAACAACATGTGGGATAGTGGGGCAAGTGGCGATTCCAGTGTGGTGCGTCTGAACACATCAACCCGTTATAACGGAATGTTAAAGCTGACCTGGAAAATCAATCCCAAATTAAAACTGAACACGAGTATCATTCACAACGCGTCACAATCCATAGGTTATGATCGTGACTATAAATACAATCCTGATGGACGACCCACCAATAACAACACATCAACGTCTTTAATTCTTGACTTACGCCACTCAATCAATGAAAGCATGTTCTACAATATTAAAGGGTCAATCTATCAGACCACGGCCAAAACTGCTTATATTGATGTAGACCCAGATGAGTTAAGTGAAGAAAAAAGCGTTTCTTTTAACAACTTGCAAGCGTTGAGCTCATTTTTTAGTAGCGCAGCCACTGATCCCACCGGATTAGGGATGGGGAGCTTCTATGGTAATGTCAGTGATTCTTTGCTTATCCTGAAAAGTACGATCACCCTCTTTTATGTCGATAGTGTGGTGTTTAATGGGCATACCTATTATTTTGGAGATCAAACATTCGATCTCACCAACACTGATGAAGAATATCTTGCTGAACAATTCGAATTCTATCTGGGAGATCCAGTGTTGGAAAACCTGATTACCGGTGCCACAGTAGATTTTGTGGTCAATGATTTGAAAAAAGCATATTTCCTACCCGGTAACATCAATGAACAGCCTACCAACGAGTATCTTGGTGGGGGACACTCCCATGGTTTTGCTGAAAGAATCAATCGTACCTACCTGGTAAGTGGAGATCTTACCTGGCAGATAAATAACTCACATCAGATTAAAACAGGCGCTGGATTTAAAATGCACACCATGGACTATACAGGATATTCCGTGGTCGTGTCAAAAACTCAGGATTGGATTCCTACCATTTTTGATACTGAATCCAGTCTGGCCAATGACTCATACGACAACTGGTTGACTGATGCTGTATCAAAACTGTCACTGGACAATCGGTCCCCGCGTGAAGGTTATTTCTACCTACAGGATAAAATTGAGTTAACTGATATGATCGTGAATATAGGTTTACGATATGACTATTTTGATCCCAACTACTTTGTCCCCAGTGATTATCGTGATCCCCAGAATCCAAAATATTGGCTTTACAGGCGTTTTGACGCTGAAACAGCCACCTGGGACACACTTTTTCAAAGAGAAACGGAAGTTATAGGGGATGTTGAAGTCCTGGATATTCTCGCCGGTGATAGTACAGAGTGGAAGGACTATAATGACTTTTATGAGAACGCAGAAACAGTTCATCAGTTTTCACCCCGCTTTGGTGTAGCATATCCCATTACAGACAAGGGTATCATTCATTTTAGTTATGGTCATTTCTTTCAAATCCCAACTTTCTCATACCTCTACTCAAATCCTGAAATGGAAATCAGCAATGAAAGCTTTGAGTCGACACTGGGAAATGCCAACCTGAAACCCCAGAAAACCGTTACTTATGAAATTGGATTACAGCAAGAATTAACCGCTGATTTGGGGGTGGAGGTCATTGCCTTTTATAAGGACTTTGCAGGCCTCTTGAGCTCAGATCAATTCGAGATGTACAATACGGTAGATTATGTGGTCTATTCGAATCGTGACTATGGGGATAGCCGCGGTATCACATTTTCCATAAATAAACGGAGAACCGGATTACTCTCAGCTTCTGCTGACTATACCTATCTGGTGGCTCAGGGAAATGCATCCAGTCCGCTGGCACTTTTCTATGCCAACCAAAGCGATCCACCTGCCGAAGTTGTTAAACAGGTGATTCCTCTTGATTGGGACCAAACCCATACCGTCAATGTAAATGTCTCCCTTTCACAGCCACGTAAATGGGGTATCTCTTTGCTTACCAAATATGGCTCAGGACTGCCCTATACACCCACCTATCAGGGAAGCACACTGGACGAAGCTAATTCCGATCGCAAACCTGATTACTTCAATGTGGATATAAATATGCACAAAGATGTTGAATTTATGGGTATACACTGGACGGTCTTTGCTAAAATATACAATGCACTGAACATCCAAAATGAGAGAAGTGTTTTCTCTGATACAGGCCGTGCTACCTATTCACTTATACCAACCTATACACCTGACAACAGTCATATACAGGGGCGACATTCTCTTGCCGACTGGTTGACAAGACCAACTTACTTTAGTAGTCCCCGTCAGTTCCGTATCGGTTTCTCAACCAGTTTCTAGGAAGGTTTGAACATGAAGAAAATACTCCTGATCGTTTTAGCCTTTGTTATGATAACCAATGTGCTGAGCGCAAATACCATCGATGAAATCCTGGCCCCTAAAGACAAAAATGACAAGGTTGGCTGGCTTAAATACCATGCCGCCCTGGAGAAGCAGGCCAAGCTGTCCAAAGCCGCTGCACTTAGTGACCGCAAGGCTGGTACCCATAACGGTAATCGGGTACGTACCTTATTTTACAATTACGGTTCCATCGGAAAACCAAGTACAGAACCTTCCATGGAATGGCCCATTGGCTCAGGTCGCGGATATGCCTTTGAATTTGGTGTTATTGCCGGAGCAAAAATTAAAACACGGGGTGGCCAGGACGATATCATCGTCAGTGATGGCCTCACACTGGGTGGCGTTAGCTATTCAGCCAACGGATTTGAAAATAATTCAGGCGACTGGCAGCCATTACCCGGATATAATGATCCCTTCCAGCCCTCAATCGCCATGAGCGATGCCATTGATACAGATCGTGATCTAAAGCCGGACTCATGGCCCTCAGGCTGGTATAATCCTGCCTTTGGTGATTTTATGTGGCCAGGTGAATATGGTCAAGGTATCACCACTGCTGATCAGGAATCATACTATGTCATGGATGACTATTATATCAAAAGCCATAACACCTATTGGCCTCAGCAGGGCTGGTCAGACTCGCTCAGGGATGATGAGTTTTATCCTGCCTTCCCAATTGATACTGTCCGTGGAGGCCTAGGTCTTCAGGTAGAAGCCCGAGGTTATCAATGGATCGCCACCAGGGCACAAAACGTAATCTTTTTTGTTTATGAGCTGCAGAATGTTGGCGAAGATACACTAGACAACATGTACTTCGGTATGTATGGTGACCCCCACGTTGGTGGCTCCAATGATTACAATGATGATGATGCCTATTTCGACACTTATATAGATATTGTATATGGGTGGGATGATAATGCCATTGGTGATCCCATATTTGGAACTACCATTCCGGGGTTTTTTGGTTATAAGTTTCTGGAATCACCGGGTGAACCCAGAGATGGGATAGACAATGATGACGATGGTATGGTCGATGAATCCATGCAGGATGGCATTGATAACGATGGCGACTGGACCGTCTATACAGACTGGAACCTCAACGGTGCATGGGACAGAGGAGAACCGATTAATGATGACCTGGGAACTGATGGAGTTGGACCTGATGATCCCCAGTACATCGGACCAGATACCGATGGAACGGAATCCAATGGAATGCCTGACCCGGGTGAGCCCAACTTTGATGAAAAAGACCTGGATGAAGCCGATCAGATCGGTTTGACAGGTTTTGTGGTAGAAATATACAGTCGAGCCACTCGCACTGAAGATTACTATTATTCCAGCCGACTTTCAGCGCCTATTGATACCAGTGATTTTCTGCAGCGGGCTGACAACATATTCATGTACAGCTCAGGTCCCATAAAAATGGCCCCCAAGGATACCAGACGATTTTCTATTGCCATGTTGTTTGGATATAACTCCAACGCAGCAACCGGTGAGGACCTCTGGCAAAACACCCACAATGTCCGAGATCTATACGCCACAGCCGATATCATGCAGGAAATCTATGATGCTGGCTACCGCTTTGTTAAGCCGCCCAATAAGCCGCGCTTGACAGCCATTCCCGGTGATCAAAGTGTAACCCTCTATTGGGATGATAGCGCTGAAAAATCAAGAGACCCTCTTTTCGGAAATGATTTCGAAGGCTATGCAATTTATCGCGCGACAGATTTCGGCTTTAATGAGGCTCTGGACATTACGGATACCTATGGAAGTCCTTATTTATGGAAGCCCATTGCCAAATTTGACCTGGATAATAACATTTCAGGGCCACACGCCATCGAGCAGATAAAAAATTCTGGCCTCCATTATGATATGGGTAGCAATACTGGCCTGGTACATAGTTTTGTGGATGAAAATCTGGTCAACGGCATGCGCTATTTTTATGCGATCTGTGCCTATGACTCGGGTTCCGTAACTGATACAATTCCTCCCACGGAAACTGCAAAAACTATCCAGGAAGATTTTTCAGGGAACGTATTACTTGATATAAATACTGCTGTTGTGACTCCACAGGCACCGGCTTTGGGCTATGTTGCACCAAAAGTATTACCTGTGGATGAGGATGCCATCACCGCAGGTTCAGGTGTGATATCCTTTGAAATTATTGATCCAACGCTGGTACCTGATGGGCGGACCATTGAAGTTCGTTTTGAGGATTCTGGTATGGACCTGGTGGATAATGACATGGACTGGGAATCCTATACAGATGCAAATCTGTCTGTTTACAACAGTCCCCATGTGGACCTGCTCATTGAACCGACAGGAGATTCAACCTACTATAGCAGTACCACAAATGATACACTAACCATGGCGGCTGAACTGGACAAGACCTTTGAACACAATGGTCAGACCTGGATCATAAAGGCCTGGCTCGAAGGAGCTACCCAGACCGGTGATACAGTAATTGTATCTGCGGCTGACTATGCCATTGGACCAACACTCAGTGTGTGGGATCCAACTGCAGATGGTTCTGTGTTCGACGATGTCGGTGCCGATGGATGCTCTGATGGCTATGAGAATGCCGATGGTAGCTGCTCCGACACCTTGTTGGCAGTAGTACCCGGTAGTGACCCCCATGGTGATAACTGGCATCCTGTTACCAATCCACTGGGAACTGAGGCAAATGGCAAGCCTGATACAGGTGAACCAGATTTCGATTTAACTGACTTTGATGAATTGAGTCGGGCGACACAATCCTTTTCCGTCCACGATGTCACAGACCCTGCAAATGAATTTCCCATTATGGAAGACCAGGTAGGTCTTTATGGGGAAGACTTCAACCAGATCAGCAATGGTATGCAGGTTTTTGTATATAATGATACACTGATGATCAACGATGAGCTCACTGCCTGGCATGTTGGAGACAGCTATTGGAAGCCAAAAGCTGCTCTCTATGATAAGGGAACCAATACAGGTGTTCGCATGCCGTTGGATTATGAGATATCCTTTTATCCTGAAGTGGTAGATACCTCGCTTGAGATTAACGCATTCTCCAAGAATGGTCCTGCACTCACGTATATGGTTAAGGACCTTCATTCTGGAGAAATACTGAATGTATTAGCAAGCAGTGATTTTGACGGTATTCGCCCTCTGAGAACTCAATCTATTTCACCGGCAATTTACAGCGATGAAAGCAAATCCGGGAATGTCTACGGAGATGATTTAAGGCTTACCTGGGAATTTACATTCACATCACCACTGGATCAGGTCTGGAGCATTTTTCCAGCTGAGGATGGTGTCATGGTTGGGACCGAAACCTCTGGGTTGGGAATCTACAATCAGGAGACTGGGGGCTGGAAATTTTATAATGAAACCAGTTCAGGTGGTGGTTTGCTGAACAGGAACAAAATCAAAGATATCATTCATTATGAAGGCTACTACTGGATTGCTACTCAGAATGGACCTTCAATATTTGATGGTAATGTCTGGTATCGAAACCATACCCTGGAAACTCTGTTCGATGAATTTAAAGTCGACAGTGAAGCGACGCTGGAAGACCCGGACAAAACAAAAAGTTATGGAGCTGCCGTTGCCTTCGATGTTGATGCGCTCGGAAATCTCTGGATCGGAACCTATGATGAGGGGCTGGTTAGGGTTAAAACCAATCAGACTTACCTTACCAGTTTTGATGATGACATTATGGTTGTGGACGACAGTATCTCAACAGATCTCAAATCATTGAGTGCAACTGGGCTTAATGACATGTTAATCAGGGGCCAGCACATCTGGATTGCAACGGATAAAGGAGTGGTTTCATATAACTACGCAAACAATACGTGGCAACATTATACCAAGAGCGATATTGGTATCAGTAACGATGATATCTATGTGGTGGAAGAACTTCCCGAAAGTGTGGGAGGGGGACTCGCATTTGGCTACAAAGAAGGCCTCTTTTTCATGGTTGGCGATACGTTTGCCATAGCACCTGACTCTCTGCTCCCTCTAACCTTTAGGAGTAACGGCCAGGTCAACAAGGTCAGTAAGCGTGTCTATAGTTTCCATGCCACAGACGATGAAAAACTATATGTGGGCGCATCAAAAGGCTATTCTATACTTGACCTGTCAAATGTCTCAGATGATTTCAGCTCAGGGTTAAACTCTACAGCTTATTTCAGTAGCTGGGGCGACTCAACCATCTATTCATCATCAACCATTAGAGCTATCAGTTTCGTAGGTGACATAGGCTATTATGGAACCGAAGAGGGGCTCGAACAACAACTGGGTGAATACGAATGGAATAGTTTTGGACCTCAGCCTGGAGATGTGCTTCATATCCGCACGAGGAAGGAATATAGCAGTCTAGATGTTTTTCAATACAACACCACCGCTGCCAAAGCAGATGCAGTAGATAGAGCCAGTGATCTGGACCGTGTGTCTGTTGTGCCGAATCCTTATGTAGCTGCTGCCATCTGGGAACAAAAACCTTATCTCACATCTGGCAGGGGTGAACGCAAGATACATTTTATAAATCTTCCAACGGAATGTACAATTCGAATCTACACCATGACGGGTGAACTCGTACGGAAGTTGGAACATTACAGCCCCAGTTCGAACCCGGATAAAACCCTATTCGATGGCGCTGAATCCTGGGACCTTCTCAATCTGGACAATCTGGAGGTGGCCTATGGTGTTTACATTTACCATATTGAAACCGATAATGCAGAAACCATCGGCAAATTTGCCGTAATCAAATAAGGGGATTGACCATGAAAAAGACATTGATCATTCTTCTTGTGCTAGCAGTTTCAACAAGCTTTGGACAATATAAAGGTGGCACCACAGCTGCGCAGTTCCTGAAAATTGGTGTTGGCAGTCGTGCCACAGCCATGGGTGAAGCCTACGTTGCTATGAGCAGGGATGCTTCAGGCTTGTACTGGAATCCTGCTGGTATTGCCCGCGCTCAGGGTCCTGAAATAATGTTCCAACGCAATAACTGGATTGCCGATGTGGCAATTAACTATATGGGGGTCATCTTTCCCCTGTATGGCATTGGGACAGTAGGGGCCAGTATTACCTCTCTAACCATGGAGGATATGCCTGTAACAACGGAGCTGGAACCCAATGGCACCGGCGAGGAATTTACTGCCTCAGATCTGGCAATGCAGCTCAGTCTGGCGAGAGCACTTACGGACAGGTTTTCAATCGGTTTCAACATGAAATACATACAGCAGACCATCTGGCATAGTAAAGCCAGCACCATGGCCATGGATGTTGGTACGCTGTTCCGAACTCAATTTAAAGACATGCGTCTTGGAATGAGTATATCCAATTATGGTGGCAGTATGACCATGTCAGGTCGGGATGCACTTGAGCGTTTTGACCCGGCCCCAAATCTGGAAGGCAATAACGGCTCCATTGCTGTTGACTATTCACTGGATAATTGGGACTTGCCGCTGATCTTCAGGGTAGGTGTGGCCATGGATGTGCTAGAGATGGGCGTAAGTAAGATCACCATTGCCGCTGATGCCATTCATCCAAATGACAACTACGAATCCATCAATCTCGGTGCAGAATATAACATCATGGATAAATATTTTCTGCGGGGCGGCTGGAAATCAGAGTTTGTTGAAACCAATACCAGTCTGGCATCTTCCGATCTTGAACCCAGGGAGGAGAGTTTCACCTTTGGGGCTGGCTTTGATTTGCCACTTTTTGGATCTGCATCAGGACTTAGATTTGATTGGGCCTATGGTGACTTTGGACGCTTGAAAGAAGCGCAGAGATTTAACTTGAGTCTGTATTTCTAGGGGAGATCAGCAACCCAACATTACAAAATGATGAAGGTACCTTCAGGATTTAATAAGAAGGTACCTTCTTTTATATAATGACATCAACACACAGGGATTTAAAGAGAGACGGTATGAAACAGTTAACTAGAATATTCATGATTTTGTTGCTTGGATTTCAATTCTTGAATGCAGGAACCGCAGGGAAGATCATCGGAAAAATTACTGATGCAACCACCGGAGAACCACTCATTGGAGTAAATGTTTTTATCCCTGCTACCGGGCAAGGTTCAGCAACGGACATTGACGGTCAGTTCCTCATACTTAACGTCAGTCCTGGAACCTACAATTTGCGTTGTTCCATGATTGGTTATGCAGAGCAGGTTATAGAAGGTGTGAGAGTGATGATTGATCTCACTACCACCCAGAACATTCAAATGACCCTCAGTATCATTGAAGGTGATGTGGTTACAGTTACTGCTGATCGATCCATGATCCAGGCTGATATCACGCATGCACAGGCCAATATTGGTGCTGCTGAACTTGAAGCACTTCCAGTTGAATCCTTTCAAGGGGCAGTTTCACTCCAGGCAGGTGTGGTTGTCGATGCAGGTGGTGGCATTCATATTCGTGGAGGTCGTACCTCAGAAGTAGCCTATTTAATTGATGGTATTCCTGTGACCAACTCCTATGGGCAAAACATGGGTGTTGGGATTGAGAATAACGCAATTCAGGAACTACAGGTTATCTCAGGAACCTTTAATGCTGAATACGGTCAGGCTATGTCTGGTATCATCAACATCATAACCAAAGACGGAAGTTTAAGCAAATACACAGGTGAAGTGAGTTATCGGTATGGCCGCTACATATCACCTGATCCAGAAATTTATCTTGGCTCCATTCCAGGTGATATCCAACTCAGAGATAATCTCGATATTACCAGCGTAGATGTCCTGGGAATAGATCCCGATGTGTTTACCCCTGAAGGCAGGCATGATTATCAATGGAGTTTGAGTGGTCCGGTCCCTGGTCTATCAAAAAGCACGTCCTTCTTTACTTCAGGTCGATATGAAGATCTTGCAGGACGTCTGTATGGCGTTCGTCGCTTTAATCCTGACACATTTTACTGGAATAATGGCCTCTCCATGCCCGTAGAAAATGGTGAACCATTTATTGATTACCTTGATCTTGGTACAGACGGATGTAGCGATGAGTACGAAGATGGAACCGGGGGGTGTTCCGATGATCCACTTTATCTTGGGGATGACCCAAATGGCGATAACTGGGATCAGTATCTGAATCCTGGTGGCGTAGAGGGTAACAATGCCGCAGATTTAGGCGAAACTGGGGATGGAATCTGGAACGGCGGCGATCGTATCTATGCTGTAGATCCTCAGGTCAAGATGGACGAGGATTCCTATTTCTGGTATCGTGATAACAATAACAATGGTGTATATGATTCCGATGTGGATACACGTGAGCAGAACCCGGAGATGGCCTATGAGGATGTTAACGGTGACGGCCGGTTGAGTGGTGAATATTACATCGATGGTGATGGAGATGGGGAATGGACCAACAGTCGTGGAGACAATGCCGTTCTGCCACTTTATAGATCCACCAGTTTAAATCTTCAGGGAAAAATTACACACCGCTTCAATTCAAGTCTAAAAGCTTCATTGAATGTGCTCTATGGCAGCTCTGAAAGTTACAATAGCAGCTCCCTGGCGTGGAAATACACCCCAGAAGGCCGGGCAACCTCGTATGGCAATAATATGAATATTGGACTGGTACTCCAGCATACACTCAGTCCCGAGGCTTTCTATACCATCAAGGGCTCAATTCTGGGTAATTTTGGACGTTCCTATTATGAACCTATCTATGATGTAAACTGGAATCAACTATTCCTGGCCAATATGTTTCGGGGATCAGATTTTGACATGCCTGATGCCACAGATTACGATAGCGATGATCTAGAGGCGTATGAGAATGATAACAATATTCTGGATGCTTCAACCGGTCAGAAATTTAATCTGGGGGGCATCTCAAAATACCACCTCTATCGGATGACCCGTAGCCAGCTAATCAAGTTTGACATGACCAACCAGATTAACGACATGCACCAACTCCAGGGTGGACTTGAGTATAAATATACCAGTATTTTTCGACGGGATTTCAGTATCCTTTATGACCCTTCAGAAGGATATTTTACCCCTGAGATCTTGACTCCTGATGTGAGTCCTTCAACGCCTACATATAGTGAAATGTTGAAGAATCCATCAGAATTTGCTGTCTATCTCCAGGACAAAATTGAAGTGGTTGATATGATTGTGAATGCCGGAGTGCGGTATGAGATTTTTGATCCGGATGGTGCAACTTTGTCAGATCCTGCTGATCCCAATCCACTTTCTCCTTTGAAAATTATCAATCGATTTCACGATTTAAATGGTGACGGTCTAATTTCTGAAGCTGAGGCGGTGGATGAAAATGCCAAAACTGATGAGGATCGCTTGGAGTACTGGTTCAAGGATGCTTCAAAAAAGATTCAGTTCAGTCCACGTTTAGCAATAGCATATCCTATTACCGACAAAGGTGTCTTGCACTTCTCATATGGACATTTCTTCCAGATTCCTAGCTATACCTACCTGTATGTCAATCCTGATTTTGAAGTACCCGCTGGCGGAAGTATTGCATCCGCAACCATGGGTAATGCTGATCTCGAGCCTCAGAAAACCGTCCAGTACGAAGTCGGGTTTCAGCAGCAATTTGGTGAAGATATTGGGGTAGATGTGACTGGTTTTTACAAGGATATCAGCAATCTGTTGGGTTCCAAAATTGTGTCCACCTACACCAACGAAGTATACGGTGTTTACATCAACCGGGATTATGGAAATGTTAAAGGAGTGACTGTCTCGCTAAGCAAACGTCTATCCCATGGCTTTTCTGCAAATGTCGACTATACATATAGTGTGGCTGAAGGAAATGCCTCTGATCCACGATCTGCGTTTTGGGACGCCCAGAACAATGTGGATTCTGAGAAACAATTGGTCTACCTGGACTGGGACCAGCGTCACACACTGAATGGCTCAGTGCTCTTCAGGCTGCCCTATAAGGTTAATCTCAGTTTTATTGGTGAATACGGATCCGGACTTCCATACACACCGGATAATCCAAATCTTGATGGTGGTAGTTTTGAGAACAGCGGTCGTCGTCCTTCCACTGTGAACGTGGATATGCGGATTTCGAAGGCTTTCGAAATAATCGGTCGCAGAGTCAATTTTACAGCCAACGTGTATAATTTGCTGGACATTCGAAATGAAATATCTGTGTTCTCAGACACAGGGCGTTCCGGTTATTCACTAATACCAACCTATACTACCCAGGATCCTGCCTGGACTTACAATACCATTGAAGAATACCTGGATCGACCCGGTTATTATTCATCACCCAGACAGATCCGTATCGGTATCTCAACCTCACTGTAAGACAGAGGCCAAGTATGAAACTCACGCTTAAAATAATTATCTCCAGCATTCTACTAATCACCTTTTCTGTCCTTGAAGCTGCGACATTGGATAAGAACAGACCGGCTAGACCTCAAACTCTCAAGCGACACAATGCTTTGGGAGAAGATGATAATCAGCATGGAAACAGAAGAATTGGTATTCATAGTGGAAATAAAATTTTCACCCGTTTCACCAATTATGGATCAATCGCGGACTATACCGTCCCAAGTCGATTTGATAGTGGTATATATCCCATCGGTAGTGGTCGGTCTTATCTTGCCGAATTCTCACCCATCGTTGCGGCTGAGACGCCCAATGCAGCAGGTGGCAAAGCACATGTTGTGAGTGAAGGAACTCCCGTGAGCTCTGACAATCCCGTGGGCAGCAATTATCTGTGGCAATTTGAACCACGCTTGGGGTACGCAAATGCCAATGATTCGTTGATTGCTATGAGTGACGATAGCCTTTCCTGGCCAGATAGTTGGCCTGATCTGCCTTCTGATTGGGATAACAAATGGGCCGGCCAGTACGGCCAGTACAATCGTGCGGATCAGGAAAGTTATTTCCACATGGATGACTTTAACAATGATGAGTTCAAACACTATCCTGTCCTGGTTGATCAAGCTGTGCACGCAGGTGAAATTGTAATGTTTGCGGAGCCAGACTCTGATGATTATGCCATCCTTACGGATATGACCATTTCATTTGAAGGTCTGGTACGTGATGTAGAGCGGGCATCTGCTTTATCATCAAGGGATGGAAGACGTCCTGATGCAATCAGAGTACTCGATAACGATGACAATATTTTCAATAATAAATGGTACGAAATAGACTCACTCATCGATAATAATACCGTCCGCCTTAAAGCATTTTCTGGCCGTGCTGCCACCATGCCCGCCGGTACAGAATATCAGATATATGATGGCTTCAAGCGAGGCGTAGGAGTGGATGTTGCCGCCCGTGGCTACCAATGGGCCCATCCAGCTGCCGAAGACATCCTCATTTTCACCTACTGGATTCAGAATATCAGTTCATGGGACTATGAAAAGTTCATCTTCGGGATGTACGGTGATGCTGATGTTGGTGATGAAAATGATGTGCGCGATGATGATGCCTGGTTCGATACCCAAAATGATATTGTTTACCAATGGGATCATGACATGTGGAGTAATACCAACGGTGGATTTATTCCAGCATATTTTGGCTGGAAATACCTTGAATCTCCTGGAAACCCACTGGATGAAAAAGATAATGATGAAGATGGTATGATCGATGAAAGTCAGGATGATGGCATCGACAATGACGGTGACTGGGATCCCTATGTGGATGATACAGGCGCTGATGGAATTGGACCAAACTTTGGTGAATACGTTGGACCAGATGCAGATGGAACGGAGGGGAATGGTGTTCCTGACCCAGGTGAGCCAAATTTTGAATACACAGATAATGATGAGTCAGATCAGATTGGTTTGACCAGCTTTACCGCCGGTCCATGGCCAGGTATCGACCTTACCCGTGATGAGGATGCCTGGGGCAAGCTGGCACCGGGATCCTTTACAGATATCCACCAGACAGTGGATTTAACTTTCATGTACGGATCAGCATATTTTGAACTTCCTGTTCAGGAAGAACGCAAGTTTTCAGTGGCCCTGATCTTTGGAAATGATTACGAAGATATTCTGCGAAATTCAGAAACCATGCAACAGATCTATGACAGTGATTACAATTTTGCCAAACCACCAAATCTACCAAAACTGACGGTGGTACCTGGTGATGGCCAGGTCACTCTGTATTGGGACGATAAAGCAGAATTAAGTGTAGACCCCATCTATGGGATGGACTTTGAGGGCTACCGTATTTATCGGGCTACTGACCCTGCCTTCAATGAAATCTGGAATATCACCGATACCTATGGCAATCAGACATTCAATAAACCCATTGCCCAGTTTGATAAAGCTGATGGCCTGGTGGGACCACATCCTTATGGCTTGAATGGAATTCATCTGGATATGGGTACTGATACCGGTCTGAGACATTCCTGGGTCGATAACACCGTAGAGAATGGACAAACCTATTACTATGCCGTAGTCTCCTATGACTACGGTTTTGATCATGATTTCTACGAGAGGGGTATTTCAGATGTAGAGCTGCGTCCCATAATCACACCCTCTGAATGTACCAAGAAAATTGAAATCAATGCTTCTGGAACCCCGGTAAAGTTTGCCATAAATACGGGAGTTGCGGTTCCAAACGCACCAGCCATGGCCTATGTAGCTCCAGAAATCATTCCAGATGATGCAACCAGCCTGGGAACTGGTTCTTATGAAGTTACAGTCATAGACCCCTCTGAGATTCATGCCAATGATCAGTACCAGATAACATTCCATGACTGGTCCGAAGACGGGATTGATAACGATAACGATTGGGCCACCTGGGTTGATGAAAATACTGTGGTAGAACTGTCACCCACACTGGATATAATTATCCCTGCCAGTACTGACACTCTGCATATCAACCTGAATGAGGTCAAGGCTACTTATAACATAACTGAATCTACAACACGGTTTGAATTCGCAAATTTTGAGTTCGTAACCACTTTTGTTGATACACAAACCATAACATCTGAAGATGCAACTTTTCTCCAGTATTTTGTCCTGATTCCAGATACCAGTTTTACCGTACTTCCCAGTCTGGGAATTTGGGATGGCTGGGAACCGCTGAATCAAGATGTTGGGGCTGATGGTTGTACTGATGAATATGAAACGGGCAATCCAAATTCTCCCTGCTCTGAAACAGCACTGAATCTGGGTGGCGATCCCAATCAGGATAACTGGGATCCAGTCAACAATCCTACTGGTACCCAGGCCAATGCGAAACCTGATTTGGGAGAACCCAATATTGATGTGAATGACATCGATGAATTGGCCAGAGTGACCACCTCATACGCATTGACCAACTTATCCTCAGGTAAGACACTGCTATCTGATCGTCAGGATCTTAGCGGAGAGGCGAGAGGATTGGTGACCGAAGGATTTAAAGTCAATATCACCAATGATGAGACCATGCTCATTGAAGAGGAAACAGGCTGGATGACTCCGGGGTTAAATTTTGAGATCGTACTCTCTGATGATCGCTATAATAATTTCCCGCACAAGTCTGTACCCTTTGATTATTTGGTAACGGTCCATCCAAGTGTGGTTGATACCTCAATCGATAATAGACGTCTTGCATTCAATATGCATGATCTTACCAATGACAAGCCCGTCAGATTGCTGGCATCCGGTGTGCGTGACTCAGTGATGAAGGCCGGACATACCTTCTACTCCACGATTACGGCTGGTGATGAGTTCCGAGTCACCTGGAAAATGAGTACCCGTGCCAAAGTCGGAGACATCAATGATATCACCAAATGGGATGACTTAATCATATGTGCTACATCAGGCCAAGGGCTTGGTGTATATGATGGAGAGTCCTGGAGTAACATTACTACAGCTGCCGGGTTGGCTTCAAACCACATTAATGATCTTGCATTCAGCAATAATGGAACCCTTTTGCTGGGTACTGCCAGTGGTCTGAATGTGTACTCTGGTCTTGGCTGGAGAACCTATGCCATGGATATGGTGATTGGTGGTAATGCTGAGAATGATAAATCTGATTTCATCAGCTTTGATAAAGTAATCGAAGACTCTGAAGGCATATTGTGGTCCGTTTCAACAAAAGGTGTATTGCGTTGGGACTGGAACAGATCAAACATTGCTCATATTCTTGGCGAAAATAGTATTACCACCATTGATTGGGCAGCAGACACCTTCGCGACTGCTGAAGATGACTCAATCCTGACTGGAATTGTCCAGGAAAAGTCAATAGATATTGTTGACCTGGGGAATGGTACACTCGCTATTGGAACCAGTACTAAAGGATTGGAGCTCTATAATACCATTGATGATAGCATCACTCTCTTGAATAAGGACAACTCTGATCTCAATCACAATTCCATTCTATCCCTTGCAGTCAGTGGAGATAGCTTATACATCGGTACAAAGTCCGGGTTGAATATTTACAATATCCCGGATAGCAGCTTTGTCTTTTCTCGAAGCGATAGTTTGATAGGAACATGGATCAATGACATTTTTGTCACCGCTGATCAACATGTACACCTGGCTACCAGGAAAGGCTATGCAATCGTAGACCTTATGGAATCTGATTCAGTGAACCAGATCCAATATTTCACTGGAGACGATGTCCCCGAGTTTAATGCTGACAAAATCCAGGCAGTGGCAAAGATGGACGATGGAAGCATCTGGCTTGGAACCGAAAATTCAGTTGCCAGAAAGCTGGATGGAGAATGGGAGGATTGGGCACCCAAGCCTGGTGATCAGTACATCATCAAGTCCAAGAAGCCCTTCTCAGCGTTGGATACGCTGACCTTTACCACCCAAAGAGCTATGATAGATCATGCCGTGGATTCAGATATGCTTGAGGACATCTCAGTTGTCCCCAATCCATATGTGGTGACGGCTTCCTGGGAACCACAGCATTTGTATGAGTCAGGTAGAGGTACACGTAAGATCGATTTCATACACTTGCCACCTGAGTGTACAATTCGCATTTACACCATCAGTGGTAAATATGTGGATACCATTGAACACAATTCAGAGATATGGGATGGAGCTGAATCCTGGGATTTATTATCACAGGACGGGCTCGAAATCGCATTCGGTGTGTATTTATACCATGTGGATGCACCAGGAATTGGCAATCATATCAGCAAATTTGCTGTGATCAAATAGGAGGATGGCATGAAAACTTCAAAAACACTCTCTCGCGTCGTTCTTCTGCTCTTGGCAATTGTACTGACAAGCAATCTACAGGCGGTTTCCAAAAGGGGTACCACTGCAGCTTCATTTCTGGAAATCGGAATTGGAGCCAGAGGAACATCCATGGGAAATGCCTATGTTGCTGTGGTGAATGATGTCAACTCACTCTATTGGAATCCAGGTGGCCTCGCCCTTATGAAAAAGAGCGAAGTCAGTTTTGTCCAGACCAATTGGCTGGCGGGCATTGACTTTAATAATGTCTCTGCAGCTTTCCCTATGGGGACCCTTGGTACAGTCGGTGTGGCATTGACCAGCATTTCAGTAGGTGAGATGGACGTAACCACTGTTTCTCAACCAGATGGTACCGGTGAGAAATTTGATGCAACGGATTTTAGCGCCACCCTGGGTTGGGGACGAAGCTTTACAGATCGCTTTACCTTTGGTGCCAATGTTAAATACATTGAAGAACGAATCTGGCACATGAAGGCCAGTTCAGTTGCTGTGGATCTGGGAACTACATTCAGGTCACAGTTCAAGGATGTTAAGATTGGAATGAGCGTGTCAAATTTTGGAAGCAAAATGCAGCTGAGGGGTGATGACACCCTGATCAAATATGATATTGATGAAGAGAAAGAAGGCAATAACTCCAAAATCAATGCCCATCTGGATACTGATTATTGGTCACTGCCTCTCATCTTTAGAGTTGGTGTGGCTGGCGATGTGGTAAAACTGCCACATGCCAAGCTTACCCTGGCAATGGATGCTGCTCACCCCAATAATTACGCTGAAAGCCTGAGCTTTGGGGGCGAGATAAACATCATGGATATGGCCTTTATCCGAGCTGGACAGACCTTTTATCTTGATGATACTGATGAAGATGGGAATCAATATTCTCCTGAAGGTTTTAATGTCGGTGGTGGCTTGAATTTGCTTATCTCCAGAAATCTGCGGTTTAAACTTGATATGGCTTATGGCGATTGGGGTATTCTCAGAGATACAAAACGCTTCAGCCTGAGTCTGGAATTTTAAGGCTAACCAATTCATGGTAAACCCGATGCCCCGGGAGAAAGATTAAAATGAGATCGCATACAAAGGTTATTCTGCTAGTCCTGAGTCTGGGTTTAAGTCTGGGATACAGTGCAGGATTGAACCAGATGATTGAGCTCACAGAGGCGGCCCGGTCATGGGTGGCCTTTGAAGGTCAACCATTGTATGTTACTTCAGCCACCCACCATTTTCAGATTGAGAATCAGACACTCAACCAGATGAATCTCTATGATCCCAATTCGAAAATATCCCTTTCTCCCACTGCAAATTATCGTCTGCTTTCATTGTTGCAGGGAATGGACGAGATTAAGGATGGCCTGAGATACGCAGACTACTTCATCCTGAATACACATGACGAACTCGTGGCAAAAGTGAGCCGGGGAACTGGCTCAGACCTGAAACCACTGGTATCCGCCATATCGGATGCGGGCGTCCTGGCTCTGGCTGACCCGGTTAAGGCCACCATCTATCTTTATGTCGATGGGGAACTCACTTCCGAAGGGCTGCTGTATCAAGATGAGGGTGACTATAGCATGGAGCGCAACCTGCTCATGCAGTGGGTGGGGGATCAGTGTTACATATTGATTGAGCGGCCCGGCTTTGACAATGCACTCTTTATTCGTATGAGCGCTGATGGTCGTGATCAGCGTACCTTCTATTTGCCATTTGCCTACGTGCAGAAAGCCGTCTTTGAGCACAATCGATTCTTTGTAAGTGGCTACAATTACAATCCTCAGAATGAGGATATGCAACCCATGATTGTTGAAATTACTGCCCATGGGGAAGTGCTCTGGACCAATGAAAATTTTGGCCATGAACTGGTCATGTCTCCCAATGGAGAGTATCTGGCTGCCCTCAGTGGTCATGAAACGATTCAGTTATTCGAAATCAATCGAAAACGAGTCCGAGAAATTGAGTTTGAGCATGCCAGTAAAGCATCGCTGGGACTGACTATCAACGATGATGGGGTCATTGGCATTATAAGAGTGCCTGTTGATTTTTTTGTAAAACGGAACACCCATTTTGCGCAGATATATTTTCCATTGGCTGATAAATCCACCTCAGTACAAATCGACCCGCGCTTTCCTAAACTGTTCCAACTACATACGGATGGGACACGATTCTATCTGGGCACCGGTTATGAGTGGCTAGAGATTAGCCAATGAATCGAATAGTTTTTCTCGCATTACTATGGATACCAATCGGACTGATTTCTCAGTCCGATTTTCCATGGCCCATGGCTCCCCGGAATGAACAACATCGCATATCATCGACTTTTGATGAATGTCGTGAGGATCGAGATCATTTTCACAATGGAACGGATATCCCGCTGGCACCAGGTGAAGATGTTTTAGCCATTGTAGGTGGTACTGCATCGGGAGTATTGGGAACGAGCATTCGGGTGGGGAGCTTTGCCTATGTCCACGTCATTCCGTTGAGCACGATTAGAAACGGGGATCTAATAAACGCAGGTGATGTCGTTGGTCGCACTGATAGTTATGCCCATGTCCATTTAAATTATGGATACTACCCCAATTATGGGAATCCCTTGCTACCGGGAGGTCTAACGCCATTTGAAGATCCCTATCACCCCAGATCACCCATTATTGAATTTGTCATGGATGGGAGTTTTACCCAATTCCCTACCAACAGTATCAGTGGCCGAGTGGACATTATCGCCCAGGCTGCGGATACCACAGACCTTTTGTCCAGCATTGATATGAACAATGGCATCTATACCATTGGCTGGGCACTGCACTCAGGAGACACCAGTGAGGTACTAGCGGGCCCCTATTTCAATTTTGAGGCTGATGAATACTATTCCAGCGCTTATATCAACAATGTCTATGCGCCAGGATCCAGTACGAGTATCTACAAATATATCGTGACAAATCGCATTACGACCAACAGTTATCTTGATTGTGATCAATACGAACCGGGTCCTTATGTGGTTTCTGTCATGAGTTCTGATGCAAGAGATAACTGGGATACAACCTATGTCCGCATCAACATCAGTGACATCGACCTTTTGCCACCACCCCAGCCGGTGATAACCTACCTGGGTGCAGGTTCCGATGGAAACTTCCTGATTGAATGGCCACCGGTTGAAGATGCTGATCTGGTGGGCTACAAACTTGAGTTTTCCACAAATGGTGAGACCTGGGCCTCAAATCATGGCCCTGACATTCTTACTGCAGAGATGACCAGCTTCACAATTCCAGGCCTCTCAAATAACTTTCAGGCACAATTCCGTCTGAGGGCAGTTGATGATGCACCCATTCCGAATTTGAGTGAGCCCTCTGATACCTATGGTATCAAACTTGATAACGATGGAGCTCCCATCCTCATCGTGGATGGATTTGATAGAACCGGGGGATCATGGTCTGCGAACAACCACAATTTTGCCACCTATTATTCCGAAGCACTCCGCGAGTATGATGTAGACCATGCCCTTTATACGGTGAGCAATGAGTGGATTATTGAAAACTCTGACCTATCTGAGTATAAAGCTGTCTTCTGGTTTGTTGGGGATGACAGTCGTACTTCTGAAACCTTCAGCACCTCTGAACAGAACATAATCTCCACTTATTTAGAGTCTGGTGGAGCCTTCTTTGCCTCTGGAGCAGAAATTGGCTATGATTTAAGTGCCGGCACGCAAGCTGACCTGTATTTTTTGAATGAAATCCTGCATGTAGAGTATTCAGGTGACAATGCTGACGACTACAATATCATTGGCCATGGTAGCCATTTTTCGGGTATTGGCTTTACCTACGGTGCCACCCCTTATGTGGAAGATTGGCCGGATCACTTCGCACCAAGCTCTGGCGGTGAAATTGTACTCAAATATGGAAATGACCTGAATGCCGGGATTGCCCATCGCAATGAAAATTCAGCCAGCTTTGTCATGGGCTTTGCCTTTGAGACTATTGCAACAGAATCAGATCGAGCCGAGCTGCTTGAGCGGGTGATGCAATATTTTGAGGGGGTAGCCAGTATCAGTGAGACTGAAGCTCCCACACGTTTTGGTGTGAAGAATATCTACCCCAATCCCTTCAATGCCGCTTCAACCATAAACTTTGAGTTGGATGCATCTGGTTATACATTACTGACCATTTATGATATTCAAGGACGGGAAGTAATGCATCGCAGCCTGGGGCACAAATCTGCCGGGAGTCATTCATACCAGTGGAGTGGGGTGGATCAATCTGGAAATGGGCTTCCCAGTGGACCATATTTTGTTAGGTTAACCCAGGACAATCGCCAGAGTAGTACCCACAAGATGCTGATGCTCAAATGACAATAGTGAAAACAACCAAATATTTACTCCTGATACTTATTATCCACGGGATTGTTCATGCTGATGTATTGAAGGTATTACCCTATGCACAGTGGACTTTCGATAAACCCATGGAACAAATCATTTTCCGGGAGGATGGAACAGGATTTCCAATCGGGTACATTGTTGCCACTGATCTCATAACCCGTTACGACAGTACTGGAAATATAATCAGGCAAATTCCACGTGATGCTGGGGATCGCTTCAAAATGAATGAGAATCAGTCGGCATTCATGCTGGTCCAAGATCACTCCTCTATCGAAATTGAAGAACCTAAGCGTCTGTATTCATTTCAAGTGTATGATTCTCAGGGGAATCAAAAATACACACTGGTTCATGGTGTAGATCTTTTTGGCGGGGAGCTCGATTATAAGCTAACCAATGAGAGAACCATCGTAATCACTGAAAAAGGACAACCTTGGGTACTGGAACTCAGTGGGGAGGATACCCTACTGTATATTGACTCCTGTATCAAACATGATCCCATCAACTGTACGCATTTTCTCATGGCTGAGGAATTGAAGAATAGAGATGAACTGGTTACGGCTACCACCTGCACCAAATCAGATAATCCGGATTCATCCGCTATCGAGGTAAGACTCTGGCGCCATGATATTCCCATGGGCACACCCCTTAAATATGACGGAATACTGAATGGTATTAGTTCAGTCCCGGGAACAGACTATTTCTTTCTGGAAGTGGATGCAGGTCTTGGTCCCATTCTCCATCTATATGATCGGGACCGTTTACTTGCGCAGTATCCCTGGAAAACCTGGGATATCAGGCCGCTAGGTCAAAAGGGTGTCTTTATCATCTCCGAAAAGGATTTGAACGTCATCAACCTGGGGGATGGGTCAGTTGTTACCAGTTATCATCCTATAGACCTCGCTCATGTCAGTGATGCTGCCTTTCTGACAAAGTGGGGCTTGTTTCTATACATTCGCTATGAAACCTATTTCACAGAAACCGGGCAACAGGCATATCGTAAGTTTGAGCTGGAAGGCGTCAATAAAACTGGTCGCATTGCCCACCGTAGTTCTTTCGGGAGTTGGTCAACATCCCTCCCAAAAATTTCTCAGATCGGCGAAGATCTGTTTGCAATTCATATACATAATGCTGTTCTTTTGTATCGTGTTGAATTGGAACGAAATTAGACAATCATAAAACACAGAAAATCGTATATAGGAGTACAACTTGAATATAAAATCGAGTATTTCTGTACTGTTCATGCTGGCACTAATTGCATGTAGCACTCAGCAGGAAGTTGTTATAGAGGAGCGGCCCTTTGGTCTCTCGAATGTCCAACAATTAACTTTTAAAGGGGACAATGGTGAAGCCTACTGGGGTCCCAGAGGTGAAGAGATTATCTTCCAGAGTAAACGGGATGGTAATGGATGTGATAAAATCTACATCATGAATGCCGATGGATCGGAGCAACGCATGGTCAGCCCGGAAATTGGTGCCAATACCTGTTCCTACTTCAGTATTGATAAAAGTCGAATCATTTTCGCCTCAACCTTTGGTGTGGTGGATAGTTGTCCTCCCAGGCCAAAACCACAGGGCAACAAATATATCTGGCCGCTTTTTCCATATGATATCTATTCAGCCAATCCAGATGGAAGTGATCTGATTCGTATTCGTGAAAATGCAGGTTATGATGCCGAACCAACAGTATCCTTTTCAACGGGTCGCGTAATTTTTACCTCAGAAATTGATGATGACCTTGAGCTGTTCAGCATGAATATTGACGGATCCGATGTTCAGCGTATCACCAACCACCTGGGATATGATGGTGGACCATATTTTAGTCCAGATGCGCAAAAGATCGTCTGGAGAGCCTGGTACCCTGAGAATGCTGAAGATACCCTGCGCTGGCAAGAAAACATGGCCCTGGATCAGGTTGAAGCAGTTCCTCTATCTATCTATGTTATGAATGCCGATGGGACCGGTCAGGTCCGTCTCACGGATAATGCAGCCACCAATTGGGCTCCCTCATGGCATCCTGATGGTGAGCATGTGGTGTTTTCCTCAAACATGGATGACTGGAATGAGCAAGCCGGCGCCTTTGGTCATAACTTCGAACTCTATATGGTGAAGATTGATGGAAGCGGACTGAAACGCCTCACCAACAATCAATTCTTTGATAGTTTCCCCATGTTCAGCCCCGATGGAAAATATATGGCCTTCGCCTCCAACCGCGATGCCGACAACCCACGGGCTACACACATTTTCACGGCGGAGTGGAATGATTGAATTGACTGATCATTATTTTTGCATTTTCACCAAGCGCGGGTTCGAATCCGCGCCCGGAAGTGTGAGAACCCTCGGATAGCATAAGTGAATAAACTCCTCCACGCATACCTGCCATATGTAGTCATCGACCTTTTGCTGACTGTGGCCCTTATCACAGAATTTGTGAATGATCGATATGATTTGTTGTGGTCGAACCTACCCATATTGGTATGGGGCCTCATCACCCTGAATAAAAAAGTCAGAGCGGATATAAATGATTCTATCGATTGAAATCATAGTTCTGGTCATGACCGTGATACTCATGCTGCATTCCAGGCAGCAATACTCCGCTTCATTCGTACGCGTATTCTGGCTGGGTGGAGCTATAATGGGAGTCCTGCGAGAAGTGGCAATGGTTGGACTAGGTGCCATCTACACCTACGGAGACTTCAAGATATCTATCATGGGTTTCCCACTGATATACATCTTTTTATTTTCCAATCTTGGTTATATCAGCTGGCAATGGAGTAATAATTATCTCCAGCGAGATTACCTGGCGTCCCAACCCTGGGACAATCACCTGCCTCTGGTATTTTTAACCGGTGTGTTCTTCGCTTTTATGTTTGAAACACTACTCTCCCAATACCACTTGATTGATTGGCAGGTAGATTCAGTAAAGAATCTGTGGGGGAATACTCCCTTACTGGCACCTTTTAGCTATGGTTTTACTACTGTTGTATTCTTGATGAGTATGAAGACGAGCAGTGGATTGAAGGCAGGGAAGTGGCAGCTTGCTCCAATAAAATTTGTAGGTATTCAACCCCTGGTAATTCTTTCTGTACATGGAATATTGCTAATAATAAATCTGAGTATAATTCTTGTTTATTCCTGATTGACTCAGGCAGGCAAGGGGATTACATTCACCCGCTTTTTGATGCCCGGGTGGCGGAATTGGTAGACGCGCTAGGTTCAGGACCTAGTGTACCTTATAGTACGTGCTGGTTCGACTCCAGTCTCGGGCACAAGTTTAATTACGAATTACGAATTACGAATGACCCCTGCCATTGTGCGGGGGTTTTTAATATCCAGCAATCTATCCTCGTCATCCCGAGCGGAGTCGAGGGATATATATTTGTGTGAAGACGATACCTGTCCCTCGACTCTGCTAGTGACGACAATCAGAGAATTCTGCCAATCAAATTTCAAGTTTCCAATTTCCCCCAAATCTTTCAAATACCAACCTTCCCATTTCTCATTAGCTTATAAGCCTTACAGCCAATAGGAGTTATATGCAGTTTCACCAGTTGTCAAACACCGTTCCCATCGAATTTGGTAAGCAGTTTATTTCATTTATCACCGGAGATCACAACGCCGACAGAATCTCCCTGAAATATTTTCATGATCAGGAGACAGGTATTCTATATGCTGAAGTAAACTTTGGTAGATTAGCCCAGGGTCCCCCCGGACACACCCATGGTGGTGCTATTTCAGCCGTGTTTGATGAGCTCATGGGAGCTTGTTGCTGGGTGAATGGCCACCCCTCCATGACAGCCCAATACACAACACGTTTTTTTAAACCAGCACCACTCAACATTCCACTCCTGTTTTCAGCAAACATCAAAGTTATGGATGGCAATAAAATAAACCTAGAGGCCCAGCTCACAGATGCAGATAATCAGAAATTTGCTGAAGCCAGAGGATTATTCATATCTCAGGATATGGAAACATTCAAAAAAATGAGTCAAATGAATAGCAACGCCTCAGAGCAGTTGCGCGAGATGAAGAAACATTAAGGCAGGAAAGGAAATACATCATGGCCTGGACATTCAAATTTGAATTAGACAAATACGAAGTAGAAGATCTTAAAATCGTTCTGGAGAAACTGAAAAAGAAGGATGTGCGTAAGGTAGAGGTAGCTGTGAATGGAGATGTTCGCAAGCTGGCCACCAACATGTTGAAAGCTGTTTATGATCAGGAGGACTTTTTCAAGGACGATCGCTGGTAGTTTCCCCAGAGTGACCTGAACTCACCGTTTATCAAAAACTATCAGGAAGGACGAACCATGAACAAATATAATTCACATCTCAAACGACCCCTTATAGGTGTCCTTGTTTTTGGGCTTGTAAGTACAGCCTATGCTGCCTCAGGTGCTGGAAGTGGTGATATTAGCTGGTTCTACCTGATAATGTGGCTCATGGGCGGGTTGTCCCTGTTTCTCATCGGTATGGAGAAGATGAGCGACGGTCTTAAGCTGGCAGCCGGTGATAAAATGCGCAACATCCTGTCCGTATTGACCACGAACAGGGTAATGGGAGTGGCTGTGGGTGCATTTGTTACCATGGTGATACAAAGCTCCAGTGCTACCACGGTCATGTTGGTAAGTTTTGTTCAGGCCCAATTGATGACATTTGCTCAATCAATCGGTGTCATTCTGGGTGCTAATATAGGTACCACAATCACAGCTCAGCTCATTGCATTCAAACTGACGGACTATGCCTTGCTCATGATATCCGTTGGGTTCCTCATGTCTGCCTTCTCTAAGAGTGACAATCAAAAGAATATCGGTGATGCAATTCTGGGGTTTGGTATACTCTTTTTTGGTATGAAGCTCATGTCCGATGCCATGAAACCCCTCCGTAGTTTCGAACCTTTTATTGATATGCTACAGAACCTGGAAACACCCATTCTTGGACTACTGGCAGGCGCTGCATTCACAGCCTTGATTCAGAGCAGCAGTGCACTCACGGGTATTGTGATAGTTCTGGCTCAACAAGGGGTACTCAGTCTTGAAGCAGGAATTCCATTGATCCTGGGTGCCAATGTGGGGACCTGTGTAACAGCCGGACTGGCCAGCATTGGAACCAGTCGTGAGGCAAAACGTGTGGCTATGGCTCATGTTGTTTTCAACATCACAGGAGCCGTGCTCTTTTTATTCCTCATACCTATCCTGGTGGATATCGTCAGGTCAATTTCACCGGTTAGTGGTCTTACTGGTGTCGATAAGCTGGCCGCTGAAACCCCACGTCAGATCGCCAATGCCCACACCATATTCAATATCTCTGTTGGGGTGCTATTTCTTCCTTTCACCAATATGTTATCAAAATTGATATTCAGATATTATCCCGAAAAAGCTATCGAAAAAGGCATCGCTCCCACGACGAAATTTATCAATGAAGTTGCGTTGGGAACTCCTTCATTAGCACTGGATCTTGCCCGGTCAGAAATTGCCCGCATGGCCAAAGCTCTTGAAAAAATGATGAGAAGTATTATCGTCCCATTTTTCAAGGATGATCCTGGGCAAGATCCGAGTCGCCCAGAATTGAGTCTCATAGAGGGGATTGAGATGCGTGAGGGTAAATTGGATTACCTGGATCATCGGATCACAAAATTCCTCCTGACCCTGAGCCAAGGTGAGGTCACAGACCAGCAGGCAAAAGAGGTCTTCGCCCTGATTTCAATTGTCCATCATATGGAGAGTATTGGTGACGTGGTAAACAAGAACATGATGCCTCTGATCGTCCGGAAAGAAGCATTAAAACTTGATTTTAGCGCTGAAGGGAAGGAGGAGCTGGAACTTTATCATGGAAAGGTAGTACATCAGATTCAACGTCTAGGTGCAGCTTTTACGGAAATGGATCCTGTACGAGCCAAGCGGCTCATGAAAAAGCAGGCTAAATACAGTGATCTTCAAACCAAGTATACTGCTTTCCACCTGGCAAGGATTCAGGAATCAAGAGACGAATCGATCAAGACCCATGAAATCCACATGGAGCTGTTGGATATGATGAAGCGAGTGAATGTCTATACCGGTGATATTGGAAAAATTATATTCAACCTTGCTGATAGCGGTGAGGAGTCTTAATACTAGCCTATGCTAAGACTCAAAAAAGTAAATGTGATGATCCTGTTGCCGGTGGTCACATTTATCCTGTTCGCATCAATCTCATATTTAATTATTACTGATATTGATAGCCCAATCCCAGAAGTTGAACACTCGATTTCTGACAATGAGGAAATCGTATACTTTGGTGTGATATCTCGCTATTCGCCGCGGTCAATTATCAGTGGCTACGACCCCTTGATGAAGTATCTCTCTGACAACACCCCCTACACATTCAAGCTAAAGCTAAGTCGGAATTATTTGGAGACAGTGAATCAGTTAGCAGAAGGTATAATAGATTTCGCCTCGCTGGGAAATTACACCTATATCAATGCACATAGGAGTTATGGTGTGCGCTGTATTGCAATGCCGATCAATAAGGTGGGGTCCTTAAAAAATTATGATGATATCATCGTCAAACAAGATTCACCCGCTCAATCCCTTGAAGATCTCAGGGGCAATTCATTTGCCTTTGCTTCAAAGCAATCCTTCAGTTCCTGGATGGGAATATGGATGCTCAAAGACGCCGGAGTCAGTATTGAGCAACTCTCAAGATATGAGCACCATAGTTATCATGATCTGGTCGCTGAAAAAGTGCTAAGAGGAGACTTTGATGCCGGGATAGTAAAAACGATAGTTGCAGAGAAATACGCTCCACTTGGTATCAGAACATTATCCCGCTCTCCAGCAATCCCCAGTGTCCCATTGGTTGCTGCACCACATGTAGACACCGCTCGTGTACGCATTGTACAACAAGCACTTCTTGAACTTGTATCCTTGATTGAAACCGATCAAATAGACACGAAGGGGTGGGATGCAGAAGTAGCCAATGGATTCATGGCTGGAAATGATACCCTCTATAATTTTCCTCGACAAATATTGGCTGAACTAGAGCATATACCTTAATGAAGCCAATCAATAGCATTCATGACAAGTTGGTTTTTAGAACTGGCATCAGCCTCTCTATAGTGCTTCTGGTTCTGTTTTTTGCAATCATGACTTCCCAAAAGGAAACCATCATTGGGAAGCACAGAATTATTGCTACAACCATGGTTCAGACTGCCATCATCCCCATTAACGACGCGCTTTATCTCTCAGGATCTGGGAACGATGATTTCCTGCAGTCCTTTTTGAAGAATTTTGTTCAGGAATATAGCGAAACCATCAAGTTTGCAATAATACTGGGGGAAGGTGGACGGGTCATTGCCCACTCAGAAATATCTCATGTAAATGAAACCTATCGAGATGTCTATAGCTCCACAGCACTGGAGTCGATTGATCCCCAGTTTCACATCTATGAGAATGATCAATATGGTGGTGTGATGGAAATTTCTGCACCCCTGGGGTTGATAGATCTCAGTCATGGAGCACTTCGTCTGGGCCTGGATTCTCAGCCGCTGGTGCGAGAGTTGCGCAGTACCACCCTCATTATCATGAGCATGTTTTTCGGCACCCTCATCATGGTTTTGTTCATTGTGCTTAGAATTAGCAGAAATGTCACCAGAAAGCTACGCCATACAGCTGAAGCCATTGATATCATTGATTTTCAAACGGCCGAACCATTAACTTTGCCGGAAGCGGATGATGAGATCGGTCTTCTGAATGATCGTTTCACTCGACTCCAGGAGCGATTAATCAACGCACGATCTGCCATGGAAGTAACCAATAAGAATCTGATTCAAACTGAAAAACTGGCTGCCATGGGTCGGATGGCCGCTGGTGTGGCCCATGAAATCAATAACCCACTGCTTGGCTTGAAAAATTGTTTATATCTTCTACAGGTTGACAAGGATAACCAGGAAGACCATATCAGATTGCTAAAAGAGGGTTTGGACCGGATAGAGGTCACCGTTTCTAGACTCCTGGAAGGGGCGCGTAAAAAATCCAGAACCATAAGAGAGTATGAGATTAATCTGAGTGTTCGGGATGTACTTAATTTAGTGGGACATCGATTATCCAAAGAAAAGGTGATTACCCGTCTTGATTTGGGTGACAACATTCCCCTGGTGCGGAATAGTAAGTCAGGCTTTGAAGAGGCACTTCTGAATATCTGTATGAACGCCCTGGACGCCATTGGTAACGTAGGGACAATGCTTATCAATACCCACGTATCAGAAGGCTGTATCAAGGTGTCTGTTGCCGATTCAGGACCAGGTGTTCCAGAGGAACAGATTTCAAAATTATTTGAACCATTCGAGACCTCAAAAGAAGTTGGTAAAGGGACGGGGCTTGGCTTATATGTCTCCCGTGAAATTATTGGCTCCATGGGAGGGGATATTACTTATTCTGTCAGTGAGTTGGGTGGGGCCTGCTTTACAATTGAATTACCAAGCAGTATGGATCCAAATGGGGAGTAACTGATTTGCTTAAGATTTTGTTAATTGAAGATGAACGAATTAATCGTTTAACATTGGAAAAGCTCCTCTCACATGCTGGTTATACTGTCACCACAGCTGAAAATGGTAACATGGGACTTGAGGCCATAAAGTCTCAGAGTTGGGATGTTGTTCTCACCGACTATCGACTCCCCGGAGCAGATGGCCTGGAAATCCTGGATGCGGTGAAAAAGAAATCGCCACAGACACATGTGCTTATAATGACTGCTTTTGCCACTGTTGAAAACGCCCTGACTGCGCTCAAAAAAGGTGCTTTCGATTACCTGACTAAACCCTTTGACCCGCATGAGTTGTTTCATCACCTCGATCGAATAAAAGTTCTCAATTCATTAAGTGCTGAAAATGAAGCGTTAAAGTCATCACTGGCTGAGCTTAAAGTGGCCCCGGATCTGATTGGCCAGTCACCCAACATGTTGGAGTTGTTTGACAAAATTAAGATGGTTGCAGAGAGTGAGCATACGGTTCTCATCGAAGGAGCCAGTGGTACCGGCAAGGAGAAAATTGCCAATGCCGTTCAGAAATTCAGCCTTCGAATGGATAAACCATTCGTCCGAATCAATTGCTCAGCCTTGAGTGAAACCCTTTTTGAAACTGAGATGTTTGGGCATGAGAAGGGTGCTTTTACAGGGGCAGTTAAGCGGTCACTGGGGCGGTTCGAACGGGCCAAGGGTGGAACCATATTTCTTGATGATATCGATGACTTAAGTTTGAGGCTCCAAACCAAACTATTACGCGTCATTCAGGAGGGGGAAATCGAACGCGTAGGGGGTAGTGAGGTAATCTCAGTGGACATCCGCCTCATCGCTGCAACAAAAGTGGATCTAAAATCTTTGGTAGAACAAAAACAATTTAGAGAAGATCTCTACTATCGCCTCAATGTAATCAAGCTGAAAATTCCAAGCTTAGCTGAACGACCATCTGATATACCACTATTGGCAAACCATTTCTTAACTAAAACCAGTCCCAACAAATCCCTATCTGCCCTATTAGTGGAATATCTCACAGGACTGCCATGGCCCGGGAATGTACGTGAGTTGGAACATCTTATCATGCAGATGTCAGTTTTTTCAAAAAAAGATAAGATTGGTTTGTCTGACCTCCCTGAAACGTATCAAAGCAAATCCAATCTGTCTCAAAGTTCAATTTCAGACGAGAGTAAAACACTACCAGATCGACTCCTGGACTTCGAAATACAAATTCTTAAAGATTCTATGGAAGTCCATAACGGACATCAGCAAAAGGTTGCAGACCTATTGGGCATACCTAGAACAACCCTAAGAAGCAAACTGGTCAAATATGGTTTGCTTGAGGCCAATCATGATCAGTAACTATATAGATCAAATCTAAAACACTTCTCTTTTTACGTATACCTTTCACTCAAAGATTACAATATCTAATCATATTCTAACATCTCTGAAATAAATTTGTTCATACTCGCGTAACCATACGCTTTGCTTTACAGCTGACGAAATATCGTCATGTTTGACGAAACACCGTCAGATATAGGCGGAATGCGCGTAAGATAGAAAAGCGCTAACATCAATATTATCAGCAGTAGACACTGATATATGGCTTTGGCACAACCTTTGGATTAGTATAAGGTCTAAGAATTCAAAAATAACCAACATAAGGATATAAAGGACATGGCTAAAATTGAACTAGGAACCATTATCCCTCGCTGGGAATGGCGAACGTTTGGAGAAGAATTTGGTGTGGCTGAGGACAATATCAAAGCCCACGAATGTACGCGTTCTATGGAAAGCAGTGAAGTTTACATTCTATCCAAAAAGAGCGGTGAAAATGTCAAAATAAGAGATTCGCTCATGGACATCAAGGTGTTGAGAGCCGTTGAAAATGATCTGGAACAATGGTTCCCAATCATGAAGGCTACCTTTCCAATTGGAGAAGATGAAGCCCGAGAAGTTTTCGAAGCCGCTGGTGTTGATTATGACCCTAAAGGTGCGACAGAATGGTCCTACGAGGACTTTATCTCCAAGATGGTTGATACCAATACTGATCTTAAGGCTGTGGGAGTTTTTAAGAAACGTTATGGCTATAAGATTGAGGGTGCCACGGTTGAACTTGCAGATTTGACTATTGATGGTCAGGAAATTCGTACCACTGCCGTTGAGGATGCTGATCCAGAGCTGGTGCTCTCTATTGTTGCCAAGCTTGGGTTGAGTGGATATGAGAATATTAGCTACATCAAAGCCATGCGTCGCATGGTTGGATTTGAGGTTTAGCATATGGGTCAAGAAATAGAACGTAAGTTTCTGGTCACTGGCACTGATTATCGTGAACTGGCCAAGGGAACACACTACAAGCAAGGATATCTCAATAGTCAAAAGGAACGAGTTGTTCGCGTTCGCACAATTGACGAAGCCGGTTTTATGACAGTTAAGGGTATTACCAAAGGTGCCACACGCCTGGAATATGAATATGAAATACCCGCCAAAGATGCTGATGAGTTGCTGGATATGTTGTGCGAACAACCCATTATTGATAAACATCGTTATAAAGTAAAAATGGATGAATTTGTCTGGGAAATTGACGAATTCCATGGTGAGAACGAAGGACTTACCGTTGCTGAGGTAGAACTCGAATCTGAAGAACAGGAATTCCCTAAACCCGATTGGATCGGTGAAGAAGTAACTGGGGATCCCAAATATTACAATTCAAATCTAATTGCTCACCCATTCAAGAACTGGTAAATAGACTACACATCATATGAAAAGATCCATCAATGATAAACGAGTGAAAATGACACTCAAGGGCTTAGGTTTGCTCCTAATCCTGTTGGGGCTCCTGATTTTCACTCCAAAAGCCAATGCAGCATTTCCCGACAAGCCCATCAAAGTGGTGGTATATACAGGCCCCGGTGGTCTGATTGACATCAGCGCCAGGAAGTTCGCAGGAATTGCCTCAAAATATGTTGATGTCAATTTCGTGGTTGAAAACAAACCAGGAGCTGGCGGAATTGTTGCCCTGAAGAAAGTTATTCAGGCACCAGCAGATGGATATAATCTTTACGCCTGTACCAAATCCAATATCGCCAAATTTGTGCAGGTCGGGGGAGAAGGTTACCTGGATGCACTGCATTGGACAGCTATGCTTATGGCCGATCCTGAGTGCGTCATAACCAATCGCAAGCTGGCTATCCACGAATGGCCAGACATTGTGGAGAACGCATTGGCAATCCCAGGTGATCAAACCTGGGTAGGACCTGCCGCTGGTGGACTTGATCATGTCACAGCCCTTAAAATCTGGGACAAATATGGCATCGATGCAAAGTGGATTCCCTTCAAAAGCGGGGGCAAGGCACTTGCGGCCCTGCTTGGTGAGCAGGGAGTTGCTTATGTAGGCAATCCACGTGATGCTCTGGGAAATCCCGATCTATTTATCGCAGCAGTGTCTGCACCTGAGCGACTTGAGGCATTTCCTGAGGTGCCAACATTCACGGAATTAGGGATGTCCGGTCTGGAAAACGAATTCATGTGGCGCGGATTTGCATTAAAACAGGGCACACCACATGAAGTTGTGGAATGGTACGACGATCTTTTCAAAAAGGTAACTGCTGATGAGGACTGGATATCGTTCTGGTCCAAGGGAGGACTGGATGTTACCTATATTGCTGAACCTGAATTCTCGAAACTTGTTCAAGAAGACGCCGAAGTATTTGAATACTACTTGAAGAAGAGTGACATATTGCCAGGAGATGCAGTCGGTATTCTAGCAAAAATGGCTACTGGATCGCAGTTTATTATCCTTTCAGTAATACTTCTACTAGTCTGGCTATCAGGTTCATATGGTGTGTATAGATCCAATTACTCAGACATTTTGGGACGCTTCATGATCATTGGATTCTTCCTTGTTGTAAGTATTCTATTTCTGGTTCAGTCCATGAATTTCCCTACCAGCTCTGCCGTGGGTCCTGCGGCTGTTCCTCGTCTCTGGATCACCATGCTTATACCACTTAATATTTTACTGATGATTAAAACCTTCAGAAAAAAAGATGGTGTTGCTGAATCTGGACCACGTGTGGATATCGTACTCAGTTTCATCGGATTTTTAATTGTCTACCTCTTTGTGATGCAGGTATTTGGATATTTTCTGAGCACTTTCGCATTCATCATCGTTGGGCTCTATTATCTTGGATACAGAAATTGGCGCAATACGATAATAATCGCATCATCCTGGATACTTTTCTCTTACGTCGTCTTTTATAAAACCTTATACGTTCCCCTTCCATTGGGAATGTTATTCGAAAACCTCTTCTAGGGAGTCTGCTTGTGGAATTATTAAGCAATTTAGGGGATGGTTTAGCATTTGTAATGGGTGTTATCCCCATTCTCACAATTACGCTTGGCGTTGCCATGGGTATCGTTGCTGGGGCAACACCGGGATTGTCACCATCCATGGGTGTGGCCTTGTTGGTTCCGTTTACCTATGCTATGTCACCTACCCTGGCACTGATCTTATTGGTCGCTATTTATATCGCTGCCAATTATGGTGGATCAATCACTGCAGTAACCATTAATGCTCCAGGAACACCATCCTCAGTGGTGACAGCTTTTGATGGGTATCCACTAACTAAGAAAGGCAAACCGGGACTGGCTTTAGGAGTCTCTCTCGTGGCCTCTACTGTTGGTGGTATCATTGGTACACTGATCCTGATATTCTTTTCTGGACCCCTGGCAAATTTTGCCTTGAAGTTCCATCCAGCAGAATACTTCGCGCTGGCGATCTTCGGGCTGACTACGGTTGCCTCCCTGGGTGGCAAAAACTGGATTAAAGCCTTTATCGCGGCCATGTTTGGCTTGCTTCTAAATACTATCGGTATTGATCCCATATCAGGGGTCAGTCGCTTTACCTTTGGACTGTCCTTCCTCTATGATGGGTTTGCACTTATCCCAGCGTTGATTGGATTATTTGCGTTGAGTGAAATATTCAAACAATTGGAGGGTGGGGACTTCTCTACTCGTGCCGTTGATGCAGGTAAGCAGGAATGGCCTACTGCCAAAGCTTATTGGAAGCTGAAAACGACTATTATGCGATCCTCTTTCATGGGAACCATTATTGGAATCTTCCCTGGTGCAGGGGCTACCATCGCAGCCTTTATCTCCTATGATGTTGCCAAGCGGGTAAGTAAAACGCCAGAAGAATTTGGCCATGGTAGTATGGAAGGTGTTGCAGCTGCAGAAGGAGCCAACAGCAGTTCTGTTGGTGGCGCTTTGATTCCATTGTTAACCCTGGGAATTCCTGGGAGTGCATCCACGGCTGTGCTTATCGGTGCATTAATGATTCATGACCTGACACCAGGTCCTCAATTATTCATCTCCAACCCTGACATTATTTATGGCCTTTTAGCTAGTTTGCTACTTGCCAATGTTATACTTCTGGTTCTGGGGTTCTTTGGCAGTCGTCTCTGGATTAAAGTTACAACCATTCCCAAAACAGTACTCTTTCCACTGATATTTGCCGTATCCATAATTGGAAGTTTTGCTGTCAGAAATTCGTTTTTTGATGTGGCTGCCTGTCTGGCATTTGGTGTGTTCGGTTGGCTCCTGCGAAGATATAACTATCCCGTTGCTCCAATTATCCTTGGAATGGTCCTGGGGAATATTGCTGAAACCAATTTTATCCGCGCCAATATGATGGGTGGATGGACAGTATTCTTTACCAGACCTCTCAGTCTTGGAATGTTGGTAGTAGCCGCGGCAAGTTTTGCAGTACCATTTATCCAGGCTCGAAAACAGAAACAATAGTTTAGGACAATACATGATTTTCAAGAAAACAAAAGGGCTTGAACTCCAGATGGATGCCTTTCTGGATAAAATATCGGAAGCAGGTATCGTTTTCAGACGTGGTGTAAAGAATTACATGAATAAAGATGCCAATGATTTTGAAAGACATCTTGAACAAATAAGGCGTTTGGAACATGAGGCTGACGAACTTCGAAAAAATATTGAGACCCAGCTATATACACAGACCTTGGTTCCTGAGTCCCGGGGAGATATTCTGGCTCTGATGGAAACCACTGATGATGTCATTGATCGGGCAACGGACACCCTTTCTGAGATGTCAATTGAAGGACCCATGGTTCCAGAGGAATTCAGACCTGGCTACATTGAATTAGCTAAGTCCGTTGTAAAAGCCATGGAGGAAATGGTGAAAGCCTTGCGTGCCTTCATGCGTGATCCACTTAATGTTCGAAATTATCTACATAAGGTCTATCATTTTGAGAAGGAATCAGATCGCATAGCTGAGGATCTAAAGCGGAATATTTTTGCCAGTGATAAATTGGAATTGAGCCAGAAGATTCATCTCCGTTATTTTGCACTTCATATAGATACCATAGCCGATAGAGCAGAGGATGTAGCAGACCGGTTATCTATATATACCATAAAGAGAAGCATCTGATATGCTGATTATGCTCTTCCTTTCCAGTGGACTCTTTCTGGGTTGGTCACTGGGTGCCAATGATGCCTCAAATATATTTGGGACTGCCGTTGGAACCCGCATGGTCAAATTTTATACTGCTGCAATAGTTGCCAGTATTTTTGTGGTGCTTGGTGCTGTTATCTCAGGTGCAGGCACAACACACACCTTAGGGAAGCTGGGTGCAGTAGATATGATTGCTGGTGCCTTTATGGTAGCGTTGGCAGCCGCAGTGACAGTATTCTGGATGACCAAGCTTAGCCTACCAGTTTCTACCAGTCAAGCTATTGTAGGAGCCATTGTCGGTTGGAATATGTTTGCCGGCAAAACCACTGATATAAATGCCTTAACAAAAATTGCTTCCACCTGGGTCATGAGTCCCGTTCTGGCTGCGGGATTTTCCTACGTATTTTTCCAATTGTTCAAAAAGATATTAGAGTTCTGGAAAATCCACATTTTTAGACTCGATGCCTACACCCGAATCGGGTTGATTGTGATTGGTGCCTTTGGAGCGTATTCCCTGGGAGCAAATAACATTGGAAATGTCATGGGTGTCTTTGTTTCTGTGGCTCCATTTGAAAATATGAACCTGTGGGGCTTTGATGTGAGTGGTGTGGAACAACTTTTCCTGTTAGGTGGGTTGGCCATTGCGGTTGGAATATTTACCTACTCTAAGCGCGTGATGCAGACAGTAGGTGAGGGGGTAGTCAAACTTACACCACAATCCGCACTGGTAGTTGTTCTTTCTCAAGCCATTGTACTCTTCCTGTTTGCCTCAAAAGGTCTCGAAGCCTGGTTATTGGCTCACAACCTACCTACAATTCCTCTCGTTCCTGTGTCCAGCTCTCAGGTGGTTATTGGAAGCGTTTTAGGAATTGGCTTGGCACATGGAGGCAGAGGGATACGCTTTAGGGTATTGGGTAAAATTGCTTCCGGTTGGGTCACAACACCCATTATTGCAGCCGGGATTTCCTTCATTTCTCTCTTTTTTCTTCAGAATGTATTTGACCAGCAAGTGGTTAAAACAATCGATCACACTGAAATTCACCATTCAATAGATATTGAGGTTCCCGCTCATGGTTAGATGCCTGCTGAAAAAAGCTTCCATGATTCTTGGGATTGTGACCCTCACAGCCAACTCCGCCCTGGGAGCTGATGCTACCGTGACCGATGAAATCGCATGGTGGGTGATCATCATGACCCTGCTTGGTGGCCTTGCTCTATTTCTATATGGTATGGAAAAGATGAGCTCCGGCATGAAAAAAGCTGCCGGGTCTCGGATGCGCTCCATTTTATCTGCATTAACCGACAACCGTTACATGGGAATGTTGGTTGGTGCCTTTGTAACCATGATTATCCAGAGTAGCAGTGCTACGACTGTGATGCTGGTTAGTTTTGTTCAGGCAGGTCTCATGACTTTTGTCCAGAGCCTGGGTGTCATTTTGGGTGCGGATATTGGGACCACAATCACTGCCCAGCTTGTTGCATTCAAGTTGACTGACTATGCCTTGCTTATGATAGCCATCGGTTTCGGCTTGATGATGTTTGGCCGGAGTGATAGTCAAAAAAATGTGGGTGAGTCAATCCTGGGATTTGGTATTCTGTTTTATGGCATGAAACTCATGTCCGATGCCATGTATCCTCTTAGAAGTTATGAGCCTTTTATAACAACATTATCCCATCTGGAAAATCCAATTATGGGTCTTCTGGTTGGAGCGGCGTTCACCGCTCTTATACAGAGCAGTAGCGCTTTTACCGGCATCGTCATCGTCCTGGCTCAACAGGGCCTGCTTTCCTTGGATGCCGGTATACCATTGATTATGGGTGCCAATATTGGGACCTGTATTACTGCAGCCCTGGCCAGTATTGGTGCATCGCGTGAAGCCAAGCGAGTGGCCATGGCCCACGTCCTGTTCAAAGTGACAGGGGTCCTGCTCTTTATCTTCTGGATACCTTGGTTCGCGGATCTTATACGAACAATCTCTCCCACATCAGATGCAGAAGGAATGGCTCAGCTAAGTGCTGTTGTGCCACGACAGATTGCTAACGCTCATACAATCTTCAATGTAGGATTGGCGTTGGCTTTTATTCCATTCACCAGTTTCTTTGCAAGAATCATCATGAAGTTTTACCCGGATGTGGAAGATGAAAAAGATCTGACAATTGCAACCTGGCATCTGGATGAATCCGCTGTAGAAACTCCTTCTCTGGCATTGGATCTTGCCAGGTCAGAGATCGCCCGAATGGCAAAAATTACTGGACGAATGCTTGATTCACTCATCCATCCCTTTCTTGAAGATGATCCAGGTATGGACAAAATTCATCCTCAACTCACGCTGGTGGAGGGCATTGAGATGAGGGAGAAGAAGCTCGATTTTCTTGATAAAAAGATCAAAAACTACTTATTGCAGGTAGGGCAGGAGGAATTGTCAGACTCGCAGGTAAAAGAAGTGTATGGAATGATAACAATTTCCAATCATATGGAGGCCATTGGCGATACCATCGAAAGAAATCTAAGCCCGCTTGTGGCAAAGAAGCGTGCACTGGAACTTGATTTTTCCGAAGAGGGTAAAAAGGAACTGGCCAAGTACAATAACAAGGTATGTAAACAGATAAGTCGTCTTCAAAAAACGTTCTCTGAGCTTGATCCTAAGCGAGCGCAAAAGGTTATGGTCAAGGAAGAAAAATACCTTAATCTGGAACAACAATATCGCGAATCTCACCTGCAAAGAATGCATGCAGCCATAGATGAATCGGTTGAAACTCATGCAGTGTACACAGAGCTTATGGAAATGATGAAACAGATCAATCTGCATACGGGTGAAATTGCAAAAATCATCCTCGATATCAATGAATCAGAAAATGAAGCTGAAATCTTATGACCTAGACTATGAGACTACTTCTACCCATACTATTGCTTTCAATCAAACCCCTATTTGCCGGTGATCATGTCAACACAGACATAGAATGGTCATTCCTGGTAATGGGACTGTTTGGTGGTTTATCATTTTTCCTTTATGGTATGGATAAAATGAGTGATGGGATGAAGAAAGCGGCTGGGGATAGGATGAAAAATATCCTGGCTGCCCTCACGAAACACCGATTGGTTGGTTTGAGTCTTGGTGCATTTGTTACCATGGTTATCCAGAGTTCAAGCGCCACAACAGTGATGCTGGTTAGTTTTGTCCAGGCAGAGCTTATGACTTATGCTCAATCACTAGCAGTCATCATGGGTGCCAATATTGGAACCACCATTACTGCTCAGCTCATTGCTTTTAAGTTAACTGACTATGCCCTGGCTATGATCACCCTCGGTTTTCTCATGAGCATGTTCAGCAAGCAGGAATCACTCAAACACCTGGGCCAGGCCCTACTGGGCTTTGGAATTCTATTCTTTGGCATGAAACTCATGTCCGACTCAATGAAACCTCTGAGAAGTTTTCAGCCGTTCATAGACCTTATGGAGGGTTTGGAAAATCCATGGTTAGGCCTATTAATTGGTGCAATATTTACTGGGTTGATTCAAAGTAGCAGTGCTTTTACCGGTATAGTGATTGTCCTGGCTCAACAGGGATTATTGTCACTGGATGCAGGAATTCCACTCATTTTTGGAGCTAATGTTGGAACCTGTATCACTGCTGGTCTGGCTAGTATAGGAACTATTCGGGGAGCCAAGCGGGTAGCCATTGCCCATGTGCTTTTTAATCTGGGTGGTGTTATCCTCTTTATGTTGTTCGTTCCCCAATTGGCGGAACTGGTCCGCTGGATGTCCCCAACCGTCGATGCTACGGGAATTGAAAAACTCGCACTGGAAACTCCACGGCAGATAGCCAACGCCCACACTGTTTTTAATATTACAGTCGGATTAATTTTTCTACCTTTTACAACAATTATTGCTGCCTTCATTTACAAAGTCCTACCAGACAAGGCAGTTGAGAAGGGAATTGTTCCTGTCACCTGGCATTTGGATAACTCCCAGGTATCTCATCCCGCAATTGCCATCGAGCTGGCTAAAACTGAGATGCTGCGAATGATCAAGATTCTAAGTAGAATGTTGGATGTTTTCCTGAGGCCTTTCCAGGGCTATGAAGACGAGCGGGATCGCATTTATCCACAGCTTAGTCTCATGGAGGGCATTGATATGCGTGAATCAAAAATCAATTACCTCGAGCAAAATGTATCCAAGTATCTATTTGCTATTAGTCGCCAGGAATTAAGTGATAATCAGGCTGAAGAAGTGTTCGGGATGATGTCCATGGTCAAGGATATGGAAAGCATTGGGGATATTATCCATGGCCGCATCACCTTATTAGTTGAGAAGAAACGCAAACTAAAGGCTCCTTTTTCAGAACAGGGCGAGTTAGAGCTTGTAGACTTTCATATGCGTGTGATGAAACAGGTATCACGCCTCCGCTCTGCCTTTTCTAAGCAAAAAACAAAAAAGGTGGCCAAGGTTATTAAAAAAGATCTCAAGTACCGAAATCTTGAGTCTGAATATAGACAGAGACATTTAGAACGAGTAAAGAGCGAAAAAGCTGAATCTATTGCCACCCATGATCTTCATATGGAGCTAATGGATCTATTGAAACAGATCAATGTTTACATCGGTGAAATCGCTAAGAATATTTCAAACTTATCAGAATCAGACGAAGAGAAAGAAGATTAAGAGGTTATGATGAAGACTTTATTACAACGCATTATGCTAGGTTCACTGATGGTCCTCATGGTTGCCTGTGCTACACAGGCCCCAGCAGTGGTAGAAGAAGTAAAGGAGGTGGCTGTAGCACAAGTACCAGCTCCAACATATTTCCTGAACTCAAGTGAATACAAACTTTTACTGAAAGCAGACAAGTTTGAGGATTTCAATGCTGGTTTTGCTGAATACTGGCAGTATGTAAAGGAAGTTGCTGCTGCTGAGGGGATTGCTGTCCTTGAAAAAGAAGAACCCCTGAAACTTTCACACAAACAGGTCTCTTTTTGGGATACACAGGACCTTGATCTCCGTAAAAACAGTTTCCTGCTGCGCAGGAAATCAAAGTATAAAGGCGAAGAAATTACTCCAGGCTTTGAATTTGGCCTGAAATTTCGTCAACCCGGCCCAGCAACAACACTGTCCAAAGACCTGACCATGACTGAGGGCTATGTTCCCAAATTTGACCGCATCGAGCTTGAATCTGATATCGTATACTATTCTGCGTTGAACGGTGGGGATGATGTAACGTATGCCGTTTCAAATTCAGTTCAACTTGACGATATGCCATCAAACACATACGGTGGTTTCGCGAAGATCTATCCTGTTCTCACAACCCTTGGAATCTCTGAAGATGCTGAATTAAGCATGGTTGCAGGTGTTGCTGTGGAGGAATGGATGGTGAAGCCAGGCAAGCTTGAATTTGGTGATGGTCTTTATGGTCGCATGGATATGAGTGTCTGGATCGTTAAAACAGAAACAGGTGAAATGAGAATTGCTGAATTCTCTTTTGACCATGATTTTTCTCAAGACAAAGATTATGATGCTGTGGCAATGGAACGTTGCACCAGCTTTATCAATAAACTGAATGACTACAAACCAGCATGGTCAGAAGTAGGCAGATTAAAAGCTGCCTATCTGTTTGATTAACTGTTAGGGCTCTCGAGAGATAAAATAATCACATGAATGCTCCTGAAATAAATTTCGATACCAACCTTAACGTAATTGCCAAGCGCGATGCCAGTAAGGGTGAAGATTTAACCCGCTATATTGGGTTTCCTCTTGGCATCGTTTTCTTCCTCATCCTATATCTAATGCCAACGCCAGATGGCTTAACCCTGGAGGCACAAGCTGCAATCGCATCATTCGCCATGGCCTTGACATGGTGGGTTACTGAGCCCATTCCAACTTATGCCACATCCTTAATGCTCATGGGTATGCTCACCTTTTTCAACGGGTGGTCAGAGGATAAAGTCCTCGGTGTCTTCGGGCTGGAGGTGATCTGGCTAAATATTTTGGCCTTTATTCTGAGCTCGACCCTGGTAAAAAGCCAATTAGCCAAACGATTTGCACTCTGGATTGGAATCCGGTTTGGGCATAGCTCATATACCATACTGGGAGCCTTTATTGTGCTCCAGCTATTTCTGGCACCTTTCATTCCTGCAACAACAGCAAGAACTGTGATGGTGCTACCTGTTATGTTGGTGATTTCTTCCATTTATGGTTCGACTTCAGGCAATGGTAATAACTTTGGTGTAAACCTGTTCATGCAGAATCTACAGGGTATCAGTATTTTCTCCTCTGGTTTCATAACTGGTAGCACCTGTAACATCGTTGCTGCTGCGTTCATATTTGAAATGGGGAATGAAAAGGTTTATTACAGCGATTGGATGTTCGGGATGTTACCCATAACCATCATCGTAATGGCGATCTCATGGTGGTTGGGTCCCAAATTCCTGTTTCCCATTAAAAAGGAAGATCAACAGCCCAAGGTCAAGGGTGGCTTCGTGGTCATGCGCAAAATGCTCAATGAAATGGGTGGTTTTTCAACAGCTGAAGCCAAATCTGCAGGCGTGTTTCTCTTCGTCCTCTTCTTGTGGGCCACTGATCGTTTTCATGTTGGCTGGTTCGGCTTTGAAATCAGCGCAGTTATGGCCGCTTTAATAGGTGTGGTTTATGTCTTTCTACCAAAAATCGGTCTTCTGAAATGGAATGATGCTGATATACCATGGCATGTCATGATCTTTAGCGCTGGTGCCTACTCAGGTGGATTGGCTCTCTTTGACTCAGGAGCCGCCCGGTGGTTGGTTGGAAGCGTGTTTGATATGATCGGGCTGGGAGCGGATCCAAACTTCTGGACCATCTATATCATTATTATTGCGTTCTCCATGTATGCACACCTGTTTTTTACCAGCAAAACCATGCGCTCCATTGTGATGATTCCCATTATTATCGCCATCGCACAACAATTTGGATTTGACCCGGTCTCATTGGCGTTGCCAGCAGCATTTACCCTGACCTGGGTGATTACACTGCCCACCAATGCCAAACCCAATCTGATCCTATATAGCACAGGTCAGTTCACTATCTCAGACAATCTCAAGTATGGATTGACTGTGGCAACAATTGGTGTTGTCGTCATGATTGTAGCTGGATTTACCTGGTTTAGATTTTTGGGGATCACACCATGAGACATTTAGCAAAAAAACTTAGTATGATGGTGGTTCTGGGAAGTTTTTCTTCACTCAGCGCCCAGGATATAAATAGTATTGCTCAGACCGTCTGGATTAATGAAGATGGATCAGCTACGATCGAGTTGGATATGCATGCATTGTTCTCTGATAGCACTTTAACCATGCACATTCCCTCCGAATACAGTGAGTTGAGCGATTTCTCAGTTATGCTTAACGGTGAACCAGGTGCTGCTCGCGTGGGCTTAACTCTGGATAGGACATCACCAGTATATGAAATTCAATTTAATGAAACGCTGACTGACTCTCATTCCATCACTATTAGAGCTGAGAATAAGGTGTTTATGGATTGGGCTGAGGCTGGTCCAGAGGAGTTTAAAACTTTCAATTGGGGTGTTACTTACACCAATACATTGCCAACCACTATTGACATTTGCAAACTGACAGTCATACTCCCGGATGGGTGGAACTTTCACCGTATCAATGGGAGTGAACCACAATTCAAAAAGAAACAGCCCAAACCGCCCTATGTTTTCGCCATGATTGATGATCGAGCAAGTGTTTCAATTTCTCGAAAACCTATGCAATACATGGAGCAAGTTTCTATTGATTTTGCATTCAAAAACGAACAGAAACCAAACGTTCTCATCTATGCAGGAATTTTGTTAAGCTTATTGTATTTATATAATTTCAGACATCTCGTCCTTGGGAGAGATGCTGGAAACAAAAATGATTCAAAAGAATCAAAACAGGAGAAATAGAATGAATAGTAGAAAGATACTTTTCATCATCACAATCTTAACCCTGGTCAGCGGGTTTTCTCTGGGCCAGGTAGCAATTACTGCACCCAGTGGTCTGGATATCGAGCTGAGTGGTGAAGTTGAGCTGGAATTTATTGATGTTGAAGGCGCTGGCGGTTTCGCCAATCAGGATTTGACTTATCAGAAAGTCAGGAATCGTAGTCCCCATATGCGAATCGATATGGCAGTGCTTTCGGCTCGTGTCAATTACAGTGAAAATCTGTATTACAATATTGAGTTTCGATTTGATGATGAATCTGCTTATGTGGATAAACAATATGCACGGCTGAATGTGCCAGGACTAAATACAAAGTTTGAGATGGGAAAAAACAGACCTTTTGTTAGCACCAAAAGACAATCAGAAGGTTATCCCCTGATTGGAACTGCATTTTGGAAAGGTCGTGAGGCTCATATCAATAGTGTTACAGAATTTGCATTAGGCGAGTCAGGAAAATTGATAACTGGACTCTCTTTTGCAATGAAGCGCCCCCTTGGTACTGATGATGCAGCTGAAGACAAATCATTCAAAATGATGGTTTACGATGACTATGAGCCAAAAAATGGTCAAACTTTTGAGTATGGTGTTAAAGCTGGCCTGCAATTTGGTGGTTTTTCTGCGCTAGGTTGGTTCTTCACAGGCGAGCTCATCGATGATTGGGACTGGAAAGCCAGTTTGAAGCAATCTCTGGCTCCTTATTCAAATATGGGAGATGAGACTGATCGTACTCATTACTGGATGGGTGGACGAGCAGGATATCAAATTGCCGGAATTGATTTAGTGGGTGAATATATACAAGCACAGGATGGGCTCTTGACACGCGAGGGTGCATATGGAGAGGCTTCTTATTCGATGCGCGCACCTGCATTCTTAAATGCAAGGGGATTGACACTCTTGGGTCGACATGGTTTTCTAGACTTAAAATCCAAGGAGAATAGTGCAGGGGATGAACTTACCTGGGCTTACCTAAGTGAGGCCATGTCCTGGGATCGTCAAATGACAACACTCTCAGCAATGCTTGAGATTAATGACAATTTAGCTCTAAAAATTGAACACTATATCCTTGATGAGATTACTGGCTCAGAAACAGAATCCAGTGTGAATGATGACCAGAGTCTCTTACAGATCAATTTTAAATTTTAATGATAAAAGACAGATAAATGTATAACAAATCCTAAAGGAGGATGTAAAATGAAAAAAGCTACCGTATTACTTATGGTGCTAATGGCTGCCTTTTGGGGCTGTGAGGATGAAAAGGTTGATGAAGTACCAACTTTTGATTCTTTTGACCTGAATACAGTCATGACTGTTGCAACCGCAGCAGATGCTAACCCTGAGATTATTAGAATGGTACCTGGATCAGAGGATCAGGCCGTCTTCGTTGCCTCAGGAACTAACCAGCTCTTTAGTATAGATTACACAACTAGTTCATTTGCAATCAATGAATTGGCGGTCCTGGAGACTGGCTCTGCTACAGCAGAATTCACATCCATCGATGTTTCACCTGTTATAGGTGGCGAAAATTACATAGCTGTATGTGTTGCTGAAGCTGACTGTGGACAGGGATCCATTAAATTTGTTAAATTATCTGATCCCACATCAGTTGTTACCGTTTCTGGTATTGGCTACAATCCTGATGGTTGTGCTTTCACCAAAGATGGTAGTTTCCTGATTGTTGCCTGTGAAGATGATCGCGAAGATCGTACCTGTAAACCTGTCGAACGTCACGGTGGCAGCGTTTCTATCATCAGTTTAGCTGGTGGAATCGCCAATGCCGAATTGGTCCAGGATTACAAAGTAGATCATGATGTTGATTCAGAGCCAGAGCATTGTGAAACATCAGCAGACGGAACCGTTGTTGTTTCTGTTCAGGAAACCAGCCAGATTTTGGTTTTCAATGCCAATGATGCTCCACTTTCAGAATCTGACGTTACCATCGTTGATCTAGAGGCGGATGCTGGTGATAATGAAGCCGAGCCAGATGGATTATATATCTATCCTAGCGGTGACTATGCACTGATCTCCAATGAGAGAAATGGTTCTTTCCAGATTCTTGACCTGGCCACTTATACTGCTACTCCACCACATACCATCTTGAATGATCTTCCAGATGGGTGGCAGCATGATGCGCGTAAATCAACCAAGCAAACTGAACCTGAAGAAGCCTCCGTCATTGAAAAAGATGGCCACGTATATGCTCTGATGGCACTTCAGGAATCACATGCTGTTGTAGCTTATGATGTTACTGATCCTGATAATATCATTTTTGACTCTTATGCCAAAGCTGGTTTAGATCCAGATTCGGATATGGGAATGGAAAAAAGTGAAGTTGGTTCAGAAGGTCTGGCTGTACACCCAACTAACGGTGTTGCATTCAGTGCTAACGAACGTGAAGGTAGTGTAACCATGTTTACTGCAGCATGGGCACGCGAATAGATTCCTGATGTAATTCGTTCAATAAAGCCGGAGAGGTTCAGTCAAATGAACTTCTCTGGCTTTTTTAAATATTTGTACCCGCAAGAAATAGTTGAAAGTTCACAGGTGGTAAGCATGTCAATAAACAACTGGTCAATCAGATTTAAACTACAAGTACTTTCAATTGTTTTTGGCATTGGACTATTCATAACCGGGTTGGTGTCATTCAACACGATCACAGAACTCAAGTCAGGATTGGATGAGGTGGGTGAGATTCACCTGCAAAGTATCTATAACCTCCTGGAGCTTGATAAAGATCTGTATCAGGCATTATCAGGTATCCTGAATGCCACACAATACCCGGCTGAGAGTGCAGCGTTTACTGATTACATTGACTATTATCGCAAACAAGTGGACATAGACGTACCGAAAAAATGGAAAAACGGTTTTCTGACACTAGAGCGGCTTTCTACGACTGCTGATGAAAAGCATATCGCAGGTTTCGAAACCAGTTTTGATGATTGGAAATCAGCCGTGGAAAACATGGTTAAGCTTCTGAAAGATTCTGAGACCACTCAAACCGAAATTGAAAATTTAAAAGCTCAAATTTCCGGAACGCTGTTTGAAACAATGAGAGATCATGTAGATAAGTTATCTGATGCAACGGTCGAAAGATCAAAGGTTAACATTGCAGATGCGGATCAAAATAATCGACGATCCAAAAGTATGCTTACTTTTATAATCTTTCTCAGTCTAGGAATTAGTCTCTTTCTGAGTACAATTATCACAAAGTCAATGTTAAGGCAATTACGACAGGTCATTGTGGGATTGCGTGATATATCTAAGGGCGAAGCTGATTTATCAGCGCGGCTTGCTTTGGATTCTAGGGATGAAATTGGTGAGCTGGCAACATGGTTTGATACATTTGTTGAAAAGCTGGAGGGACAGGCGAACGAGCAAAAGGTGTTGCAACATCAGGTTCAAGATAGCACCAATAGTTTGGGGTCTGCTTCAAAACACCTATCTGAGATCACTACTGAAATCTCAAACAAATCAACCAGCATTGCTGATATGTCAAACATAGTTGCTGCTGCCTCTGAGGAAATGAGTGTCAATATGGATACCATTGCTCAGGCATCTCAGGCATCTCGACAAAATATGAATTCCATTGAAAATGCGACTGGTGAGATGACCAGTACAGTGAGTGAGATTCCCCACAAAGCCGAACAGGCGCGAGAAATTACTGCAAGAGCCGTTCAAAATGTTGCATTGGCCTCGGGCCGAGTTGACAATCTTGGCGACGCAGCCGAACAGATCAGTAAGGTTACAGACACAGTTGTGGAAATCGCGGAGCAGACCAAACTTCTGGCCTTGAATGCCACCATCGAAGCAGCACGGGCCGGAGAGGCAGGTAAAGGTTTCTCCGTCGTTGCCGGTGAGGTCAAGGAGTTGGCCACCGAGACAAATGCAGCTACAACAGACATCAGTCACAAGATTGAAGCCATTCAAAATGAAACCAACGGGACTGTCAGTGAAATAGCGTCAATCAGATTGGTCATTAATGAAGTTAGCGACATTGGAAATACTATTGCCACAGCAGTTGAAGAACAGAATGTAACGACCCAGGACATAGCCAGTAATGTTGGAATGGTAAATAGTGGTATATCCGATGTTGTCAACAATGTCACCCAGGGGGCTAAGGCTGCTAGGGAAGTGGCCTCGAATATTGCCACGGTGAATACAGATATTGGTAGTATCAAGAAGACGGGTGAGGATTTAAATGAGACAACCTCTATGATTACAGATACAGGAAATAAATTAAAGGATGTCGCGGACCGTTTGTACGCCTAAAGCGGAGCGGAGAGCGATTAAACAACCAACTATATAGCCGCGGAAATATTCCATCA
>JAERTH010000160.1 GCA_016844955.1 Fidelibacterota bacterium | reverse complement strand
CTCAATATGATCAGGGGCAGGGAGACGGCAAACCGTACCACTGTGAATTTCCACCCCAGGATGGATGCCTCAAACAGGGTCATGGGTACCCGACAGATTCCCCCAGCCGAAATAAAAGCCAGTACCACGCCCAGTCGGGCTCTTTTGAGATAAAGCGCTTCACCCACAGGCAGGGCAACATGAAGGCCCCCGACAGTGGTTCCTGCCATCAAGACCGCCCAAAAATAAGACAGTATACCAGAGTCCTGCCCCAGGTGTCTTTCAACCGTTTCAGCCTTGATCCAGACATCAAAGAGCCCAATAAGAACAAACACACAGGGCAGCAACTTGAGCATCTGTATAAAAAAGGTATAAAAATTTGCCCCGATCTCTTTGCCGGGTTCGAAATCAGTTATTGCCGACGTGAGTATGAACGCCCCAAAGATCATCCCCATGAACAGGGTTCTGCGACTATTGGGAGATAGCGTCAAAACAGCTCTCCAAAAACCAGCCCGGTGATCAATGCGACACAGAGGGCGATGCTCAGAGCAGAAAGGTTTCGATATATGGCCAGACGCCCCCCCAGGTAAGCTTTTTCAAAAGGGAAGGTAACAACACCCACCATCATCAGGGTTGTGGAAAAGGCAGATAGCACCATATAGAGCGCTCCCTGGTCCAGGAGAATACCACACAGCGGGAAGGCGATAAATCCCGGCATAACTGAAATGGAACCCACCCCAAGGGCTGAGCACACAGCCAGCCATTTATTGTCTTTTTCCAACACGTTCATGAGAACTTCGTCCGGAATGAGGGTGAGTAGAATGGCCACCAGGATGAGCATGAGCATGAATGCCGGTGCCATCTTCATCAATCGCTGCGCTGCGATCTTGAGTGCAAAAAAGCTTTTCTCCTGGCTCTTATAGAAGGAGAGCATTAGTAACAGCCCGGTCAATATATATAGGGTTAACATGCTAATTCATCGCCATATTTCATTGTTAAATTCATTGGGGCGTCCCGCCCAATACACCTTTTAACATACCAGGTGAATCTGTGCAAGATGTATGCCCCCGATTTTGGTTATGATATCGAGAAAACCATCCTGAAGCGCTTGCATGGACTGCGCCAAGACTTATTGGAAATCCAGGATTGACAAACGGGGTTTTTGCCAATCCCCAATAGGTGTCATTATTAATTACATGACAAAATTTATCCAGAATTCTAAAGCCCTGATATTGATAAATTCCTTGTCATTATTTTAGCCAGCATGTATCATACTCGCCTTATTAATGAGGGGAGATATCGTTAGGTTTTCAGTGCCCGGGCATTGATTAAGAAGACCCCCTCAAAACCCAAACTTTGTAAAGCAAAATAAAGGGATAAATCTTGGCTCAGATATTCCCCAAATGGACGAATAAAGCCCCGCTGTATTCCGCAGTTGGCGCTGGACTGACGCTGGTTATGGTCATTGGTCTGGTCTGGTATTATGCGTCTCCATGGTACACAGATGTAGGTTATCGCCCTACACAACCTGTTCCCTACAGCCATAAAGTGCATGTCAGGGATCTGGGGTTGGATTGTCGTTTTTGTCATACCGGCGTGGAGTCTTCTCCCGTGGCTGGCTTACCACCGACAAAGACCTGCATGAATTGTCACAACATGATTAAGGCTGACAGTGATAAGCTGTCACCCGTCCGGGAGAGTTTCAAAAATGGAACCCCCATTGAGTGGATCCGGATTCACAAATCACCAGACTATGTCTACTTCGACCATTCCGCCCATATTAACGTTGGTGTGGGGTGCGCAAGTTGTCATGGCAATATTGATGAAATGGATGTGGTGGCTCAACATCAACCACTGAGTATGGGATGGTGTCTGGACTGTCATCGTGATCCTGATGATCACCTGCGTCCCGTCAGTGAAGTCACTAATATGAAATGGACGCCACCAGCCAATCAAGCTGAGTTTGCATCAAAACAAAAAGAGCTGTTAGATATCAAAGCCCCTATCACTGATTGTACAGGATGTCACCGATGAGTAATGCAATAAAACCCAGTGCACAGGGTAAAGCTTACTGGCGTAGCCTGGATCATCTGGCCCAAACTCCTGAATTCAAGGAGCTGGTCGAGAAAGAATTCCCAGACGGCGCATCAGAATTAAGCAACCCGGTTTCACGCAGAAAATTTATGAGTTTGATGGGAGCCTCCATGGCCCTGGCTGGTCTGACCAGCTGTCGTCGACCCGTGGAAAAGATCATTCCCTATGTAATCAAACCAGAAGAAATAATCCCAGGTAAACCGCAATATTATGCCACCAACATGCCCTTTGGAACCGAGTCGCTTGGACTGCTGGTAGAAAGTCATGAAGGTCGACCAACAAAGATAGAGGGCAATAAAAACCATCCTGCAACAGGCGGTTCTTCCAATGTCTTTATGCAGGCTGAAATGCTCAACCTCTATGATCCTGATCGATCACAGGTGGTGCTCAAGAACGGCAATAACTCAACCTGGCAGGCCTATCGTGGCGTCTGGAAAAGTGAAGCCGAAAAGTATAAGGAAAATGGCGGTGAAGGATTGGCGATCCTGTCGGAAAGCTTCGCTTCACCAACCATGATGCGTTTGGCCAAGGCCTTTCGTGAGCAATACCCCCGAGCCAAGTGGGTGACTTACGACAGCGTCAGCGACGAAAACATCTACTCCGGTTTGCATACCCAAACCAATGCGGTTGCCAAACCCAATTATGATTTTAAGCAAGCCAATGTCGTCCTGTCTCTGGATTCTGATTTTCTCCAGATGGATAGCAACGATATTCCACATGCCCGCGATTTTGCATCCAACCGCAAGGTACGTTCAGAGCACGACAGCATGAATCGACTGTATGCTGTGGAAGGGACCTATACCATTACTGGCGGAATGGCTGACCATCGTCTTAGGGTTCAGAGCGGACAGGTCGGTATGTTTGCCGCTGCCCTGGCTCACGAACTCAGTGCTCAAGGTCTGAAAATTTCTGCCCCGAAAATTGATGCCGAGTTTGATAAAAAATGGCTCGAGGCACTGGCTGCAGATTTGATTGCCAACCAGGGACAATCCCTGGTGCTGGGTGGTCGCCGTCAACCCAAAGAAGTGCACACTCTGATTTCAGTTATTAATGATGCCCTTGGTAATACTGGCAAAACCGTCAGCTATACCGTTAATCCTGACATGCAGATTTCCAGCCTGAGTGACTTTATAGGACTCAGCAAAGATATGGATGCCGGTATGATTCACTCCCTGGTTATCCTGGGTGGAAATCCCGTATATCAGGCCCCTGCCGATATTGATTTTGCCAGCAGCTTGAAAAAAGTCGCCTACTCAGTACATCTGTCATCCCATGTGGATGAAACAGCCGCCCTGGCAACCTGGCATATTCCCCAGGCCCATTTTCTGGAAAGTTGGGGTGATGTATCAGGCTATGGTGGTGTGGGAATTATTCAGCCCCTCATCGCGCCACTCTTTGATGGAAAAAATTCAATTGACATGCTGGCCAATCTCATGTCTGATGACGAAGTCGGAGCATATGAAGTTGTCCGTGAAACCTGGACTGATATTTTGCCTGCTGGTAATTATGAAAAAGCCTGGCGCAAAGTGGTTCATGATGGTTTTCTAACGCAAAGCCGGGAAGTTTCGGTGGGGTTTGATGAAACCTACGCCATTGGTGCTGTATTGATGAGTCAATTCGACACACCAACAGCCTCCCCTTCAAGCATTGAGGTCATCTTTACCGCCTCATTCACAAATTATGATGGTCGTTATGCCAATAATGGCTGGATGCAGGAACTACCAGATCCCGTCACCAAGGTGACCTGGGACAACGTAGCCCTGATCAGCGCTGGTACAGCCAAAGCCCTTGACGTAAAGAATCAGGACCTGCTGCGGATCAGTAGTAATGACGCACAGGTAACGCTACCGGTTTGGATTCAACCAGGTATGGCAGACAATACTGTCGCCCTTGAATTGGGCTACGGTCGAGAAATTGGTCGCGTCTCCCGTGGTGTTGGTGCCAATGTGAATGTTCTGAGAACATCAGGTGGCATGCAGATAGCATCCGGCTTCAAGGCGGAGAAGGCTTTTGGAACCCATATCCTGGCCTGTGTTCAGGATAACCATGGTTTTGACGAGGAAAAACTGGCCGCTGAAGCCATTCAGGAAAGACTACCCACAATCGTTCGGGAAAGCACCTTGGCTGACTACCAGAAAGATCCAGAATTCGCCATGGCTTTTGCCGAGAAACAGGAACTCAAAGGCTTGTGGAAAGAGCACGATTACGGAGAGGGCAATCAGTGGGGTATGGCCATTGATCTTACCAGCTGTACCGGCTGTAGCGCCTGTACCATTGCCTGCCAGAGCGAAAATAACATTCCGGTCATCGGCAAAGAAGAGGTCAGTAATGGCCGCGACATGAGCTGGATTCGATTGGATCGCTATTACACTGGTGATGTTGAAGACCCAGAGATGGTTTTTCAGCCCCTGGCCTGTCAGCATTGCGAGATGGCACCCTGTGAAGGTGTTTGTCCAGTAGCTGCAACCACGCACAGCGCAGAAGGTCTTAATGAAATGGCCTATAATCGCTGTATTGGAACCCGCTATTGTGCCAACAACTGTCCTTATAAAGTTCGACGTTTTAATTTCTTCAATTTTACCAAAGATACACCAGAGATCGTACAGATGGCCATGAACCCCGATGTTTCCATTCGGTTCCGCGGTGTCATGGAGAAATGTACTTTCTGTGTACAGCGGATTAATGTCGCCAAGATCGACGCCAAAAATGATGGTCGTGATCTGGAAGATGGTGATGTGGTGGTTGCCTGTCAGCAGGCCTGCCCCACGGATGCAATCGCTTTTGGAAACATCAACGATCCCAATAGCGAAGTCTCCCGCGTTAAGGCACAAAATACAGACTACTCCCTGCTGGGTGAATTAAACCTGCAGCCCCGTACGACATATGGTGCCAAACTAAGGAATCCCAACCCGGCATTAGAGGGTGAACATTCCGCCAGTGGGCACGGTGCTTAGTGATTGAACCAATGAAATTATATGGAACGCTAGCGTGAGTATTTTAAAAAAACATCCTGAAAGAGATTCTGGTGCCGTTGAAGCTGTCGGTGGCGAGGAACTGCTGGTTACTGGCGGTCATACCTTTTCCACCCTGACGGAGAAGGTTAGTGGAATCGTAGAAAAGAAAACCCCTGCGCAATGGTATCTTCTATTTGCTGCGGCTGTTTCTGGCATGATGCTCCTCCTGGGAGCCATTGGCTGGCTGGTCTGGGAAGGTACGGGTATCTGGGGTCTGAATAATCCCGTTGGCTGGGGTTGGGCCATTGTAAACTTTGTGTTCTGGGTGGGTATTGGACATGCCGGAACGCTGATTTCCGCCATCTTGTTTCTCTTGCGACAACAATGGCGTACGGCCATTAACCGTTTCGCTGAAGCCATGACCATTTTTGCTGTTATTTCAGCCCTGGTATTTCCCGGTATCCATGTCGGGCGAATCTGGCTGGCTTATTATATGTTTCCTGTACCCAATCAGATGTTGATCTGGCCCAACTTTAGAAGTCCACTGCTGTGGGATATTTTCGCTGTTGGAACCTACTTCACCGTATCAACACTGTTCTGGTACGTGGGACTTATTCCTGATCTGGCAACCCTGAGAGATCGCGCTACCAAGGTGCGTAAAAAGGTTCTGGGCTTTTTTGCTATGGGTTGGAGAGGCGGTAATCGTCAATGGCAGCATTACGAAAAAGCCTATCTCATGCTGGCAGGTCTGGCCACACCCCTGGTGCTTTCAGTACACTCGGTTGTAGCGACAGATTTTGCCACCAGTTTGGTACCAGGATGGCACACCACCATCTTCCCGCCCTACTTCGTCGCTGGAGCTGTGTTCTCTGGATTCGGAATGGTAATGACCCTGGCCATTATCGCCCGCAAGATTTATGGGCTGGAAGACATCATTACCGTAAATCACCTGGAAAAAATGAACAAGATCATCCTGGTGACCGGCTCCATGGTGGGTTATGCCTATCTGACAGAATTTTTCATTGCCTGGTATTCGGGGAATCAATTCGAGGTTTTCGCCTTTATCAACAGGGCTTTTGGACCGTATGCATGGGCCTACTGGATCATGTTCCTCTGCAATGTTATCACACCGCAGATCTTCTGGTTCAAAAAACTGCGTCGCAGCATCCCCGTGATGTTTGTGGCATCAATTTTTGTGAATATTGGGATGTGGTTTGAACGCTTTGTTATTACGGTGACTTCATTGTCCCGAGATTTTCTGCCATCAAGCTGGGACTACTATTCACCTACAATCTGGGATATCCTGACCTTTGTTGGTAGCTTTGGATTGTTCTTCACCTTCTTCCTGCTCTTCCTGAGATTTCTACCCATGGTTGCGCTGGCTGAAGTAAAGGGTGTCATGCCTGAGGCTGACCCGCATCATTACCACACCAAAGATAAAAAGAGCGGAGGTGCCAAATGAGTCAAACATTAGGTGTTCTCGCCCGTTTTGAAAATCCTGCGGAGCTCATTGATGCCGCTAAAAAAGTTCGTGAAGCCGGCTATGAAAAATTTGACTGTCATTCACCCTTTCCCATTCATGGAATGGATGATGCCATGGGTCTCAAACGATCACCCCTGGGTTATATCGTAGGTGGAATGACACTTACTGGTGCAAGCATTGGAATGGGACTTCAATACTGGATTGCTGCTGTGGAATATCCCCTGGTAATTTCAGGCAAGCCATTCTTCAGTTGGCAGGCCTTCATAATTGTCACCTTTGCATTGTTTGTACTCTTTGGTGCATTTGGAGCGGTCCTGGGAATGTTTCACCTGAATCGTTTACCCCGATTACATCACCCCGTATTCTATTCAGACAATTTTGCCAGGGCCACTGATGATGCATTTTTTGTGAGTATTGAAGTGGAAGACAAAAACTTTGACGAAAAGAAGACCCAGGCCTTTCTTACCTCCATTGGGGGTAAGGATGTTGAGCTTGTGGCTGGCGAGTAGGGAGATGATGATGAAAAATCTTACTCGACTCTTTTTAGTTGTTGGTTTGGTCATGCTGGTCGTGTCTTGCGGAAGAGGAAATTTTTCCGAAAAACCACCGGTTCATCTGAATCCCAACATGGATTCACAGGGCAAATACAAAGCCCAGTCAGAAAGCAATTTCTTTGTGGATGGCGCCAGTATGCGCACCCCTGTAGAAGGAACGGTTGCCCGTGGTGAATTACGTGAAGATGATGCCTACTATCTGGGTAAAGACGCCAATGGTGAGTTTTTATCCAAAGCTCCTATGGACTTTACCGAGGATATGGTCAAGCGTGGAAAAGAGCGCTATGATATTTATTGTATGGCCTGTCACGGAGCAAAAGCGGACGGTGATGGAAAGATTCTCTTTTACAAGTACCCCATTCCCCCGGCAAATTTCCATGATGACCGCATCAAGAAGCTCAGCGATGGACATATCTATAACGCTATTACAGAGGGGTGGATGAATATGCCTTCTCTCAAGGCCCAGGTGTCTGTGGAAGACCGCTGGGCCATCATCAGCTACATTCGGTCCATTCAACAGAATTAGAGGTTTTGAGCGTACTATGAAATTCGACAATAAAACTTACATGTTACTGGAAACCGGATCGTTTGCCAGGAAGGCCATAATTGTTGGCGTTGTGGGCTTGTTGCTCTCAGTAGTTGGTGCCTTCATGGATCATGCACAATTTTTCCAGGCTTATCTCACAGCTTTTACCTTTTTCACAACCATCGGTCTGGGTGGATTGTTCTTTGTGTTGATCCATCATATCACGGGTGCTTATTGGGGTGTGGTTATGCGCCGTGTGGCGGAGAACCTGGCCTGTACCCTGCCCTTTATGGGCTTATTTATGATTCCTCTTTTCTTTGGGATGCATGATCTCTTTCATTGGACTCACGCAGAGGCTGTTGCCCATGACCCTATTTTGCAGTGGAAAGCTCCCTATCTCAACACCACTTTCTTTATCATTCGCAATATCATCTTTTTTGTTATCTGGGCATGGTTGGCCAGAGGCTTGCGTAAGCTGTCGCTGGCTCAGGATGAGGGAGATGTCTCAAGTCTCGCAAAAATGAGACGCAAGGCTGCGGGTGGAACGGTGTTGTTTGCAATAACGGTCACCCTGTTTGCCTTTGACTGGATCATGAGTCTGGACCCACACTGGTTTTCCACTATTTTTGGTGTCTATGTATTCTCCGGTGGTTTTCTAGGAGCGCTGGGGCTGTTGTCTCTACTGGCTAATATGCTGCGCAATAATGGTGCTGGTGAAATTATCACTGCCGAGCACACCCATGATTTTGGAAAATTCCTGTTCGGCTTCACGGCCTGGTGGGCCTATATCGGTGGCGCTCAGTACTTCCTGATCTGGTATGGCAACATCCCTGAAGAGACCATCTGGTTTATCCATCGCTGGGAACACGGCTGGAAAGGCGTCAGCTTGTTTCTGATCATCTTTCATTTTATCGTTCCCTTTATTATCCTGGCTTTCAGGGCCGCTAAACGCATTCCTGTGCTAATTGTTTCCATCGCAATTCTGGTACTCACTATGCATTATGTAGATCATTTCTGGATGATTAACCCCACTTTTAACGATCATCATTTTCAGATTTCCTGGATGCATGTGACGACCTTGCTGGGAATGGGTGGCTTGTTTATCTGGTGGTTATTCTGGAAAATGGCCAGTGCACCCATCATTGCCATGAATGATCCAAAATATCAGAAGTCAGTGGAACACACGGTTCATTAGAACTGGTCCGAACGATTAATAATTGAGCCCTGACCATTGGTCGGGGCTCTTTTGTTTGCAAGAGAAAGAAATCTCACAGTCATTCTGAGCAAGCATCGCGCCGCGAAGAATCTTGATCCTCAAGATAAATCCAGGCCATGGATCAAGACCCTTCGTTTCACTCAGTGTGACATAACCAGGCATATTATGTGTTGATGCAGGTATCAATGCCCCCTCACCGTGCTTAAATAAAAGCCTTATCATTAAGATATCCTTGTGAGTTAACCCCGATCTGTAATAGTCTGCCGTAGAATAGTCAATAGTTGGAAATAGAATATGGAGGCGTTTCCTAAAAAAAAATCTATATTCTTAAAAACTAAAATATGGCTTAGTGAGAAGACACTAAAAGAAGTATATAGCAAATAAGAACACTTTTATGTAAGCGGGGGGCATAAACAAACTTAGAAACAACCAATATGAATTCACAAAACCCAACTCTAATGAGTCTTTACGAAGGAATTGGATTTCAAAGCTTTCGAAAATGAGGATCTAGCTCGTGACACCTGACGGGAAAATAGAAATCATGATAGCCTCCTCAGTCTACGGCTATGAGGATCAGCTCAATCAAATTTGTGGTCTATTTGAACAACTGGGATATCAGCCCGTCAATTCACATTACAAGACAATGCGCACAGATCCCTCTAAATCAAATTTGGATAATTGTCTGGAGGCCGTCAGGGCCAGCGATGCTCTCTTCGGAATCATTAGACCGGAGTATGGAACCGGTATCATTGGTGATCGTTCCATAACCCACGAGGAAATGAAGCTGGCAATTACTCTCAAAAAGCCACGCTGGTTTATCGCTCATCGAGATATTCGTGTTGCGCGAGTATTGCTCAAACAGTATATGCTCAAGTTGAATGGGGAACCACGGGCAAGCTTTACGTATAAAGCAACAAAATTAATGGACGATATTCGCTCAATCGATTTGTATAATGATACTATACAAAACAACATACCAGCAGATGAGCGTGTAGGACACTGGGCCGATGAATTTTTTCAAATCAGTGATATTCTTAAAGTTATTCACACTCAGTTCAATGACCAAAATAGAATTCAAGAGATTATAACCAATATGAACGCGCTATGAAAAAGAACGATTTTACTGTCATAGATGCGGTTTTGAAGATGCAAGAATCTTCCACGCTTGAGTTTAAAGCCGCGTATAACAAGGAGCAAATTGCCAGAGTGATTTGTTCATTTCTCAATAACCAGGGTGGTCAAGTTGTTGTAGGTGTAGATGAAACGGGACAATTGCTTGGCGTTTCCGGTGCTGAGGGCAAAGTAGCAGAGCTTTCTCAATTTTTAGTTAACGAAATTGTACCTGAAGCGGCCATTTCAGTAGCCCTGGAAACGAGAAACAAAAAATCAATTCTGATCATCAATGTCTGGAAGGGAACCAAACAGCCATACATTTTTCAGGGTACAGTATATTTTAGAAGGGGAAGTTCGACAACTCCAGCCAGCACACAACAGCTAGCGGCACTTATCCACCAGGACACAGGTCAATCAAAACGTTGGGAAACCCAAAAAGCTATCGAAGCGGAGGTTGATGATATTGATCTTGCAGAAGTAGCGGAATGTATCGGCGAGGCCTCTGCTTCAGGGCGGGAAACGAATATCCCCCAGGACCCCCTTCAGTTTTTAAGCAAGTATGGTCTCTATAAAAGCGGTGACTTTAATAATGCAGCCATCTTGCTTTTTGGAAAGAACCCGGTCCGTTTGTTCCCTCAGGCAAGAGTCCGTTTGTCAGTATTCAAAAGTGATAAAACAGGTGAAATGCTGTTGTATGACCGTTTGTTTGAAAAAAATCTTTTTCAAACAGTCAACCATATCACAGAATTCTTTGATCTCGCATATGGGGTTTCCAGTAGTTTTAAACAATTGTCTTGGAAAAGAGAGGACAAGATGGCCTTCCCTCGTCTTGCCATCCGTGAAGCAATCCTTAATGCACTTATCCACCGGGATTACTCCAGCCATTCAAGTAGTGTTGCCATCAACATTTACCCTGAAAAGCTCCAGATTAGCAGCTACGGAAAATTGCCTCCTGGACTAACTGTAAGTGCCCTTTCAAAGGATCACCTTTCCGTACCAACTAATCCAGATATAGCTCATGTTTTCTTTTTGCGAAAATGGATAGAAAAAATTGGGATCGGTACATTAAAAATGATCGCCCACTGCAAAGACGGAGGTTTTGAAATCCCTTCATGGAAAGTGAGCGGGACTTCCGTTACGGTTACCTTCCCGGGAATATCGGTTCCCTTTGACTATAGTGAGGGAATAACCGAGGGATTAACCGAGGGATTAAACAATTTGATCCAAGAATATCAGCGTGAGGGAATAACCGAGGGATTAAGCGGTGGAATAACGCAAGGTGTAAGAGATTCTTTGCTTGAAATCATAAAGCTGTTAACCCGACAAAAGAGCTTGCGTGCTTCAGAAATTTCTGATGAACTAAAGACACCATATAAAACCATTGAAAGACATATTAAGCTCTTAAAAACGTTGAACGCGATTAAATATATTGGATCGAAAAGAGCGGGTGGATATCAGTTATCAGAATTCTGGAATAGCCAGTCTCTGTAATATAATTCCGGTCTGAAGATCGACGGTATGTCAGCATCATTCTAAGCCAGAATAGCGCTCAAAGAGTTTTGACCTCTACCACAAAATATGGCTGTGAACATAAGCTATTCACTTCGCATATAATGACCACCATCAAGAATGAATTATTGAAAGGCACAAAATGGAAACAATTGGCTTTATTTTTGGTTTAGCGGGTGCTGCACTCGGTATAATGGCCCACAAACGAATGTCTGCCCTGGAGGCAAAACTAAAAGAATTGAAAATCCTGGAAGAAGATTACAGCTCTGGAGAGGGCATCTAATAGTTTGTTGTGATTCAATTAAAGGGTTTAATCTTATGAGTAGACTCGACCTGAAAACACAGTGGTCAGCAATCCAGAAGCATTTCACGCGTAGCTTTTCCAGTAGTTTTCATGTCTCTATTGCCTCAATAAACTCGGAGGGCTTGCCCGTGAATACACCAGTTGGCAGTCCGTTTTTAAACCGAGAGCACTCCGGATTCTATTTTGAGAAATACCCCGCCACCCTCCCTGAAAATGCTGAACTAAATCCGGATATCTGTATTCTGGCTGTGAATAGCGGAACGATCTTCTGGTTACGGTTACTGTTTAAAAACAAATTTGATCTGTATCCTGGAGTGAAACTCTATGGAAAACTTGGTCGTGTGTGTGAACCTACAGAAGCTGAATCAAAGCGCCTGAACCGGAGGATGCGAGCTACTCGACTGCTCAGGGGGAACAGGACACTGTGGGGCGAGATGAATGCTGTCCGTGAGATCGATTTTCAGGGGGCTGAATTAATTGACCTGGGGGATATGACCCATCATCTTGAACTGGATCATCAAACTTAGAAAAGTGAATCCATTGTCACAGTGAGCCATTGCATATCCATGTCATTGACAATAGTTTCATTTGACTAAAAAAATCATCGGTTTCATTGAAAGGATAATCATGAAGACAAAAACCCTCTGGCTCGCTGCCATTGCAGGTCTCTTAATTCTGGGCTGTGCAGAAAAAAAAGCACAGGTATACCCCTGGATCACAGACGTCAGTGTGCAAGTTGAATCCAATGGTAAAACAGTTGGTTATGAATTTTGGGCAAAGTGGTGAGGCTCCTGTGTTCGGCTGGATGCCGAAACTTTTATCGATTCTGCTTTAATCGCATACGCCTCAGAAAACTTCATCTCATACCACCTGAATGTTGATTCAACCCAAAACAAAGCATTAGCCCAACGCTATAACATCCGCTCCATTCCAGCCTTCGTTTTTGTAGATGAAGAAGGAAATGAGATTGATCGTATTGTGGGCTTTATGCCACCGGCTGAATACCAGGCCGAAATGACCCGCATTCGCAATGGTATCAATACGGTTCCCGATCTTTCAAGGCGACTTCAAGATGATCCAGACAATGTCGACCTTTTGGTTACATTGGCCACCAAGGTTGAGACGATGAGTGGTCTAAAGGCCGCTATCAGTTACTGGGAAGAGCTTTTCGCTAAAGAAAATGCCAGTATAGCTCAACACTCCATCGCTACGCTGAAGATGGCCCTTTTCCATGCAGAGCAAAACAAAGACCCTGAAACCCTGATCTCTTTTGTGAACAATGAAACCAATACAGAGGTTCTCCCCCAGGCCTATTCGGCCCTGCGAAGATTTTACCAGAAAAGTCAGGATAATGAAGCTGAAGCCGAAATTTACCGTCGCCATGTTGACTTTATGTCTGGTATCAATAAAATTGATGCAGGATTCTTAAATGGCTACGCCTGGCGTATGACCCAGCTGGATTTAAATTTGGAAAATGCCCTTCAGCGGGTGAATCAGGCCGTGGAATTGCTGGCCGAAGATGAAAAAGCTCGCGACAAAGCACAGATTATGGACACCAAAGGTGAAGTGCTGTGGAAACTGGGTCGTATTGAAGAGGCTGTGGTGGTGATGGATGCCTGTATAAAGCTTCAACCCGAAGACAAATATTATCAGGAACAGAAAGCCAAGTTTCTGGCACCGAGTTAAAGCTTAGTAGCACACCCTCGATAAATTTGAATTTTGAAAGCGCCCCTGAATATTCGGGGGCGCTTTTTATAGTGGATTCACAGTGGTGTCAGTTCTTACAATGTAGAAATCACTGACTCCTGCCCCTGTTGAATAGCTGTAGCCACCCAACAGGACATCTCCATTCCTGGCAATTTGCATGCTTCGACTATAGTCATGCGATACTCCTCCAAAATGCTTGTGGCCAAGCACCCTTCCTGACTGAGAGACTTTTACCAAATAGGCATCATTACCGCCAGCAGAGAAAGACTCAGAAAAACCTGAAACATAAAAAGCACCCCAAGGATCTTGTTGGACGGCCCAGGCTTCTTCGTTCAATTCGCCACCAAAAGTGCAGTCCCAAATAATAGTTCCATCGCTATCAGTCTTGATGAGGTATAGATCACGATTTTTCTCAAAATCGATGAACCGATAGCCAGCCAATAGGAAGCCACCATCATCACAAAGCAAGACGTCATGACAGCGCTCAATTCCACCTGAGTCAAAAGCTTTTTCCCAAAGGACATTACCGGAGCCATCGAGTTTCGCCAGAAACATGTCATCATCTTCAGTGGTGCTTGAGTTGGACCAGCCTGCCAGGATAATATGGCCATCATCAGTTAGACAGGATGAACGGATGACTTCATCACCAGGTCCGCCAAAGTGGGACCCCCAGAGCTTCTCCCCATCTTTATCCAAGCCAACAACACCGACATCATAGTTGGCGTGTGGTGTCTCCTGGTAAGACCCGGACAGTAGCAGATCATCATTTTCGGTCCAGATCATGTCATATGCTACTTCCAGCGCGGGGCTACCAAAGGTCTGGGACCAAAGCGCCTCGCCATCATCGTTTAGTTTGACAACATGATAGTCAGTATACCCTTGACCCCAGGAATTGCTGAGTCCCCCGAGGTAGATGTTATTGTCATCATCTTCCAGCGTTGCATAGCATTGATCAAACTGGGGCCCTCCGTAAAAAGAATCCCCCGCGGGAGAACCATCAGGGCTCAGGCGTTGGAGTAGAAAATCAGCCTCACCCAAACCGCCTGATCCTGAATACCCTACAGCCACGATATCACCAGAGTTCAGCTCCAGGATGTCATAGCATTCATCATAATTAGTGTACCCGATTGTCTTTTCGAAAAGGGCTGGGCCCTGAATCTCGGGTGGTTCCTCACAAGCAATAAAGAGTAACTGAGAAGCCACAAGTAAAAGTACACAACTTGCAAAACTCTTGGTTCCGAATGGGCTTTGCGTCAAAAACTACTCCTATTTAGGTGTCTGAATTCAATTTCTCCAGCATGGCTTTTCCATTCTCGTTCCCTGGATAGATTTTCAGGGACTTTTTATAATTTCTTTTAGCAAGCCAGCGGTTTCCTTTGTGCATATAGGCTTCACCCAGACTGTCATAGACATTAAATGACTTGGGATATTCCCGGGCATTCAATTTCAATACAATAATGGCATCAGCCAGGCGATTTTTATTGATGAGATAGTATCCCAGGAGATTTAGAACGGTCTCGTTGAACCCATAAATATCTTTATTGCTCTGCTTTATCACCTTGTAAACCGTAACCATTTCAGTAGCCGGTCCAGATTGCAGGGCGTGATATAGTGGCTCAGTCAGGCTCTTTTTAACACCATTATTCTCTAGTGCCAGCCCTGTATAAATTGTTCTAATCCAGTAATTCTGGTTTGGGTAGTCCGGTACACCTGGAAGTAGGTTTTTCAGGGGTTCCGCTGCCACCATCTTTTTAAGGTCTTTTTCTTGAGCGAAAGTCTTTTTGATCAGCGGAATGCTCTTTTCCAGTCTGGTGACATACTCCTCACCTTCTGTGTAGGAAAACATTTTCCCATGGGACTGAATGAATTTTACATCCTCGGAAAAATGATTTAATGCAGCTCTGGCGGTTTTTGGAAAACCCCTGAAATCACCACCGCGTGCATAATCAACCATGGGATAAGATCCGGCCTTCAGGACACCGCCAGTACAGGCGACTTTTGATCCAGTGAAATAGACCATCATGTCGTCCCCACAATGTCCGCCGGGAACAGGGATTAACTGAATTTCCTCGCCATTAAAATATAGAGAAGTATCGCTATCGATTTTATAGGTTGGAAATGACTCAGGGGACCATTCAACCAGGACATCCAGCCCGCTTTTCATAAGGTCTGTGCTTGCAGCATGTGAATAAATTTTTGCAGTGTTCCCCAATTGCTTGTTCATGCTGATGTGGTGGTCATGGGTGTGGGTATTGATTACGGTGGTAACCTTTTGGTCAGATATTTCTGCCAGGGCCTTCATTAACCCAGCATAGGATTGCTCCATACCAGGGTCCACCAGTAAGATCCCATTTGGCCCGATTGAAGCCAGAGTGTTTACGGGAAAAAGGGTGGTAACTTTAAAGTGGTATAGCGTTTCTGATAACTTTGTCGTTTCTACACTGGTCTCAGATTGTGGGAAAACCAGCCCTACTGCCATGAGTAAACATAGCAGATAGATCGCGCGCTTACGTAACATTGTGGTACCTCATTTTTGGTTATCCGCCTTTACAGAAAACATGGGATTGCGTTCTGTGATTGCGTGCTGTCACTTATAGTGCCGGGCGGATACCGAGGTGTTCTGTGTGGGTCTCACTTGAAGGTGAGCTCCCATTCCCCGGGGGCGAAGTCGGCCGGTGAAAAATCATCTGAATGGACCAGATGATTTTAACATAGAGAAAAAAATATGCTACATCCACGGAGCGAGCAAGGTTTTTCGTTTAATGGTCCTGTACGTCGATGATAGGTTTTGTTGAAAGACCAATTAAAAAGGCGCCTCAAGAATGAAGCGCCTTTTTTATGTTACGTTATGCGAAAGTGGTTATTTCTTAAATCCGAGCTAAACATAACTGAATGCCAGCACTTGTTTCCTTTTTTTCGGTAAAGGGTTGTCCACATCGTTGTTTGACCTGAGTGGGGTGATAAAGGCAATTCATCTGATTTTACGCTTAGCCCGAAAAGAAAAGCGGTCTGGGCAAACGGTTATAGAGGGGAAAGCTCGGATCATATCCGGTTGTGTTCAAAAAAAACGCCCCGGTTTCCCGAGGCGTTTTGAGTTTATATCAGTTGTAGATTAGAATGAAAAACCGGTTTCAATACTGGTTTGGGCAACCACTTCACCTGATTCAGGATCCATGTCAATTACTCCGTTTCCATCAAGATCTATATAGCTCTGTCGGAAATCCCAGGTCAGAGTTGCACCGCCACCGAGTCCCATGGTTACATAGTAACCCATGAGTGTTCCTTCGCTTTCAATGTCGAAAGGATCATCAACATTCATGCGCAGGATATAGGCTTGAGCAGCCTCAACTTTTGGAATCAGATTGGGAGCGATACCGATACTGCCCTGGATACCCTTAACCTCGGATTCATCAGAGGTCATGTGCTGGTAGCCGGCTTGCATGGTAACCAAGCCCATGATGTCAGCACCCAGGCTGCCAAAAACACCCATCATGGCTGAGTTGTCATAGAGCTTTTCATAGCGTGTACGCGGGGTTAAACCCATGCCGGGCATGTCCACAAAACCAACCCGTTCCAGATCATAGTTTTTATCAAACAATCCATAGACAAAATTACCGGTTGGTGTGATGCGGTATTCGATGCTGGCAGTCAGGAAGCTGAAAATCTGTGCACGTAGACCAGGAGCAGTGGCTCCAAATCCGTACTCGACTTTCTTTTGTGCGGCGGCACCATTGTCATCCAGATACCACATGGAGTCGGCAGATCCGAAATAGGTTCCAGCTTCTGCATACAGAATCAGCTTCAGCTTTTCCATGGAAAGTATGGGATAGGCAATATCAAGACTGATACCACCAACAGTACTGGGATTTTCGCTGATATCAAAAGGATCAGCTTTGCGCTCGATTACATCATCCCAATCGCGTGAGTGGTCTGGTGTATAATTGTCAGTTTTTCCATCACCATCAATATCCCACTCATCATCTGAGTTATCGGGACGGCCATCACCATCGGTATCAACAGAATATTCGGCCTGATCTGGAAAATCGTCTACCAGGTTAGGAATGTAGTCACCATCGTCATCTTTTAGACCGAGATATTGATTATTGTCTATGACCAGTGTAGTACCAAAAGCCAGTTTGCCTAGAGAATAGGTTCCACGAACACCCAGGATACCCAGGCCGGTACTCTCTCCACTAAAGGAGAATTCCTTGTAGTTGGCCACGACATTTTCGATACCGAAGTCGCCAATTTTGAAACCCACATGATGACCCGTTTTACGAACAGAAGGATATTCCATCATGTTTGAATAGCCATTCATAAGGAGACCATAACCAAGAACTACGTTTTCCAGTGTTCCAACACGTACAAAGAAAGGATCGCCTGGTTGGCCCCAGCGGACATACATGACTTTGTCAATAATGTCTTTGGCTTCATCCCACTCGTCCTTGCGAATATTTCCATCCTGGTCCATATAGATGACTACGTCAAGTCCCACACCCAGCTTTCCAATAGAGATATCGGGACGCAGAGCTATCTGATTATAAAGTTCACCATCAATGGTTACGGCACCAAAACCAGCATCCATGGCCAACATTCCATCACCATCATCTGCTTCCGCTTCTTCTTCGGCTTCAGGTTCGGCGGTCATATCTCCTGCGTCAGATGCGGGTACTGCCGGCATATCACCTGCCATACTATCATCGGCAGGGGTCTCTTCGGTAGTATCCTCCAGGACTTCTTCCATGGCAGTTTCTGTCTCAGTACTATCAGTTGCTGCGTCTCCAGTACCTTCTTCAGTTTCAACGGGTTCACCAGCATCAGCTTCGGGGTCTTGTGGAATAGTACTTTCATCCGTGGGGTCAGTTTGGATATATCCATCAAGTGTGGAGTTTACAGTTTCCCCGGGACCAGCGGTGCTGATCATACCGGTAAGGTTATTCATAACATCCACGGCACCTTCAAGGACGATAACCTGATCACCTGTTTCCGGGTCGGTCAAAGTCCAAAACTCAGTTCCCTTGATGGAGGCAACAGAAGTTGGAGTATGCAGCTGGAATTCAAAATCAGCACCCTTGGCATATTGTGTCAGGGCTTGACCATACTCCAGTCGAACATGATAACTTGATCCGCTCAGGTCTTCTGCCAGTGTTATGGCTACTTCAGTATTTTCACGCAGCTTGACCTGGCTTTTATCATCCAGCAATAACATGACAGCAAAACCATCATTAACCTTGATCTGGTCATTGCTATTCAGGATCGTACCCATGGTAACCGGTGTGTTATAATCAAAATCTTCGGCTTTTTGTAAAAGCACATCACCCTGTACCTTTGAGATTACAGCCACTTTATCGGCGTGAACACCCACGGCCATCATGAGGGCTAATAATATTATGGTAACATTTCTTTTCATGCGGTACGTCCTTATGCTAATTTGAGTTTCTTCCCCGTCAGTTACAGTGCAGAATTTAACAAGCAGGTGAGACCCACCAAGCCTTTTCCTTAGTCAATGACGGTTAGACAGGGCGTATTGAAAGCCATCCGAATGAAGGTTTTCCTTTTCAAAAGTGTGTTTGAACAGGATGTTGGATTATGCTTGTTCAACTCTTTTAATCACAATAACTTCTCCAGAATGACCGCTTAATTTTAATGAAAGTGGGGCTTTTATGCATGTTTCTCAAAACAAGATGGAATCATCCTATAAAAATGATCCTGCTTATCGGGTTACTACTATTGTTGTCCCTGTTTTTATTGTGATCTGCATTCTTTTGTTTGTCTGGTACAGTCGTGATCAGGTGATAATTAAAGAACCCCGTACCATTACACTTTACTGTTTTAGTGCCATGGAAAACGTGATGGAAAAAGAAATTATTCCCGCCTTTCAGCAGCGTTGGCTCAAACAACATCAGGAACGGGTTGAGTTTATATCCACTTTTGCCGGATCCGGTGTGATTACCAGGCAAATCGTGAAACGCTTTCCTGCTGAAGTCGCCATTCTCTCCTCAGAACTGGATGCACGTCGACTATTAAGTGACGGTATTATAGATGTGGGTAGCTGGCAGGAAATTCAAGAACAGGAAAAGTTTTGTCAATCCCCCATCATTCTATTTTCACGAAATGATAGTCTTCCGGGAAACCTGGATTTTGAGGAACTTGACTATAGCTCCCTTGGGGTGATTATTCCTGATCCCCTGACGTCCGGTGAAGGGCAACTGGCTGCTCTGGCAATATATGGTTCAAAACTGCAAGGTGGAGCATCCGCAGCCGAGGCCGTTAATTTTGTGAAACCCTGGTTTCAGGGGTCACTGCACCAACCCTCCACATCCCGCGATGCAGTCGATCAGTTTTTGGCCGGTATGGGAGATGTGTTGATTCATTTTGAAGCTGCCAACTTTCATAATTATCAGGGCACTGCGGTTCACCGGGTATATCCGAAAAAAACATTAATGACAGAGCCTGTAGCTGTGGCCTTGAAAAGAAACATTGGCCCGAACCAGGTTAACCTTGTGAATGCTTTCGTAGAATTTCTATGGAGTGAGCGTACTCAAAAGCTATTGATCGAGCATGGGTTTCAAAGCCAGGTGTATCCCGATACACAAACCTCTGACCCCTCGAAAAAAAGTGAGGTCTTTACTCTGGAAAAGCTGGGAAATACAGCAGACCTACTGCATAATATTGTAGATCCGCTGATAGTGCGGTAACTAAACACACACATGCGAATACGGAGTGAAGCTATAACATGAGTCTGTCTATTATAGGGATCTTTCTACTGATGATCCTGGTGCTCGTCATGTTGATGCTGGAGATCATCCCCATTGATGTTCTGGGAATCGGTTTGCTCCTGATCCTGTGGTTTACTGGCTATGTAGATAGCGAACAGGCGGTGGCTGGATTTAGCAACAAAGCCGTGCTTACGGTGGCAGTGATGTTTGTGCTCAGCCACGCTCTGGTTAAGACAGGCATACTGGAAAGTCTGGCACAATACTTCATTGACCTGGAAAAGAAGGTGAAGTGGCTGGGACTGGGTCTGTTCCTTGTTTCAGTGAGCATTTTCTCCGGCTTCATTAATAATGTGGCTGCGGTGGCAATATTTATCCCGGTGGCCATGCACATGGCTTCCAAATTTCGCATTTCTCCCTCCAAGCTTCTGCTACCCCTCTCCTATGCCGCTATTTATGGTGGAACCATCACGCTGATTGGGACATCCACCAACCTGTTGGTGAGCTCAGTCAGTGAAAACCATGGGATAAGACCTTTGGGGATGTTCGAGTTTTTACCAATGGGCTTCATTTTTCTGGTGGTGGGGACGGTTTACTGTCTGGTTGTACTGCCACGATTGTTACCCTCACGCGCGCCAGTGAGTACCCTGGTGGGAAAATACCACATGTCAACCTACCTCACTGAGTTTCGAATTGACAAAGACTCACCGCTTATCGGGTCAAACTGTCGCGATGAGCACGTAAATGAGCGTTTTGAAATAACGGTTTTAACTGTCATTCGTGAGGGTGTCCAGATCACCAGCAATATTGCGGATTTAGAACTACGTGAAGGTGATATCCTGCTTACCAGGGGCGCGATAGAAAACTTCCTCAAATTTCACCAACAGGAAAAAGTGCTGGCTCTATCAGATATTAAGCTGGGTGAAAAAGAACTTCAGGCGGGTGATAATGTGCTGGTAGAAGGATTGGTTGGTCCCGAATCAACCCTGTCTGGAAAATCGCTAAGCGACCTGGATTTTCGTAAAAAATATGAGGCTTTTGTTTTGGCCATTGGCCGTAGGGGTATGACCATTAAGCAAAAGATTGCCCATATCCGTCTGCGCTTTGCAGATACCCTGCTCATGCTCATGCCGGCTGACCAGGTAGCTGGAATGCGGAATGATCCTGACTTGATCATTCTACAGCATCATGAAATCAATATGCGCAAGAAACGGATTCGCTGGCTGGCTGTGATTGTGATTCCTCTCATCATGCTTTCGGCAGCAACCGGGTGGGTTGATATTCTTGCTGCGGCACTGGCTGGCACCTTTTTGCTCCTGGTAACCCGACACATAACCACACGGGAAGCCTATGGTGCTATCAACTGGCCTGTCATTGTTTTTATCGCCGCATTTATTCCTTTTGGCACTGCCATGGAAACCAGTGGTGCAGCATTGCTCATCGGTAATAGTGTCACCTCTCTGGCCAACCTGTTTCCTGAGTGGATGGTTCCCCACGCCTTGTTGTCCAGTCTGTATTTAATGACTGCCCTGATTACTTCTGTGGTTTCCAATAATGCTGCAGCCATTGTATTAACCCCCATCGCTATCGCAGCTGGCAATAGTCTGGGTATCGATTCCCGACCGCTGATTTTTGCCATCTGTTTTGCAGCATCGGCCAGCTTTATGACCCCCATCGGTTATCAAACCAACCTCATGGTTTATGGTCCGGGTAAATATCAGTTTATGGATTTTGTAAAGGCTGGCGCGCCGTTAAACTTGATCTTCTGGATTATTGCCTCAGTGGTTACACCCTTGTTCTGGCCATTTTAGCCAAATCGATTCAGTTGTCATCCCGGTGCACAGTATCCAGTGAAAAGGCCGGCAGACAAACCGCCACATATTCAGCACCACCAGCATGGGGCGTGCTGTATCGAAGCCATTCACCAGGATAGGTTATGGCTGATTGTCCGGCTTTTACATCAACTTCGCCGCCCTCGTATTCAAGATGTAGGCTGCCCTTCAATACCAGGGTAACTTCCATAAACTCAGGACGCTGACCTGGCTCTACCCAGCCCTGAGGTGAAACCATACGGGCTACACTGACTTCAGGGTTACTCGAGTTTACCAGACCCACGAATTCTTCAATACGCTTGGGCTTATTACCAGCCGCCTCAATTATGGTGGGTGATTCAATGATTTTGGGCATGATTCAGATTCCTTTCGAATTCTAGAAAACCGATTGCTCGTGAGTGTTGAAATTTACTTTAGCAGGGTAATTCTCCTGAAAAAGGTTTCATGGTTGGCCTCAAGTTGTACCACATAAACACCGGCTGGAAAATTTTGGGCATTCCACTTAACCTCATGTGTGCCTGCTGAAAATGTTCCCCGGACAGGTTGATTGGCTATACGCCCCTCAATGTCAAACACCCTAATTTTTACAATTGACTCTGATGGCAATTCAAAACGAATGGTGGTGCTGGGGTTAAATGGGTTTGGAAAATTTTGTAAGAGCGTTGTTTGATCTGGAGCAATTATAGTCTGCTGGTCGTTTAAAGCTAAGGGGTCCTGATCTTCAAGATAAAAGGTATAGCCAACACCACCCTTGTCAAACCATGAGTGAGAAAGAGAAGACTTATTAAACTCATGGGCATAACCATCTTGTTGTGCAGGATCGTGAACAATGGGATCACCCTGTGCGTCAAAACCTGCCAGCATCATTAAGTGACCGGAATAGAGTGGTGGGCCCACAGAGATAACCACACGCCCCCCGGCAGCCAACGTATCATAGGCCTGGCTCCATGTCCGATAGCGGGTAACGGCACCATCCAGTCCATGTTCAGAGGCGTTTTGAACCGCGCGAGGCCAGACTCCAAATAAATTCCAGTAATCATCATAATTGTCCACTGCAAAGTCATAGGCATCAACTTCGATATCATAGCTACGCAGGGCCAACACCGTTGAGGTGGGAGAGCAAATACTGCCGCCAATTTCCGGGTCAACATTGTATTGGCAGACAAAGGATGTGGGGTAGAAGATTTCTGGCGGATCATCACTCAAAATAGAGCTGTAGTTCAGGTTGTCGGTGGTGCGTTGATCACTGGCAAAGAAGCTTAGCTTGTCAATGGTAGGTGAGGGGTGACCCGTGGATTGTCTGCGAAAATCAACCCGCCACTGCCAGATTGTATGGAAATCATCCAGAACAGCATAGTCAATATCGATTTCCCCGCCACTATATGATGTGCTTCCATATGATGACCAGTTATAGTCCTTCCAATAGCCCACTGTAAGCCAGCGGGACCAATCATCTCCATCCTTGAAACGCAGGGCAACTTTAAAGCCATTGCTGGAATTATTTGCCGTTCCATTCCAGGAGGGCAATCCACGATCAAAGGGATGTGGCAAGGTGTCAGGCGATAATGTGAAAAACCCGGAATTTGTACCGCTGGCCAGCATTAATGCGGTGCTGTCCTCACTAAGCACGATATTGCTATTACTATTGATTCGTCCCCACATTTCAGTGGTTCGGGCAACCCTGTGTTGATCAGGATAGTCTGCCCATAAGCAGGATGCAATAAGCAGGAGTGTAAATGTTTTATATTTCATGACTCGTATCCATTAAATAGGTAGTTCAGGATTAGCTATACCCCCACTATTAACCCAAGAACATAAATCCAATCTGGTTTGTATGAAAACCAATCCAATCCCAAGATTAACCCTTTTTTATAACAGTAAAACAGGGCTGTTCAACTTTAAAATGAGAAGCGCTACTCCAGTGTTTGGCCTGCAACCTGTACGAAGGTATTGAGCTTAATTTTTGATAGAGATGCAGTATTCTGATATCCCATTGATTTGTAGAAACGGATTTGCCGATCTTCGTCATTGGTTATCAGGACTTTCATTCTAACGTGGTCAAATCGATCAAGGCACTTCTGTAATAACTGACGTCCAACCCCCAGTCGCTGAAATTCAGGCCTGATGAGGATGTCTTGGAGATAGAATATTGAGACATCATCAGAAAGACATCGCGCCAGACCGATCAAGGTCTGTTCTTTCCAGGCGGAAACCACATAAGTCGAATTGTTAATCGCATCCTGTAATTTCACACCACTATCTTCGGCAGTGTAGGCAGACCATTCTACAGAATTATATAAATCGGTGAGCTGGTCAGCTGGCAGGAATTGCCCCTCGTTGATCTCAATTTTTGAATTCATGACCTTCTCTTTCTAATGGAGAGATGTGAAGTGGTATGCATTTCGTCATTAGGGAGCTGAATACTTCAGGTGAATGCTCAGGAAAACCTCATTATTTACCTGGCGACTTTCTTCCACATGGATTAGGGGTGGATTTGAGAGCGCAGATGCTCCCAATAGGGCAGGAGCTGATGAGTCACCAATAATGTTCGGTGTTAGTGTGAGAAAGAGTTCCTGGAGAGCTTGAGCCTCAATAAACTGATTAAGAATATGGCCGCCCCCTTCGATGAGCAGAGAGTTGACCCCACACGCCGTGATATGTTTGAGGACTGAATCGATCTGTCCCACCCCCTCAGGAATTGACACAATGCTTACATGTCCTGGTATAGAGGTCGGTGGTGGCAAGTCAGGGCGGCCTGAAAAAATGGTGATGGGTATGTTTTGGTCCTGAAATAGCTCAGTATTGAAATCCAATTTGAGACTGCGGCTCATGATAAAGTGATGGGTGAGTTTACTTCTATCGTGGCCCCAATGTACTTTGGGCCAGGTTCTATAGGTGCTGGCGCCAAAGAGAATGCCATCAGCCTGGTCCCGCAGGGAAATCAGATTTTCCATATCGTATCGTGAACCAATAGCTACAAAATGATCAACACCCGCTGGACCGATCTTGCCATCCAGTGATGTTGCCATGCAGGCGAACACCCTCATGTTATCAATTTCTCCATGGCTGAAAATAGCCTGAGGCAGTGGAAAAGCACAACATGTGATTTGTTTTTGGTGTCACACCGTGTACTTTTGCATTGATGAAAAGGTCATTATTAACACTGCTGTATGTCATGCTGCTCTTTGGCTGTGAGTTGTTTACACCGCGTGACTCCGAACCGCCCATTGATATATCAAGCCCTTATATCTGGAAGCCACCCACTTCTCAGGAAATTGTTCTGGAAAACCTTTCAAACGCTTTTCCGGCACACCAGGTGAATTACTATCTGGATGTCTTGAGTTATAACCCTGAATTAGGGACAGAGGTCAGGCTCATCCCGGACGAGTCGGTAAGAAGCTCTCAGCCGGATGTGTTTGATGTCTGGGGTTTTCCTGAGGAAGAAAAATTTATTACCAAACTGTTCCAGTCACTAAGTGAAGATGGCCTTCAGCGTCTGGAGTGGGATGTGGAGCAATCCTCACTCATCGACAATAAATTCATAGCTGACTATAGCCTGACGCTGTCCTACAGGGAAAGTGAAACACCTATGCCCGGACAGCTCAAAGGACAGGCAATATTGACACTGACACAAAACCCGGATTTGCTCTATGAAATTTCAATCTGGCAGGACATCAAATCAGATACCCTCCCCTGCTGGAGTGATTTAAAAACACTGGTTCAATAGAAGTGAAACGAGTCCAACACCCTGCACTATTGTTGATACTGTTCATAATGCTTCTGGTTGGCTGTTGGAACCCCTTCGCCCCCACAGAGGGTGTGCTTGAGGGAGGAGTCAGTCTCACGTTGACACAGCAGCGCAATCCGGATGAAGTCCTGCAGAATTTTCGCTATGCCTATATTTATCGAGATAGCCTGGTTTATAGCGAGCTGTTTGATACCAGCTTTATTTTTATCTACTATGATGCAGATATTGGTGGCACTGGTGGATATGGCTATTGGGGACGGGATACAGAACTAAGAACCACGGGTCGTCTTTTTAGGGTTTTTGATAATTTTACCCTGGTCTGGAACGCCACCATTGCTGAAGATTCTCTTGGTGTGAATGAGTACAGTCTGACCAAGACCTTTGATCTATCCATCGGCGGTAATTATTTTTTCTCTGGAAACGCTGTCTTTGATTTTATAAGTGATCCGGAGGGCACCTGGAGGATAACTCGCTGGGAAGACGAATCCTTCTTCTAGGGACAGACCTAAAACCCATTAACTCATTGAACCCACAAACGCATACACCCTAAATTCACAGCGTTTGACATTGCGCTCCTCCACAATAAATTCAAGGACATGCATAAGGAATCGATATGATCGTTTTAAATAAAGTGTTTCATTTTTGTGCCGCTCACAAATACGGTAATCCATCCATGAGTGAAGCTGAAAACCTGGCTGTCTTTGGTGAAGACCTGAATATCCATGGACATAACTATGAATTGACGGTCTCCGTCACGGGCGAAGTAAATCCAGATACCGGGTTTCTGGTGGATTTGGGTCATTTAAAGGATGTGGTGAAAGCCCATATCTTGAGTAAGGTTGACCATTCACAGATTGAAATTGACATCCCCTGGTTTAAGGGTAAGCAACCTTCCACAGAAAACATGGTGGTATGGATGTGGGAGGAAATTTCAGCGCACCTGCAAAGCGGCAGCCTGCATCGTATTCGCTTGCAGGAAACGCCAACCATCTATACAGATTATTTCGGCCCGCAATAAGTTCCATTCCAGTGGGTCAGCAGGCGTAAACAAAAAATCCTCAACAAGGATAATTCATGATGTTTAATTCCAATAATGTATCTCCTGAGATAGCTCAGCGTCGTGAGCGGGTATTTCTCATCCTGGCTGGATTGTTCCTGGGAACCCTGGCCATGCTCAACATTCTCGGGATCAGTCGTTTTATAAAGCTATTCACCCTGAACCTTGAAAGTACTGGCGATATTGTTTTTGCCGTAGCGGTGGGTGTTATACCCTATCCGTTGACATTTTTAGCTACTGATTTGATCAGCGAGCTCTATGGTCGAAAACGAGCCAGCTTTGTGGTCTTTGTTGGTTTAATTCTAAACCTGTGGGTCATGTTTATCATGTGGCTGGGTGGTGTTATGCCTGGTTTTGAATCCCTGACAGCCACGGGTGAAATAGCCAGGGATGTTGCCGGGCGCTTACCCGTTTTCTATGAAATCAGAGCCTTGACCTTTGGCGCGGTCACTGCATCCATGGTTGCCTATCTAGCCGCCCAGTTTGTTGACGTCTATATGTTCCATTTCTGGAAAAAATTGACCAAAGGAAAACACCTGTGGTTGCGGAACAATGGCTCTACGGTGGTTAGCCAGTTGGTGGATACGGTGGCTGTGATACTGGTGACCCACTACTATGCAAAAGCGCTGCCCGTGGATATATCAAAACCAATATTCAATCAGTTGCTCATATTTATCTTTTCCGGATACACATTCAAATTGTTGGCCGCGCTGATTGATACCGGCCCTTTTTATCTTGGCGTGCATTATCTTTCACGCTATCTACACATCGAGCCTCTGTCAGATATTGACAATCAAAATTCGTCCACGGGACAGGAGATATAATGGAAGACCTTAGTAAGCTTGAAGATTTAACCCATCAATTGTTAACAGAAATAGGCGAAGACCCCTCAAGAGAAGGTTTGGTTCGGACGCCGCATCGCGTAGCAAAGGCCTGGAAATTTATTGCCAGAGGGTATGATCAAAATTTAAAGGAAGTCCTTAATGATGCCATTTTTGAAGATGAGTGTTCTGAAATGGTGGTGGTACGGGACATCGAATTTTTCAGTATGTGCGAACACCATATGCTGCCCTTTTTTGGCAAGGCTCATGTGGCCTATATCCCCAGGGGTAAGGTGATTGGGTTATCCAAAATTCCGCGCATACTGGAGATGTATTCTCGTCGCTTGCAGATCCAGGAACGTATTACCCACCAGCTGGCTCAAGCATTGAATGAATTGCTGGACCCGGCAGGTGTGGCTGTTGTGCTGGAGGGGCGTCATCTCTGTATGCAGATGCGAGGCGTGGAAAAACAGAACTCCTTTGCCACCACATCAGCCATGCTGGGAGAATTCCATGATGAGGCCGAAACCCGCGCTGAGTTTCTGAGTATAATCAGCATGAAGAATTTGTAGAAGCAGTCTTTAAAGTGATCAATCAACCACAAAGACGCGAAGACACAAAGAAGCACAATAGGTTTTTGTGACCTTTCGGTCTTTGTGATTTCGTGGTTCAAGAGGACCGAGAATTAAAATGCAGGAAGAGACATGCCCGAAAAGTTGAAACAACTATTTGAAACTCACTTCAACGAAAAGGTTGAGGATCTGAGTCCACTGCCCGCCCACGGCTCCAACAGAGAGTATTTTCGCATCAGCAACTCAGATCGGTCAGTTATTGGGGCCAAAAATGAGGACAAGCTTGAAAACGACGCTTTTGTTTCCTTCTCAAAACACTTCCACGAAAAGGGCCTGTCAGTGCCGGAAATCTATGCTGAAGACCTTGACAAGGATATCTATCTACAGCAGGACCTGGGTGATGTCACCTTGTTTGACTATCTCCTGAAAGTCAGGGAGGGGCGTAAGGACTTTCCACCTGAGCTGCTCAAAACCTATGAGCAGGTCGTTGAATTGCTCCCCGAATTTCAGGTGAAGGGGGGTCAGGGTCTTGACTATGGCAAATCCTATCCCCACCATAGCTTTGATCGTCAATCCATGATGTGGGACCTCAATTACTTCAAATATTATTTCCTCAAACTGGCGCATATTCGATTTAACGAGCAAAAGCTGGAACAAGATTTCAAGACCTTTACTGATTTTCTGCTTCAGGCAGATGGAAACCATTTTCTGTATCGTGATTTTCAGTCCCGCAACATCATGCTCAAGGATGGCAAACCCTGGTTTATCGACTATCAGGGAGGCCGTAAGGGTGCCCTGCAATATGATATCGCATCACTGCTATTTGATGCCAAGGCTGACCTGCCCTTCGAGGTGAGAGAGCGTTTATTGGATCATTATCTCACTTCAGTTGAAAAGTTGATCCCCATTGACCGTGAAGCTTTTACCAAGCACTATTACGCCTTCGTGTTTATCCGCATTATGCAGGCCATGGGTGCGTATGGCTATCGTGGTTTCTATGAGCGCAAAACGCATTTTCTCCAGAGTATTCCCTATGCCATTCGCAATCTGGAATATCTCATGCGAAAGGTTGACCTGCCCATTGAAATTCCTGTCATGCTAGATGTCTTTCAGCAGTTGATTCAATCCTCCTCACTGAGGGAGTTCGGTAAGGCCAACCTCCGTCTCAAAGTCCGCATCACTAGTTTTTCTTTTAAGCGTGGTGTGCCGGTTGATGAGCGTGGCCACGGTGGCGGTTTTGTTTTTGACTGTCGGTTTCTCCCCAATCCGGGACGGGAAATTGCCTACAAGCAGCTGAATGCCCGAGATCACCAGGAAGTTGTGGAATGGTTTGCCGATAAACCAGATATGGACCGCTGGTTGCGGAGGATCAATACCATGGCTGATGCAGCAGTCACCAGCTACGAAGAGCAGAACTTCACTGATCTCATGATTTCATTTGGATGTACTGGTGGTCAGCACCGCTCCGTGCATTCTGCCAATCGTCTGGCGGCCCACTTAAAGGAAACCCACGATATTGATGTGGTGCTCCACCACAGGGAACTGGAACAGAATTGATCAAACCATTCATAGTGTGGAAACATCTCGCCCAACTCGTGTCACTGAGAACCGTCACACTGAGCCTGCCTGCACAGCCGAAGCTCACAAGCGTAGGCTTGTCGAAGTGCGAGGGTTCGAGCATGAAGGGTAGCCAGTTTGACTGTGGCTTAGCATCCTTCGACCTGGCAGGCTGGATGACGAAATCGTGCAGGCTTTAACATGAAAGCCATGCTCTTTGCAGCTGGGAAGGGAACCCGCCTGAAGCCACTCACTGACCGGCACCCCAAATGTCTGGTCATGGCTGGCGAAAAGACACTTCTCGAACATAATATTTTAAAACTGAAATCAGCAGGGGTTGATACCTTGATCATTAATGTTCATCACTTTGCTGAACAGGTCATTGATTTTGTTGAATCTCACGATTTTGGAATGACCATTCATATATCCAGGGAGGAGCAACTACTGGAAACCGGTGGTGGTTTGCTTCACGCCGCAGCGCATTTTCGTGATGAAGAAGCCTTCCTGGTCTGTAATAGTGATATTTATTCGGCACTGGACCTGAATGTTCTTTTCAATCGGCACATAAAGCAAAATAGCCTGGCTACCCTGGCAGTCGCTCATCGTGACACGTCCCGTTATCTGCGATTCAATACAGAGAACCATTTGTGTGGATGGGAAAATCGCAAAACTGGTGAAACCATATCCTGGAACAATGACCCCTTCGAGGCCAGAGCATTCCAGGGAATTCAGGTTATCTCTCCCCGTTTGTTTAAATATATGGATGGCATGGGTGAGGCATTTTCTACCATCCCCGTGTATATGAAAGCCGCCCAGGCTGGAGAGAACATTGGGTCATATCCCATTGGGGATGCCTATTGGATTGACATTGGGACGGTTGATAAGCTGGAAATGTTGCGACAATATTTGACGGAGCTGCCTTGAGAAGGCTCTAAGCCTTCGCAAGGCTATTTATCATGTTCCAAGAAGCTGGCATTTACCATGTTTACAATCGAGGATGTAATAGAGGTAAAGTTTTTTTTAACGATGAAAATTATCGATACCTGATCCGTAAACTTGAGAGTTCCATTGAACAGTTTAACATCGAGGTTATAGCCTATTGCCTCATGCCAAACCATTACCACTTGCTTGTACGGCAGAAATCTGAAATTCCCGTATCAAAGTGGTTGCAACGAATATTCAATGGGTATTCACAGGCAGTAAATAAGCAGGAAAAGTGGACAGGGACACTTTTCGAGGGAAGACCGAAACATATATTAATTGATAGTGACAGGTACTTGTTAGAAATCATCGCCTATATTCATTATAATCCTGTTGCCGCCCGATTGGTTGACCATCCTGATGAATGGGAATTTTCAAATTGCTTGGAATGGATGGGTCAAAGATCAACCACCCTGCTTAGCGAAGATTTTATAAGAACTTTTATTTCGAGATCAGATTATGTTGAATTCCTTGAACATTATTCAGAAGTTCAACAGGAAAAACTATTGGACAGGTTTGATCTTGAGGGGCCATATATCGAGAGGTAACCTTGCGAAGGATTTGAAACCTTCTCAAGGTTTTACAGATCAACAAAGGATCAAATATGAATACAAAACAATATGACGTAGCTATTATCGGGGGTGGACCAGGTGGATATGTTGCCGCTATTCGAGCTGCTCAACTGGGTAAAAAGACGGTGGTAATCGAGCGGGCAGCCCTGGGGGGTATTTGTCTGAACTGGGGTTGTATTCCCACCAAGGCATTGTTGAAAAGCGCCGAGGTGTTGCGCAGTGCTCAAAAGGCCAAGAAATACGGCGTAACCGTAAGTGGCGTTGATGTGAATTTCCCTGCGGTTATTGGTCGTTCTCGACAGGTGGCAGAAGCACTGTCCAAGGGAGTGGCCTTCCTGATGAAAAAGAACGGGGTAGATGTTATCAATGGCAGTGCAACCCTCCTGGGTGATCAGCAAATTCAGATTGACGAAGAACAGCAGGTTAGAGCAGAACACATTGTCATTGCCACGGGAGCAAGACCACGACCCATGCCTGGTGCTGATTTTGACGGAGAGGTCATTATTTCATCGAAGGAAGCTATGAGCCTGGAGGAGATTCCTGAGAAGCTGGTGGTGGTTGGGGCTGGTGCTATTGGTGTGGAATTCGCTGATTTCTATGCTGCCATGGGCACCCAGGTAACCATTGTAGAAATGTTACCGCAAATCCTACCGGTGGAAGACGAAGACGTCTCCCGGGAACTCCAGAAAATGTTCAAGCGTAAAAAAATTAAAGCCCTCACTGAAACCACGGTTGAAAAAATCACGGTTGCTCAGGAACAGGCAAAGGTTTTGGTCAAGAACCAAAAAGGTGAGCAGCAGGAGCTGGATGCAAACAAGGTTCTGGTAGCCATTGGTGTCCTTGGAAATACAGAATCTCTGGGGCTGGAAGCAGCTGGTGTGGTTCTGGAAAAGGGCTGGGTAAAAACCAATCAATTCATGCAGACCAGTGCCGCGGGTGTTTACGCAATTGGTGATGTATCGGGACCTCCCTGGCTGGCTCATGTGGCATCTCATGAAGGAATTACAGCTGTAGAACACCTGTCTGGCCTGAATGTGAAGCCTATGCATTATGACAATGTCCCGGGCTGTACCTACTGTGCGCCACAGGTGGCATCAATAGGGATGACAGAGAAAGCTGCCTTGGAAGCCGGCTACAAATTGAAAATTGGCAAATTCCCTTACCGTGGTTCGGGGAAGGCCATGGCTGCAGGTGAAACCGATGGATTCACCAAGCTGATCTATGACGCGAAGTATGGTGAACTACTGGGCGCACATATTATTGGTGCAGAGGCAACGGAGCTAATTGCAGAAATCGGGATCGCACGCTCATTAGAAGCTACCCATGAGGCTGTTCTTGAAACTATTCATGCCCATCCCACACTCTCGGAAATGATTATGGAGGCCTCTGGTCTGGCGATCGATCGAGGCATCCACCTGTAGGGATTTTTCGCCATAATCATGACAATGCTCGTCCCGATAATATGGGAAGGGCCACAAGATGTTGTTTGTCAGTAACAAAGAACACCCAGATATAGGCTGTTTTTGGCTTCCCGAACAATTGGGAATGCCTTCGGTTTTGCCCGGGAGGCGTTAATAATTCTGGTGAAGCTGCTTGGTCTAAACCTCTCAATCGCTTAGACTGATGGCAGATACAAAAAGGATTTCCAATGAATCATTCATTATTAAATATTGATCAACTGCTAAGATCTGTTGATTCGATCATTGAGGAAGGCCTCGCACGTGACGGGGTGTTGAAGGCCATTTCAGAACTATTGGCAGAACAGGTTGACCACTATGATTGGGTAGGGTTCTATATCGTGGATAATTCAGGGGAAAACTTAATTCTGGGTCCTTATGTTGGTGCGCCAACGGATCATGTCAAAATTGCATTTGGCAAAGGCATTTGCGGTCAGGTCGCTGTTTCTGAATCAAGTAGAATTATTCAGGATGTTTCCCAGGAAGACAATTATCTGTCTTGTAGTGTATACGTGAATTCCGAAGTTGTTTTCCCGATTATGAAGGATGGGAAAATTGTAGCTGAGCTGGATATTGATTCTCACGCTATTGCCCCTTTCACCGACAATGATACGGAACTGCTGGAAGCCGTCTGTGAAAAATTAGAGGTCCTTTTCGACCAATGAATTCAGTTGGCTGTAAATCCCATTCAATAGTACAAATCATTTACTCCTTCGAGAGCCTCAGGATGACGTTGACCTATAAAACCGCTATTCAAGTATTTGTCTCCCTGCCTGCCAGGTCAAAGCTGGAACACGTAGACTGGAGGCTCCTGAAGGGTCAAACAACAAACAAAAAATGACGAATTTGAAAATTATAAAAAAGGGGCTGGTCCCCTATGAAGAAGCCTGGGAATTCCAGCGTCAGACACATGCCGACAGGTTGGCCGGTGAGATACCAGATACACTCATTCTTCTAGAGCACCCTCCCGTGTATACCTTTGGTAAAAATGCGGATCAATCGAATCTAATCGACCCTAAAGATGCAGAAGTCATCCGGAGTGACCGTGGGGGCGATATTACCTGGCATGGACCCGGTCAACTCGTGGGCTACCCCATCCTGAACCTTGAAGATCACAAAAAAAGTGTGAGCTGGTATATGCGCAACCTGGAGGAAGTGATTATCCATACACTTGACCATTTTGGCATCCAGGGTGCTCGCATTCAGGGAATGACCGGTGTCTGGGTGGGTGATCAAAAAGTGTGTGCCATGGGTGTGCGTCTCTCTCGCTGGGTGACCATGCATGGATTTGCCTTGAATGTGAGACCAGATATGTCATATTTCGGCGGCATGATACCCTGTGGTATCAAAGGCAAAGGGGTTGTGAGTATGAAAGAATTACTGGGCACAAATATTAAGATAGAAGATGTGTCAACCCCATTGATCCAGGCCTTTCAATCAATTTTTGAATTCGATCATATTTTAGAATCCTGAATGGAGAATACAGGTGTCAACAAGTTTTAAAGGATATTCTAAAAACGAGCTGCTGGAAATTTTCAAGCTCATGGCCACCTCTCGTCGTACCGACGAAAAGATGCTCACCCTGCTGAGACAGGGAAAATCTTTTTTTCACATTGGTGCAGCTGGACATGAAGGCGCTCAGTTGGCCTGCGCCATGAATATGAACCCCGAGGTAGATTGGTCTTACCCCTACTATCGTGATCAAACCATGGTCATGGGGCTGGGAATGACGACGGAAGAGATTTTTCTGGGCTTTCTGGCCAAACAGGATGATCCTGGGTCAGGTGGACGACAGCTCCCACAGCATTATGGTAAAAAAGAATTAAACATTGTCTCTCAGTCCAGCCCTACGGGCACCCAGTATCTGCAAGCGGTGGGAACAGCCATGGCTGCCCAGCGAGAAGGGAATGACGCTATTGTCTATGTTTCCTCAGGAGAAGGGACCACCAGTCAGGGTGAATTTCACGAAGCTCTGAATTGGGCCAGCCGAGAAAAGCTGCCCGTCCTTTTTCATATCGAAGACAATGGCTTTGCCATATCAGTACCCAAGGCCTCGCAAATGGCTGAAGGTTCAGTCTATAACATGGTGGGTGGCTATCAGGGCCTCCAGCGTTATGAGACAGATGGAACTGATTTTTTCGAAGCCTTCGATACCTTTACAAAAGCCATCGCCAGTATTCGGGCAGGAAATGGTCCTGCCATAGTGGTTTCCAATGTGGTGCGGCTTTTTCCCCACTCATCTTCGGATGATCATCGGAAATACCGCAACGCCGAAGAACTGACCGAAGAACAGAAACGTGATCCCATTGAAAAATTCAGGACCCTCTGTGAAGGTGATGGTATAGTTAACGCTGAGGCCTTTCAGGAAGTCTGGGACACCGTGATTCAAGAAGTTGACGAAATTGCCGAGCTGGCACTGCAGGCACCCTACCCGCTCATCTCTGAGGCTACCACCCATGTTGTCAATGAAACAGTAGATGAAATTAATTTGGCAGACCCCGGAACAGCCGGAACCGAAAGTGTTATTGTTGATGCCATCAATCATGCCCTCCATGAAGAGATGCAGCGCAACGAGAAAATGATTATTTATGGTCAAGATGTGGCTGATGGAAAGGGTGGTGTTTTTACAGCCACCAAAGGGCTCTCCACTGATTTTGGTGCTGAGCGCGTATTCAACTCTCCCCTGGCCGAGGCTTCGATTGTGGGCACCGCAGTAGGTGCCGCCGTTGCAGGAATGAAACCCGTGGTTGAAATTCAGTTTGGTGACTATATCTGGACCGCCATGATGCAGATTCGCAACGAAGTGGCCACCATGAGATACCGGAGCAATAATACCTACTCTTGTCCCATGGTAATCCGAACTCCAGTTGGTGGATATATACACGGTGGTCTCTGTCACTCTCAGAGTATTGAAGGCTTTTTCATGCACCTCCCAGGTATTCATATTGTCTATCCCTCCAATGCTGCAGATGCCAAGGGGCTACTCAAATATGCCTGTCGTATTGATGATCCCGTTCTGTTTCTGGAGCACAAGGGCATGTACCGTCAAGGTTTTGCCAAGCGTCCCGAACCAGACGAGAATTATCTCCTGCCATTTGGACAAGCCGCTGTGGTTCGTGAAGGTTTTGACCTGACCATCATTACCTATGGACTCATGGTCCATAAATCTATTGAAGCGGCGAAAATACTCGAGAAGAGTCATGGGGTCTCTATTGAAGTCATTGACCTCAGAACTCTGAGTCCGCTGGATAAAGCCAGTATTGGAAAATCATTACAAAAAACCAGCAAAGCACTGGTGGTTTATGAGGATACCCTCACAGCTGGCCCTGGTGCTGAAATAGCGGCCATCATAGCTGAGGACTATTTTGAATTGCTGGATGGTCCCGTCTTGCGCGTGGCAGCCAAGGATAGCCCGGTACCCTTTAACTGGGATCTGGAGGATGAAGTCCTGCCGCAGACTGAAGACATCCGAAAAGCGGCTGAGAAGTTATTGGGGTATTGAAAAATCTATAAGCACCTAATGAGACCAAACCAAATCTGGTGTGTCTTGCTGAGCTTGTCGAAGCATGACTCCTGCGATTGAAATCTCTTAGCTTAAACCATTGTAATGACCTACTTTGTCTATATTATTGAATGTGCTGATGAAAGTTATTATACAGGAGTTACGAGAAATATTGAGAGAAGAATGTTCGAGCACGAATCTAGAGTTGACCCCAAATGCTACACTGCAAGAAGGCTACCCATCAGGCTAGTGTATTCGTTGGAACATGAAGATGTGAACGATGCGATAGCCCAGGAGAAGCAGATAAAGGGATGGACGAGGGCAAAGAAAAAAGCACTGATCGATGGTAGATTCGAGGACTTGCGAACGCTGGCTAAATCCAAAAGCAATTTAAAAAGAACTCGTCACCCTTCGACAAGCTCAGGGAGACAGAAATGAAAGTGAATTGTGAAGGTTGTTTGTGCCGAAGCGTTAAGAGAAACACTTATCCGAAAGTAAAGGAATAACATATGATATTCGATATCGTCATGCCAAAGATGGGTGAATCCCTTACAGAGGGAACGGTTCTGGAGTGGAAGAAAGCCGTTGGGGAAAACATCGATAAAGATGAAACCTTACTGGAAATTGCCACCGACAAAGTCGATGCTGAAATACCCAGCCCAGTATCCGGTACCCTGGTAGAAATCATTGGCGAGGTCAACAAGACCTATGATATCGACACAGTGATCGCCCGGGTGGAAACCTCTGATAAAGTTGAGTCCGGAGATAAAAAGGAACCATCCCCGGCTGCGCCAAAGACCCCCGTTGAATCAGCAGCTGTGCATCGCGATGCACAGCGATCAACGCCACCCCCATCTCCAGTTAGTTTTGATGATAACCGCGTCTACTCTCCACTGGTAAGAAGCATTGCCGCCAGCGAAGGCATCAACCCTGCTGAATTACAGCGGATACCTGGAACGGGTTTCCGTGGTCGTGTCACCAAAGGTGATGTACTCTTTTATCTGGAAACGAGAGGCTCAGGTAATAAACCTGCACCACCAGCCACGGGATTGGAAGCAACCGGCCTGGCAGACAAGATGGATCCCGACAAGGTGGAGATCACTGAGATGGACTCCATGCGCAAGAGTATCGCCAAACATATGCGCCAGAGCATCGACACATCAGCCCATGTCTATGTTACCAGCGAAGTGGACATGACCACCATCATGGATCACCTGGAAGCGCATGCCGCAGACTACAAATCCTCCAATGGTCACTCCGTCACAGTGACCCATTGTCTTACAGCGGCAGTGCGGGATGCTCTTCTGAAGTTTCCTTTGCTGAATGCATCACTGGACGGTGAGAAAATTATCCAGCACAAGCATCTGAATATCGGTATTGCTGTTGCCGTTGGAGATGGACTGGTGGTTCCTCCTGTAAGGCAGGCAGAGGATCTGAGCTTGAAGGAGATCGCTGCTGAAGTGAGTGATATCGTGAAAAAGTCCAGAGAGCGCAAGCTGAAACTGGAAGATCTTGAAGGAGCCACCTTTTCTATTACCAATTTTGGCGTCTTTGGGAGTCTGGCCGGTTATCCTATCATTAATCAGCCCAATGTGGCCATTTTGGGTGTGGGCGCCATCAAGAAAAAACCAGTGGTTCTTGAATCCGAAATGGGTGACGAAATCGTCATCCGTCAGATATGTGTCTTAACGCTTGGTTTTGACCACCGCCTTATTGATGGAGCCATGGGGGCCAGTTTCCTGGAAACGCTTGTGAAGCAGTTGGAGGGCTTCGACTTTCCAGAGCTTGAGAACTGACCGTTCAAAACCAATAAGAAAAAATTGTGGGGGATCGCATGTTTCTTCGAAAAGCTATTGTTTCAATTTATGTAATCCTTTTTTCTACCCAACTCCAGGCAAAGGTTGAGATTTCCCCTGAAAAATTAGATCCGACCGTGAACAAACTCATGGAAGCCTGGGATATACCTGGAGCAGTGGTAGCTGTTGTAAATAGTGACGAGATTCAGTTTGTCAAGGGTTATGGTGTCAAACAACTGGGTGGTGAAGCTCCAGTAGATGAGCACAGTCTTTTTGGGATAGCCTCCATTTCTAAATCTTTTACAGGAGTGGCCCTGGCCATGCTGGTTGAGGAGGGACGCCTCAATTGGGATGACAAGGTGATCGATCATCTCCCTGATTTCGCCATGCCCGACCCCTGGGTGACACAGGAAATGACGGTCATGGATCTGCTTATTCACCGCAGTGGGCTGCCCTCCATTTCCGGTGGTACCCTCTGGTATCGTTCAGACTATTCACGTGATGAGATCATTCAGAGGATTCGTCACCTTCAACCCACCAGTAGCTTTCGTAGCCATTTCGACTACCAGAACATTATGTATATGGTGGCCGGCGAGCTGATCCCAGCTGTCACCGACACAAGTTGGGATGACTTTTTAAAAACCCGTATCTTTGAACCTTTGGGAATGACATACACCAACACCAGCATTCACGACCTGGATGAGAATAGTAACCTGGCTATCCCCCATGCCGTATTGACTGATGGAAAACATCACGCTATTGAGCCCCGGGATCATGACAATTGCAGTGCCGCTGCCGGTATTAATACTTCTGCCAGAGAGCTTGGTGCCTACCTGCAGGTGTTGCTTGGACAGGGAGAGTATGCCGGAAATAAACTGCTAAATCCAGAGCTGGTGGAGTCGTTATGGAAACACCGCAGCCCATTGTCAATGCGCAAACAACGACCCATTGAAGAAGCTGCAACAGTACCCGTCTTGTATCGCTCCTATGGATTGGGGTGGATCAATGTGGATCATCGTGGAACGCGCCGCATTTATCATAGTGGTGGCATAGATGGTTATCGCTCGCTGGTGACCATGATACCAGAGAAAGATCTGGGTATCATTGTCATGGTCAATAACGAAGCCAGAGATATGGTCTACACGCTTACAGAAATCATCCTGGATATGGCCTGGGGAATAGAAGACTTTCCCTATGTTGAACATACAATCAAAGAATCACTTGAAGCCGATCAGGAATGGTATGACGAGATTGATCCTAAAAGCCGTAAAAGAAATCGCCTCAAGCTGGGCAAATTGAAAAAATCGAAATTGATCGGAACCTATAGCTCAGCAGTGTATGGTGGTATTGATATCCTGAAAGAAGCAAGAGGGCTGCGGATCGCCTTCAGCCATACCACCTGCCTTCAGGGTGAATTATCGCGCTGGGAAGGAGATACCTATCTTATCGAGTGGGATGATCCATACATTCCCCGGGGTTTTGTATTATTCAAACGGACTGACAGAGGGACCGAAATGGTGATGGAGCAACCAGAGTTGTTGGATGTGGACTTTACGGAACTGCATCCCATAATAAAAATTCCATAGCTGACTTTCGATCTCATCTTTTGACAAACAAGTAATCATTTAACTCAACTTCTCTGGAGGGACTTATGAACAATCCTGAAGCAACTCAAATGGCCATGGATATTCTGCGCAAGGGTGACAACTTTCAGTGGTATGTGATCACTTTCCTGGCGCTGGTGGTTTACGTCTACATGAATGAAATTTCCAAAAAGAACTGGAAGGGCGTTGCAGCCGGCCTGGCCTTGTATTCTGTGCACTGGCTGTTTGAGATAGCCAATGCTCTCATCCAGCATTTCAGTGGTCATGCCCTATGGACAGTACCAACAGGTACATCCTTTTTAATACTTGTAGGGGTGGGGATTGAGCTGAGCTTCATGTTCTCTATCGCCGGTCTTGTCCTGAGTAAAGTGGCACCAGAAGATCCTAAAATGAAAATTTTTGGGATCAACAACCGAATCGTGTTTATTGTGGGGAACGCCGCCCTGTTTAGCATTATTGAGATCTTTCTGGCCAGAACTCCAGCTTTTATATGGGTCTATTCCTGGTGGGGTTCCTTCCCTGTCTTTCTAGCGGTCTATATTCCCTTCTTCATGGCAGCATTCTATTGCTATGACCTACCGCCCAAGAAGCAAATTACATTTATCGGAAGCTTTGTAGCAGTAGATGTTCTGTTGATGGTCATTTTTGCAGGAATACTGGGGTGGATTTAGTCCTGTAAAATAGAAAGCATCACTATTGGGTGTTCACCCAAACGGTCATTTGTGAGTCACCAGTTGTCACCGTGATAATAAAAGTAACTCTAATTGTTTTGTCGCTACCATAGATTTAATTAGCATGTAGTGACAAAGAGGTTCGGAATACCCGGTCCTTTGAGTCTGAAGCAGTGATAATTGGAGCTTTAGTTATATGCCCAAAGGAAATAAGCCAGCCTGGCTTAAAACAAAATTACGCAGCGGTCCAAATTTTCAGGACCTGAAGAGTATTGTCTCAGATAATAAGGTGCATACGGTTTGCCAGGAAGCCATGTGCCCCAACATCAGCGAATGCTGGGAGCGTCGTGCGGCTACCATTATGATTCTGGGAGATACCTGTACCCGCTCCTGTGCCTTCTGCGCCGTCAAGACGGGTCGACCGTCGGCTGTGGACCTTGATGAGCCGAGACGCACCGCTGAGGCCGTAAAAAAGATGGGTCTCCATCACTGTGTGATCACGTCAGTGGATCGAGATGAGCTGGATGATGGTGGAGCCGGTATCTGGGCTGAAACCATCCGGCAAATCCACGCTGAAGTTCCAGGGTGCTCCATCGAAGTGCTTACCCCGGATTTTAAGGGTGACCCAGAGAGCATTAAAACGGTTCTGGATGCCAAACCTGAGATCATGAGTCACAACATGGAAACGGTGGAACGCCTCCATCGCAGAATCAGACCCCAGGCGGAATATCAACGCTCGCTGGAGGTGCTCAGACAATCTGTGAAAGCAGGCCTGCAGACCAAGACCTCTATCATGGTGGGCATTGGTGAAGCAAAAGAAGAGGTCTTGGCCCTCATGGATGATGTGCGCGAAACTGGTTGCCAGATATTTTCACTGGGTCAGTATCTTCAGCCCACAAAAGAACACGAACCCGTACATCGTTTTGTCCATCCCGATGAATTTGCTGAATACAAGGAATACGGCATGAAAATCGGATTCAGCCATGTGGAATCTGGACCCCTCGTGCGTTCATCCTACCATGCAGACGAGCAAGTCCTGCAGAATGAAATTCTACATCCCTCAATTTCGCCATAGAGCTAAGTATTATGGCCGCAGTCCGTTATCGTGAGATGTTAGCTCAAGATTTTGATGCACTCCTTGAACTGTGGACACAGACACCCGGTGTAGATGTTACTGCTGCTGACACATATGATGGATTGACCTTCTTTCTGGAGCGCAACCCCGGAACCAGTTTTATAGCTGAATCTGGGGGGCAGATTGTAGGGGCCATCATGTGTGGTCACGATGGACGGCGTGGATTTATTCATCATCTCGTGGTATACACACCTTTTCGACGGCAAGGAATAGCCCGGTATCTGGTCCAATTGAGCATGGGTCAGTTGGAACAAATAGGTCTTGAAAAATGTCACCTCTTTATTCGGCGCGACAATCAGAGTGGGCTCAAATTCTGGGAAAGTCTGGAGTGGAAAGAGCGCATTGAACTAACCATGGCTTCATTCACACTTTAATCATCAATAAATTGTTACGTCACCCTGAATACTTCGACCTCGCTCAGGGCAGGCTAGCTCAGCATGACACGAGGTGGGTTCTGTCTGTGCTGAATTTGGTTTGATGAGTCATCCTGAATACTTCGACTTCGCTCAGTACAGGCTCCGTGAAGGATCTTGACCCCCATCGCGATCTACAGATTATGGGAAATAGTGGCCAAGGATCAAGATGCTTCGTTTCACTCAGAATGACATTGGGAATGAAGCGCTTCTGTTAAGATTCAAAATCCTGGGCTATCCACCATGTTTTAGCATTGTAATTAATGAGCCAGGCAAGTAAACTGAGGCCGCACAAAAGTTTCTTTTAGACAACCGCAATACAAAATCATAGGGTGATATACATGAATTTTCCTTGGAATATGTTTCTAGATCTTGGTGTGATCTCAATGGCGTTGCTTTTGGCCACCTTCCTGCGTGCCCGAATAAATTTCTTTCAGAAATATCTGATTCCCAATGCCCTCACTGCTGGATTCATACTCCTGCCCTTTTATAATTTTGTAGCACCTGTTGTGGGAATGTCCGAAATCGGTCTAGGTGCCATTGTATATCATCTCCTGAGTATTTCTTTCATATCCATGAGCCTAAGAAAACCGGCTTACACCAAGCGCAAAGGTGACAAGAGTGTTTTTGGCACATCAGTCTCCATTATCTCGCAATACTCCCTGCAATCCCTGGTGGGTCTCATGCTGACCTTCTTCTTTATGAGCACGGTAATGAAACAACTTTATCCTGCCTTTGGATTTTTCATGCCACTGGGTTTCGCTCTGGGACCGGGTCAGGCATACGCCATTGGTGAAGGTTGGGTGGGAATGGGTTTCGAAGGCGCACCTGATGTGGGCTTGACCTTTGCTGCCGTGGGGTATATGTGGGCCTGTTTTGGTGGTGTGGTGCTCATCAATATGGGCATTAAGCGTGGCTGGCTTGGTAAAGAACAGGTAAAGAATATCAGTGCCCGTCGTTTTCGTTCAGGCGTCATGGGTCGTGACGAGAAGCTCCAGGTTGGATCTCGACTCACCACGGAATCTGAAGCCATTGATTCTGCCAGTTACAATATGGCTGTGGTGCTCATGGTTTATCTGTTCAGCTTTCTCATGCTTAAAGGACTTGGTCATTTGTTGGCCTTTGCCGGAAACCTTGGGAACGACCTGGCAGTAAACCTCTGGGGTATCAGTTTTGTCTTTGCCGCCATGGTTGCTTTGATTGTAAAGACGATCATGATCAAACTCAAATTGGAACACACCCTGGACAATGGCGCCCTGACCAGAATTGCCGGCAACAGCGTTGATATCATGGTTGCTGCTGCTGTTGGCGCAATTTCGCTTACGGTAGTGGTTCAATACTGGCTGCCTATCCTGGTGATTTCGGTGACGGGTGGACTTGTCACCTTTATTACAGTTATATGGATCAGCTCCCGAATCTTTGAGGACTATCAGTTTCATAGAGCACTCATTATTTATGGTGCCTGCACGGGAACCATGCCTACAGGGTTAGCCCTGCTCCGTGTGGTGGATCCTGATTTTGAAACTCCGGTGGCCACAGATTACATGTACTCGGCTGCGGTTACCTTCTTCCTTGTAATCCCCTTTATTTTGTCCATCAACTTGCCGGCCTACAGTATCACCAAGGCCAATCCGATTTACTTCTGGGCAGCCATTGGGGTGGCTCTCACCTACCTGCTATTTGTGCTCGTTTCCCACCGAGCCATTGGTGGAAAGCGGGCCTTTGCCAACTTTACATCACTCTGGTATGAGAAGAAGTAAGCAAACTTTCACAGATTAGTCTGTTTCTATTTTTCTCGGGGGAGTAAAAAATGGTATTCCGGATATTGTGTACAATTCTGGTCCTTGCCTCGTTTTCATTTTCATATGATAGCAAATGGATGGCTGTTGGGGCTCTACATAACTGGTACTCAGAAGTGGGTTGTGAAGTTGAAATTGGTAGAACAGGTTACGGAAGTGACCAACAAGATGGTTTGCGCTATCCCGCTCAGGATGAATTTCAAGATAGCCAGGTGTACAAAGGGCTGTGGATTGGCAGCACTAACTATTTTGACCCACTTGTTGAGCTGACCTACCCACATAAAGTAGTTTCAATCGGTCCGCGTGGGCCTATTGACCCCACAGCAATCATTCCTGTTGAGTTCCAAATGCAGGGACGTTTTCCGACACCACAAGTCATCGTTGACGGTGTCGCTGCTGGCCTGCCGGAAAATTCATATAGTGGTCCGGTGGTTATTACCCCTGATTTATCCGTAGAACGCATGCTTATAAATACTGTTCACACATCCATGGGTGTGAGTATGACTCGGAAAATCCAGGCCTTTTCACATCCCCAGCATGACAATTATATGATCTATGACTATGTCTTCAAAAACACTGGTATCATAGACTCAGAAGGAACCATTAACCCCCAGACCTTAACCGACCTGATGTTCTTCTGGCTATATAAATATGCCGTGAATCGTGAGGGGGGCCCATATGGGTCTGGAGAGTATTGGTTGCCACTGAACGCTACCTGGGGAACCAACACCATGAATGAAGTTATCGGAGAAAATCCAGATTCAGAAGATCCTTTTCGAGCTTTTTACTCCTGGCATGGCTTGCATTCTCTATCTGCAGAGGGTCATAATAATATTGGAGGACCATATTATGGAACAGAAGGTGATGGACACTTAAGTGCCCGTCAGTTGGTTGGGGGTGTGACTCTGCATGCCGACACTGCACCCGGAAATGCAGATAATGATACCTTTCAACCCACAACAACACAATATCTAGGTTCAGATGAACCCTTCTCCAATTATCAATTAAACCAATATAACACTGAAAGAATGTCAGCCCAGTATGCTGCCATGTCAGCTGGGCATCCTGGGCTTTCCCATGCAGAGAGTGTGGGTGATGGCTATGCCAATGACTGGGGAGTTGATCCAGGT
>JAERTH010000159.1 GCA_016844955.1 Fidelibacterota bacterium | reverse complement strand
ATCGATACGAACAGGGTAGTACTATAATCTCAACAAATCGTGCCTTTAAAGACTGGCCCGAAATATTCAACAATGATGCAACACTTACATCAGCTATCCTCGACCGTATTCTACACCATGCAGAAACTGTGGTTGTTGAGGTTAAAAGCTACAGAATGAAAGATGCTATTGAAGCGGAAAGGATGATCAGACTGCCACGGCTGGAGTTCATCATCGGTTGTGGCTAATACTACAGCGACATTTGGAGTAGACTTTTAAAATAATATCTGTTAACATGGCATCAACTGGGACGCATGAGTGGGGTTATGGTAGCTTGCTTGAACACAAAAACTCATATTTGAGTAGAACAGAGGAAGTGCGTCATTCTTTTATGAACAGCTACAACATGCCAGAAACCACCCAAAAGATGTCGAGAAAAATACAACAACAGACCATACATATCAACCGAGAACCTTTACTCGCTGATATCAAAGATCTTTTGCCCTCCATCTCTTTAGATCTGGTAAGCCACACAGGTCATGAACCCCTGTGGAATTACCTTGTCAGTAAGTATCATTATCTTGGTTACCGTAAGCTTCTCGGCCATAGACTCAAGTACCTTGCATTCGTGAATGATCGTCCTATCGCCGCTTTTTCATGGAGCGCCCCTGCCTTAAAAATTCGCTTTCGAGACAAGTTCATCGGATGGTCTGACGAGCAACGAAAATACCACTTAAAGCACATTGCCAACAATAGTCGTTTTTTAATACCACCCTGGGTCCATGTACCCAACTTGGCATCGCATCTGCTTTCCAAATGTATGCAAAGACTCAATCGAGACTGGAAAAAACATTTCAACTATTCTCTGTGGTGCCTTGAGACTTTTGTCGATCCAGGGCGATTTAAAGCAACAAGTTATAAGGCAGCCAACTGGCAGTTTCTTGGTCCCACTCAAGGAAGTACAAAACAAGGCCGGGGTTACGTTCATCACGGCATTATCAAGGAGATTTATTTCTATGTTTTAGACCCTCATTTCAGAAAACATATTGGTTGCAAGCAACAGCCCTGCCCACCTCATCGTCCTCCATTGTCACCCAAAAGAATGGAGGAATTAGAGATGATATTACGACATGCCGATTGGAATCCTGATGTTATGCCATGCATGGATCTAACCGTACAAGACGTAGAAAATATGGCAGAAAATCTTGTCATGTTTCATCAAGAATTTCATAGCTGCTTTCTCCGAGCCGAGCAGCGACGCCTCGGCCTGGCCTATTTTTCCGGACTCCTCAGTAACAGTAAAGCAAAATCCATTGAGCCCATTGCTCTCGAGTTTCTAGGACAACAATCCGTCCGATCCCAGCAACGTTTTCTGAAGACCTATCGTTGGGATCTGGAAGCTATGGAGAACCGCCACCTGTCCATGCTCTCAGAATCTATTTCTTGCCCAAGCGGCATGATCAACACTGACAGTTCCGAATTCCTCAAAAAAGGAAAAGAATCTGTTGGTGTTCTCAGACAATACTGTGGTGAGGCAGGCAAGACAGATAACTGTCAATCCGGTGTCTTTGTCGGTTATTCTTCGGGAAAAGGCTATGGTTTGTTGACATCTCAGCTCTATATGCCTGCGACCTGGTTCTCGGAAGAATATGACGAAAGGCGCAAATTCAACCTCGTTCCAGCCGATTTAGAGTTTCAAACAAAACCACAAATTGCCCTTGCTCTTATAAAAAAAATAGCTGCCACGGGTCTTTTTCCTGCAAAATGGATTGGCTGTGATGCTACGTTCGGCTCTGATAGTAACTTCCTGAAATCTCTGCCTCAAGAAATGTATCACTTCGCAGGCATCCGATCCAACACCAAAGTCTTCCTCGAAAAAACAGAAGTAGGCCTGCCCCCATACAAAGGCCGGGGGCCAAAACCCAAAAAAATAAAAATATTAGCAGGCCATCCTGGCCCACAGGCAGTAGTAAAAATCGCTCATGCAACAGACACCCGATGGACAACTGTTATTTTGTCAGAAGGTTCTAAAGGTCCTATCGTAGCTGAAGTAACAGCTCTTCGGGTTTATCTGTCAAAAAATGGTCTCCCGGAAGAAGATGATTGTTGGCTGTTCATACGCCGTTCCCAAGATGGGCAAATAAAATACGCAATTTCTAACGCACCGAAGGATATCCCATTCTCAGAGTTATGTGAAGCTGCGACAATGAGATGGCCAATAGAACAATGTTTTGAAGAAGGAAAAAGTCATCTGGGAATGGGTGACTATGAACATCGGTCCTGGCCGGCATGGCATAGACATATGACTTATGTTTTCCTGAGCCTCCATTTTTTACTTCGTCTCAGGTTAGACAATAAAAAAAAGTCCTGCGCTGACACTTCCTCAGGCACAGAGATTGATAGCCGCAGTATTGCCGCTGGCATCACTGAACATAAAACAAGCTCTGGAAATTACCCGTTATCATACGAAAAGAAATTTTATAGCTTATCAGTGTCATAGAAAGAAAAACCTCGAAAAGGCGGCGATGTTATTGCTCGATGTGTCGCTGTAGTA
>JAERTH010000158.1 GCA_016844955.1 Fidelibacterota bacterium | reverse complement strand
GTATTAGTGTAAGAGAAAAAAATATGCGTTTCATTTACCATCCTATTATTTGGATGGCCAAGATAATCCTGGCTTAGGCTAATGGAAGTGAGGATTGTCAATTCCTGGTGAGGTAGAGTGCCTGAGATGGAAGTATCACCCGAATGAATTCGGGTGGTAGAAAAATGTGGAGATTCCTTTGATCTTGCATACGATCACCTGACTGAAGTTAGGTGGTGGAGGTAAGTGCTTTGGTGCAAATATCTTTAGCTGAGGCTTTGCATTATCACCCGACTTCAGTCGGGTGATAATGTGTACCTACTACCTCACATCGTACCGTTTTAACGGTTCGATGTATCTATCTCGTGCTTATTCTGAGATGATTTGAATTCTCTTGTGAATGAACTCACACGATGGTGTTCTTCTTGATTTTGGAATACCAGATTACTCTCTGCGCTTGGGATTGACTCACCGAAAAGGCTCCGTAGCCTCTTCCCCAGGAGAATTTTGTTCTCAGGGATTCTTGCTGATTCAGCCATCGAGAAGATGTGCCCTTCAGCATTTTAACAGTATCAGCTACACTCTGAGTTGGCTCCAGATCTATGAGAAGATGCACATGATCTGGATTAACATAAGCATTGATTAGGCGGATGGTATGCGTTGAAGCATACTTCCGTAGATAATTGTTTAATGCAATCCTCAACGGACGGGAAGTCAGTGGCTTCTTTTTATGTGTGGACCAGACTAAGTGAGTTAATAAGCGAGTTCTGGAATGTAGGGACATTTTCTTTTCCTTTGTGGAATGATTAATGGATTGACTCTTGAGATATCTTCTGATTGTTCCACCTGACTAAAGTCAGGTGGTGAGGTGAGAGGGGAGGCGTTATATACCTTGCCTGGCCTCTACTATGACACCTGACTGGAGTCAGGTGTTACTTAGAGATAGTGAAGGATTGAGAGTAGGAATTATTCGGGCCAGCCACTTTTGTGATATAGATACCTGAAGGTACTGACCTATTACTAAAATCCATGCCATCCCAGGCCAAATCCATCACATTTGTAAGTGATCTTCCAGTGAAAACATTCTTCACAAATTCTCCTTTGATATTCAAAATATCGACTCGAAAAGATTGATTTGGACTCACATCGGCAATGATAATCTGGATTCCTGAGTTCGAAGGGTTAGGGTAGGTGGAGATTGAGAGTTTCTGAGTCATTTCATTCTTACTGACACCTATAATGATCTCAGGATGTTGGGTCACAACTCCCTGGTAATCCACATCTGACAATCTATAGTTATAGGTTTCGCCAACTTTTACCTCCATATCAGTATATGAGTAATTGTGTTGGGATGAAGTGGATCCCTGCCCGAGAAGGTCCGGATTCGTTGCAAAAGTGGCAATTTTGAGCCATGCTTCGCTAGTCTCCGTTGGACGACCCAATTTTCGTTCTATGATAAATCCCTGGTTTTCGATCTCAGAATCTGTTGTCCAATCCAGCCTCACTTGACCTTGTATGCAGCTAGCAAACCATTGGGATAATTCAACGGGGAGCGATTGATCCACCCAATTAGAATTATCTCCACCGTTTGCTTCACCTGGTGTACCTGATGTTGAGGCAGCTACGGTCCAATTGAGGTCATTAGTCACACCTCCAACTGTATTACTCGTATAGTACTTCACTTTGGCTGATCCAGGGCTAGAGACTGCTGCTGATGGGTGAGCAACTGCCATATCATGAACGATTTGATCACTTGCATTCCTGATGGCAGGTGCATCATCTCCATCTGAATTTGCGAATGCACCAGAGCTTCCTCCCCAGGGACCAATATCATTTAAGAAGCTGGAATTATTCACACCAAGTAGAACGGATTTATCACTAAAAGTTGTGTCCTCCCCGCCGGTAGTAAGGATCGTCCCATCTACATCTCCACTGTTGTAAATCACAACAATAGTCCCTCTGGTGAGGTCGCTCCACTGGGAGTGAGAAGTGAATTCTGCTATGGGATGCCAGACCCCGTCATCAAAATCCCCCAGCTCCCAGCCCCTCATATCTACACCCTCATCAATGACAAGTAATTCCACCCATTCTTTCCCCCCATCAGAGCCCTGGGATATTTCATTGATAATTACACTTTGAGCAAAGGTTGCTTGATATAGCCAAAGCGACGCAAATGCCATAAATAGAAATCGCTGCATGCTGATTCCTCCAAAATTGATTAATGGATTATCTGATAAAATTCAGATTTGATGTAACCGTGTATGAGGGGGTGGTTTGCTGCCTATTGGGCCTAAGGGTAAAGTTGAAAATTAATTCTTGTTTGACAAGGGAATAATTTAATATAATATTAATTTTATAGTACATTATGTCATATAGTGATAGCAGTTGTTATGAATCGAATGGATTAGATTTATTCATTTATCATATTATTATGTTTTTATGATATTCTTATCATATATTACTATGGTAATATAATAAATCAGGATGGTAATCATGATTCAACGCAGTATGGTAAATTCAATTCAGAGAAAGATGTTTGGGGGAAAAGCGATAATTGTCCTCGGGGCTCGGCAAGTTGGTAAGACCACTCTCATAAATGATTTGGTCCTGGATTCCAGGAGTGACGTCCTTAGCCTTAACGGAGATGACGCCGATGTTCGTTCACTCCTGACAGATGTAAACGTGGACTCACTCATTAGGCTCATCGGGGACAATAAAATCCTGTTCATAGATGAAGCACAAAGGATTCCTGATATAGGTTTAGTTATCAAAATTTGTGTAGATCGCATCAAGCATGTGCAAGTCATTGCCACTGGATCTTCGTCTTTTGAGTTATTACAAACCATTCAGGAGCCATTGACCGGGCGCGCCTGGCAATGGAATATGTATCCCCTATCATTTCAAGAGCTCCGAGATCATAGTGACCTTCTCACAGAAAAGAGACGACTGAATGAGAGATTAATATTTGGAACTTATCCTGACATCATTATTAATCCCAATGCTCAAATAGAATCATTAAAATTACTCGCTGGTTCATACTTATATCGTGATTTGGAGAGAGCTCCTGGTGTTGCTCGCCCTGATTTATTGGAAAATATTACAAAAGCGCTGGCACTTCAAATCGGTTCCGAAGTATCCACAACTGAAATTGCACGCTTGGTTGGAGCTGACCGACTAACCATTGAGAAATACCTCTACCTGCTGGAAAAAGCTTTTATCATTTTTCGTCTTCCTGCCTTAAATCGAAATATCCGAAACGAGATTAAAAAGGGACGCAAATTCTACTTCTTCGATAATGGGCTACGCAATGCGGTGATCAATAATTTTTCCCCAATTTATTCGAGAGCGGATGTGGGAGCCCTATGGGAAAATTACTGCATAGCTGAGCGTATTAAAATGCACGGGGCTAGAGAGAACCATGTCCTGTCTTATTTTTGGAGAACTACTCAGCAGCAGGAAATAGACCTTATCGAGGAGGATAGTCAGGCAAATTTGTCAGCATTTGAGTTTAAATGGAACCCTGGAAAAAGAGGGAAATTTTCAAAAACATTTCTAAATGCATACCCTCTCAAAGAGAAACGCACTATCACCCCAGACAATTATGATGAGTTTTTGCTACCGAATGCAATGGACTAATCCAAAACCCACCTGTGTCAATAAAACTTTGGCATCAGTGAGTGTTCGTGATACTCCACCGGGAATTGGTTGGATTTTCCATTACTGCACGCTGTAAATTGAAAATGCCCCGATATTTCCGAGGCATTTTGCATTTAATGATATCCATGAAACCAGAGGTTAAAACATTCGCACCATTAGCGAAATTAGCGGTTTCAGTTTTCTGATTATGATCCTGAGAAACTCACCTTATCAAACACCATGGTAGGTGTTCTGAAAGATGAATGGATCCAGGGATCATTGCCAACTTCAATGAGATTGGCCAATAGATCATTATAATTACCTGAGATGTTCATCTCAGTAATTGATTTGACCCTTTTGCCATTCTCGATCAACCAACCAGCTACACCAAGTGAGAAATCACCAGTGGTACCGTTGGCATTACCACCTAACCAATTGGTGACTAAAATGGCGCGATCCAAACTGGCCTCGATTTCAGCACCTGATCTCATACCAGGTTTCACAATCAAGTTAGATGAACCTCCAGCATTCGGTGTCCAACCCAATTTGTTGCCATAATAGACATCAGTATAGTAATTATTCAGCACACCATTAGTGAAGATAGGCATCGTCTTGGCAGCCAGTCCATCACCATCATAATAACGACTTCCCAGTCCACGAACGATTGAGGGCTCATCTGTGATGGTCAATAAGTCTGACCCCACTTTATCACCTTTCCGATCTGCCAGGAATGAGTTTTTCTGCTGGATTGAGGATGCTCTCAGAGGACCCATCAACCGCCAGAATAATCCTGCGGCGTTTGAGTTTTCCAGAAGAAGTGGCATAGTTTCAGAGGCAATTTTCTCAGCACCAACTCTATCCTGGGTTCTCGCCAGGGCTTCATTGGCAGTCTGCTTTGCACCTACCAGGTCATTCAAATGACGGGCACGATAGTAGCGCCAGCCTTCCGGTTTTTTATCGCCTTCACCTTGAAGGGAAACAGAAACACCATGGGTAAATGAAGTCGATTCCTTCTGACCCTCAAAACCATTTGAAGTCAGTTGATAGGATTCACTGTGAGTATCATAAAAACCAGAAGCCACAGAAATGATCCGCTCATCCTTACCTTCCAGATAAGCACCCAGTTCCTTGGCTCGATCCTGACGCTCTTCAGCGGTGATATCACCCTGGCCTGAATCATTCAAATCCAGATCAACTTTGGACTGACCCTTGTAAAGTTCAGGGTCTGCCAACTTGCGATATTCATCCTTTTCCAGGAAACCGGTCAAATCAACAGCATTGGTGAGAAACTTCTCAAGGGAATCCTTGCGGAGGTCATTGGTAGAATGACTTGAGTACCGGCCCCCAGCAAACACCTCAATCCACATGGACTGTTGGGTTGATTCCTTCAGCGTTTCAACCTTGCCATCCCGATAATCCACAGAGACAGATCTGCTGTGATTGATTCCAAGAGCTGATTGTGAGGCACCTAATTGCTTGGCCTTTTTCTGTACCCAGTAACCTAGATCTAAATAGACATTTTTTTCCATAATTAACCTCTACCTCCCACTGTGATGGATGAAACCAACACGCTGGGCATTCCTTGTGAAACTGGGACTCCCTGACCATTCTTACCACAGGTCCAACCACCTTCAGCCATCTTCATATCATTGGCTACCATGGTGACCTTTGACAGAACTTCAGGACCATTTCCGATAATATTTACATCCTTGATAGGAGCCGTGATTTTGCCGTTCTCAATTAATGAACCTGATTTGACATAAAATGTAAAATCACCAGGTCCAATATTGACTTGACCATTTGTGAACTGATCAGCAAGAATACCATAGTCCACTGAAGCTATCATCTCATCAAATTCATGAGGACCGCTTCGCATGTAAGTATTGCGCATGCGAGGCATGGGATAGTGTTTGAAGGATTCACGACGACCGCTACCTGTAGGTTTCACACCGTAATGCTTGGCTGAAATACGGTCATGGATATAGGTTCTGAGCACGCCATCCTCTACCAGCACGGTTTCTTCTGAAGGGATACCTTCATCATCTACATTGATGGAGCCTCTGATATGAGGATTGGTGCCATTATCTATGATAGTGACAAAATCCTCGGCAATCTTCTTATTCATTTTTTCTGAGTATACTGAGATACCCTGACGATTGAAGTCAGCTTCCATACCATGACCAATCGCTTCATGGAGAAGGATACCAGCACTACCTGCTGAGAGCACAACTGGAAATTCACCTGCTGGTGGGGTCTGAGCTTCAAATAGTTTTACGGTACGCGCCACAGCCTCACGAGGAAGTCGTTTTAGTTTATCCTCAGTAAGAAAATTGATATCATCACGGGCGGAGTAATCAAAATAATTATTCTCCTTACGACCATCTTCCTCTGCTGTACAGCCGACAGAAATTCTTAGCATGGGCTGGTAATCTGAGGCAATACCACCTTCAGAATTCACTACGAGGATATATTTTTCACTATCACTGAAATTGACGCTGGCTTTAACAACACGGGGGTCTTCTTTAAAGACATCGTCATTGATGGCCTGGAGCATGCCAACCTTATCTTTGACACCAACGTCTTCGTAACTCACCTTGGTATCGTAGTAATTCATCAGCTTGGTGGCATTGAAAGATTTGGGAGCAGCTTTGGGAGAACCTGAAGCAATTCCAGCAGCCGTGCGGGCTGCAGCTTTCATGCTGGCTAATGAAATATCCTCAGTAAATGAGTAGCCAGTTTGGTTGCCATTCAGGACCCGGATGCCAACACCCAGGGTGACATTGGTACTGGCTGAATTCACGATATTATCCTGAAGTCGGATAGAATTGCTCAATTCATTCTGAAAGAAAAGATCGCAATAATCACCACCATAGTGGAGGGCTTCTGCCATCACTTTCCGAATCATATCTTCATCTATCCCAAAACGTTGGAAATAGAAATTGTAGGGATTGTCACCTGTTCCAACACCTGCAAAACCCGTACGGATGAATCCGGGAAGGGTTGCCAGTGCCAGACCAGTGCCGGTGACCTTTACGAAATCTCGTCTACTCATCTTAAGCATTACCTTATTCCTTTCAATCATGACAATTTTAATAGGGTATTAACCTATCATTTGAGATGGGGAACACCAAATTTTTTCGGGAAGGTTACGCTTCCGTCGCCAAATGGTTATCTATTGGGGTGAGTGGTTATTAAAAACCCCCGACTGAAGTCGGGGGCTAAAGTTACTACTTAAACTTAATCTCAGTGGTTAACTCAATCTTTGCTCTGGTATAGTCTCGACTGCCTTCAATTTGGTGGGAATAGAGTCGATATGTTGGAGCAAATACCAGGGAACCCCAATCGGACTTGTGCATGGTATAGGAATATGATAACCAGAGATATGAGAATTTACTATCAACTGCATCAGTTACATCTGGCGTTGTGATGGCCTGATCATACCAGGCTACCAATGTTCCGGGACCCAATTTTCCCACCATTTTCACGCGGGCAATCCAGCCATTGTACGCAACTAAATTTGTGAGCGAATCTGAAACAGCCTGGTTAGTTAATCCCCCAAATGCGGAAAGTCCGAATCCAGCGACTTTGGGGAGCTTAAATTCAAATCCATATGTAATTGGTGCAGCCTTGTCCTTATCTGCCAGGGTGACCAATAAATGTGGGGTCATTTTGAATCCAATAAATGATACTGGATAAGAGAGGTAAACCGTGTATTGGTCTTTTGTAGTTGATGCTGAGGAAACCGTGGAAGTAATTGTTGTATCCAACCTGATTGATCCACTGTCTTGATCAATGATGTAAGCAATTGATGTATCAGTTTGGGAAACAAAATTCTCGTCCACAATTTTGCGACCATCATTATTA
>JAERTH010000157.1 GCA_016844955.1 Fidelibacterota bacterium | reverse complement strand
CTACCCAGTTATAGGCTGGAGAAATCAAAGGAAACTAAAGCTAAATGAACCGGGAAAAATAACTGTCGTTGGACGGGAATTTTAGTTGTCGTTGATCAACTATTCTCCCTGTTTGATTGTTTTCAATTATTCTTGTTCTGTTTCACATATAACTATCAGGGGACAACCCAAACCGTTCAATTATCTTGAGATTCCACGATAAATTCTTGGATACAATACCTTTCCTCTTATCCATAACTCTCCTCTCGTGATAGGATTAGGGTGGATTTCTTGAATACTTCTTCAGGTTCATCACGAAGAAACTCCAACGGTCATACGATTTCAATGATTTTAGACTTTCTGTTTTTCGTCTTTACTTTGTTCACCTCCATTTCTTCAGTATACATCTCAACGAGAGTGTCAAAATCCTCTTTGAATTGTTTCATCAAATCGGTGTAAGGAGTCTTTCGACCATTCCCTACAAAGGACAATATGGGTTCTGTATATCGTCCGTCTGAGGTCTTCATCATTCGTTTTTTTTGAGTCACATGTCGTTTGTTCAATAACTTTAGTTCAACACATTTTTCAATCTGATTCATATCGAGAACTCCATTCTTAAATAGGATGTTCACTTGATTTTGGGTTAATAGATTTCCATTTCTCCTACTCATAATCACACCTCCACTAATTCAGTGTACTTGTCCAAGAGGACTTCAAATTCCTTCTTGAACTCATTCATGGATTTTGAGTAGGGAGTACCCTTCCCTTTTCCACTGAAGTGAAGAATTGGTTGTGTATACTTTCCATTATCCATCTTCATCATTCGTCTTCCCTTCTTTCTTGATTTTCCACAGATGAAATCGTGTTGAATCATTAGTTGGAGTTGAGACTCCTCAATGATTCCGAGGTCTCGGAGTTCTTGGAGTTGTTTTGAACTGAGTTTTGTTTGTTTTTTTGACATTTTCTGTCTCCTTCTTTTTGTTTTTTCAACAGAGAATCCATTTCCCTCTTGATTATGACTAAAGGTACAAAGTTCTGGCTTCTAGATGTTGAATGACATATCATATGGACAGAACTATATATCTAAACTATGACTGTGTATAAGGAGATGGGATGAGGGAGGACAGGTTAATAAAGTGGTTTTCTAAGGATGAGTATGAAAGACTCGGTGAAGAAGATAGAACTAACCTTATTGGATATAGGAGGTTGTACAATCGTTGTGTGAAGAGGGAAAAGAAGATTGAACGACTATTGACCCTCATAAAAAAGGATAAAGAGGAATTGAGGGGGTGGTACGAAAATCTAACCTACATGAATGGTAACATTGACCACCTACGAAGTAATTTCGTTTTCTCCTTGTCTGTGAACAGTTACACGAAAAAGGATATCAAGTATTACAACATCTCTTTGAAAAGAAGGGGTCGAGACCCCAAGAGTATTTATCTCGGAAGGGAAGAAGTAATTCGGGAACACATGTCCAAATATTTTGGAGATAAAAAGTACTTAAACCCAAGGTCAAATTGGGAAGGTGATTTGACTCTTTCAGGGATAAAGGGGAAATTGAAAGACAATATTACAGGACTAATTCTTGACGACCCTCATGGGTTCAATCAAAGGAAAATTACGTTGAAGGAAATCCTCCCTTTGGATGATGAGGATTAGTTTCTACTTGGAAGTGATTTAAACGAATCCACCATGTCATCCCTCGTGGTGTGACCATATCGATCTAATCTTTATACAAGATGTCCATAGTGTCTGAGACATCGGTAGGTTTTGTATGGGTATAGATCATCTCTGTTATTTGTTCAGTTGAGTGTCCTACAATTCTTGATACGTTGAAAATAGAACCACCATTTCGTATTAGATGTGAAATATAACCATGTCTAACAGAGTGAGGGGTATGGTCTTCATCTAAATTCAAGTTTTCATCTTTTTCGTTCAGGTCGTGTATCAGTTTCTTGAATAATTTTCCAACTGTCGTTACTGAGTGGGGTTTTCCAGTGAGATTGTTCTCAAATAAATAGGTGGGGTGGTTCTTTCGAATCTTTTTGATTTTTGGAAGAACTTTAAGACTATCCATCATAGGTGGGGGGACGGGTATCTCCCTTTTCCGTCTTTTGAAATAGATTGTGATGGTGTCAAGGTCATTTGATAAATACACATAACTTCTCGAATGTTCATCTCCTACATCCATCTTTCCCTTCTTCCATTTAATGAGAGAGACCTCACCACTCCTCATTCCTGTATTCAACATTATCCAAAGGTGATGAACGAACCAATGATTGTCATAGAACCACTCAAGACCTTCTTTTTCATTGTTTGGTTTTCGTTCCCTTTTTCTCGGTTTTCCCTTCTTCCGTCTTCCAATCTCTTCCTTAATTATACCATAGAGTTTGTCAAAAATTTCAGTGATGTTCTCTTCTTTTCTACGTCTTGGAGTTGGTATATCAACCCCTTCAAATGGATTAGAAGTGATTCTTTCAGTCTTCACCATGTATGAGAAAAATGACCGAACTGTTCTCATGTTTACTGAAATCGTTGTGGGGGAATTAACCTCAGTGTATCGTTGTTCTTTCCATCGAAAAATATGTTTTCTTGTGATCTTCTTTATATCAATATCACCATAATGATCTTTGATGAACTCCTCAAAGATGGATAGACTGTTCTTGTCAGTTCGTAGTGTGTTGGGACTTCTTCGATTCTGATCAACCTCGATTTCCTTTTGGGAGAGATACAACTGAATTGAGGAGGAAAGATAGAGGGAGGGGGAGAGGGTCTCCTTCACCTTCTGATCTTTGAATTCTTTGTCGAGATCAACCTTTATTCGTTCAATTTCATTTTTCGAAAGGTTCTTAGGAAGGTCTAGAGATTTGTACTTCCTTCTTACATACCCAGTGATAGGGTCTTTGACATAAACTTGGTAGACCCAATAACCGTTCCTCTTATATATACTCGACATGGGTTCAATATAGTTGAAAATGGAAATAAAAACAACTACACTCACAACTACACACTATATATATGTATCAGTAAAATACTAATAAAGTACTGATAATAATGATATTATATTAATACATTTATGGATGTAACGACGATCTCATAATCCGTCGGTTCGGGGTTCAAGTCCCTGTGGGCCCACAGTTAAAAAGAAACCCTCGAGAAAACTCGGGGGTTTTCTTTTTGACTATGGATCAGGGCACGAAGAAATCCGAGTGGGTTCACCACGTAGCTGGGTGCTGAGAGCAGCCAGCGTAGTAGAGCCGGAACGAAGTGAACGGCAACTCCCTGTGTTGTCATCCACAAATTTATTCAACAACAACCTGACAGTCACTTTACCAAGATATAATTTGGGATAAAAAGTATCAGGTATATATTCATTCACTCGACAGGATCAATAAATACAACTGTTTTGTTACTCAGAACGTCAAATGGGTGATGTTGATAGATAAACTTTTTAAGGGATAATTGGAGGCACAAATTGACAACATTAAATACAGATCATGTACAAAATCTGATTGATAGGTTCAGAGGGGAAATTCTACTACCTGGAGATACCAGTTATAATGAGGCGAGGGAAATATGGAACGGCATGTTTGATCGGAAACCCGCCATCATTGCTCGCTGTATAAGTACAAGTGATGTAATCAGTGCAGTTAATTTTGCCAGATCCCATAAGCTGCTGATAGCAGTTAAAGGCGGTGGTCATAACTCAGCGGGGAACGCAGTTTGTGATGATGGAATGATGATCGACCTCTCTCTCATGCGCCGGGTCAATGTAGATCCCCAGGCCTTGACAGCCCGAGTTGATGGTGGTGCGCTTCTGGGAGATGCGGATCATGAAACTCAGCTTCACGGATTAGCTCTCTCTGGAGGTATCGTATCCCATACAGGAGTAGGGGGACTGACCCTTGGTGGAGGATTTGGCTGGATAAGTCGGAGCCAGGGTCTATCCATTGATAATTTGCTATCCGCTGAAGTCGTAACCGCCAATGGTGACCTCCTCACGGCCAGTCCCAGTGACAATCCAGACCTTTTTTGGGGTATCCGAGGTGGAGGTGGTAACTTCGGTATTGTAACATCCTTTCTCTTTCGATGTGCACCCATCGGGAATGACGTTTACTCTGGAATGATCATCAAAAAATTTGAGAATGCCAGGGAATATATTCAGTTTCACAGAGAGTATGTCCGAACGCTTCCAGATGAAATGACGGTCTGGATGGTCATTCGTCATGCTCCACCACTTCCCTTCTTGTCTGAAGAGGTCCATGGTAAAATGGTTGTGGCAATCCCCTTTGTGTGGCTAGGTGATCCAGACAAAGGCGCAGAGTTGATAAAACCAATTCGCGAAGCAACGGAATCCCACGGAGAAGCCATTGGCATGAACCCCTGGGTGGACTGGCAAGCCGGTTTTGATGCCCTAAATGATCATGGTGCTAGAAACTATTGGAAGTCTCACCACATCAAGGAGCTATCCGACGAATGTCTGGATCAGATTTTGGACTTTGCCGGAAACATGCCCTCAGATGCATGCGAAGTTTTCATTCCACACATGGAGGGCGCTCCCAGTAAGGTCCCTGCGGATGAGACTGCTTTCGCCCATCGCAAGACACCCTTTGTTTTGAACATCCATACACGCTGGGAAGCCAAATCTGACGATGAGAAGTGTATAGCATGGGCAAGAAAGTTTCACAGTTCAACAGAACCCTATGCTGAAGGTGTGTATGTGAATTTTCTAAGCGATGAAGGGTCCGCCCGTGTTAAGGATGCATACACAAAAGAAGTGTGGGATCGTCTGGTCCAGATAAAACGCACCTATGATCCAGGAAACCTTTTTCGAATGAATCAAAATATCAATCCTGATTAAGGAAAGCGATCACAAACGGGTGATCAAGATGATATTTCTGAAAGTAAGGAATTGCCACATAATAACTACAACTAGACATTAATGTACATTAACGATGGGAGAATTTACCTTAACAGGTGTCTACTAACCAGGGGAAGTCCAGACAATAACGTAAAGTGATATGTAGTGCGGTTTTATTTAGCTAATTAACCTTTAAATTATTCAGCTATCTTCTTAGGTTACTTAAGATGAACTTTAGCTTACCTTATGACAAACACGCAATATTATTAGTCCAAATAATTTATGAGGGGTAATCACTATATGTTTTTTACAAAAAACGGCACCAAAGTTGTTTTCCCATTATTGCTCACTATTTTTGGCACATCATTCTCTTGTTGGGCAGGTGAAATGGTTATCTCCACTAATCTTGGCTACCACAACGTATCTATACACTCTGATGGCACACTCTACTCTTGGGGTAATAACACTTCCGGTCAACTTGGTGATAATAGTGAAACCCAACGAACTACGCCAGTACCAGTTTATACATCCGGGGTCTTGAATGGGAAAAGCATTACTGATGTTTCTGCTGGTTGGTATCATTCAGTGGCTTTGGATTCTGATGGGAAATTATATGCCTGGGGCGACAATACAAACGGGCAACTAGGAGATAATAGCACAACATCATCAAGTGTTCCAGTTACCGTAAACACCTCCGGTGTCTTGAATGGGAAAACGATTACGGCCATTGCTGCCGGGGTCGACCACACTTTAGCGTTAGACTCAGATGGGAAAGTTTATGCCTGGGGCGATAACACCTCCGGTCAGCTGGGCGATGGGAGTAATTCAGAAAGTGAAATACCCGTAGCAGTATCTACTTCTGGTATCTTGTCTACTAAAACAATCACCGCAATCGCAATAGGTTTCTATTTTTCCGTTGCACTTGATTCTGATGGCAAGGTGTATACCTGGGGTTACAATGCTAGTGGGCAGTTAGGCAACAACAGCACCACAGACAGCAATGTCCCAGTTGCCGTGAACACAAGTGGGGTATTATCAGGTAAGACCATTACAGCCATTACCGCTGGAAATTCACACTGTCTGATTCTGGATAATGCTGGTAGTCTATTTTCTTGGGGCGCAAATAATGATGGACAATTAGGCAACGGAACCTATGCTGCAGACTCGGTTGCGATCACTGTCAACATGACAGGTGTGCTTTCGGGCAAAAGCATCAACACAATCTCAACTGGGCGTTACCATTCAATTGCACTCGATTCAGATGGTAAGGTTTATTCTTGGGGTCTTAACGGCTCTGGAAACCTGGGTGATGCTTCTTATACGAAAAGAACCACAGCTGTAGCCGTTGATGTATCAGGTGTTCTTGCAGGAGATATTGTGAATGATATTGCTGGGGGTTCATCCCACTGTTTGGCTCTAGGCTCTGATGGTGCTGTCTATAGTTGGGGATTGGGGACATCTGGACAACTCGGAGTTGGTTCAACCAGTAACAGTAATATCCCAGTTAGAGTTCAATCTGGCGGTACAGACTTTTCACTGCCGGTAAACCTTAGCACCTTTACTGTTAAATCCAAAAGTGACCATGTCGCACTATCCTGGACGACAGATTCAGAATTAGAGAACCTTGGTTTTATCATCGAGCGCCGTGATAACAGCAATGGCTCAAAGTCTGACTGGCGGGAGTTAGCAAGCTATGTGACAGATGAATCAATGGGTGGTCATGGATCTACTTCAGCCTACAATGAGTATAACTATACCGATAAGGCAGTCCAACCGGGATTGACTTATGAGTATCGACTTTCAGATGTCGATTATAAGGGTAAGGTCACAAGTCATAATACTCTTTCTGTTTTATGCATTGCCGATGAAAGTAATCTGACTCCACGTTCCTTCAAGCTTAGTTCGATTTATCCAAACCCATTCAATCCAAGTACAACCATAAGCTTTGAGGTGTTGCAAAAGGCAAATTTAACTATATATATTTACAATCTCATGGGACATGAAATTTGGAGTAATGAGCAAGGTGAAGCAGAAATTGGATTCCACGAAGTTGTATGGGGCGGTAGAAATCAAAATGGTGAAGATGTTTCAGCAGGTGTTTACCTCATAAGTTTAAAGAGCCCACATTATCAACTATTCCAAAAAGCGATTCTGATCAAGTAATCCTGAATCACACGTTGCCCTTATTAGCCCCTGACCTAAAAACTCAGGGGCTTTTTTGCACTAGTCACTTTTCACACCCCTCTCGCAAATCCAATAAAAACAACGAGTAGCCTAGGGCTCATAATCCGTCGGTTCGGGGTTCAAGTCCCTGTGGGCCCACCATCTAAACCCCTTGTAATTCATAGATTTACGAGGGGTTTGTTTTTAACTTAGCGTCAACTACAAATTAACTACAATATTCGTGTGTAATGGAGTAGATTGGGTCGTCTCAAGATGCTTCAGATGATGAGTGAAAATTACTGCGTAAAATAATGATAATATATTAGATAGGATATCTAGGATGATGGTTCAAAGAAGTGAGAATAATGAAATAGCTGTAGTCCTGATGTCTTTCGTTCTCTAAAACAGTACAAAATGCAACGGACAAGGCCTCACAGATATGCGTATTAGTAAGAATCGTATTTTTAAGTCGAAAATTTGGTTAGCAGGCTTTAGTGGTGCCACTTTGATTAGTTTACTATTCTATACATTCGAGTTGGGTGTGAGTATGCCCCAAAAATACACACCTCTAATTGATGCGACCATGGAAATCAAGCTGGAGCTGACTATGGCTCATCTGTGGTTTGAGGAGTTCATAAATGGCGACCAGTATGAGGATATTCAAGTTGTCTGGGAGCATCTTGACATGGCAGATTGGTATGCCGGGGTCATGCTTGAAGGGGGGCAAAACTCAGAAGGAACATTTCTCCCTGTGAGTGATGATGAGATGCGTCTGAGTATAGTTGCTATTCGCGAAAGGATCTCAAAGTTCCGTCAGATGACGCAGCTGAGACTGGATGAAAGAATAAGCTCTCTATCTGGTACTCTCATGGACCAGCGTTATGATCTGGTCTTTAAGGATTTAATAACCCGGACTGATGCGATAGAGACAGATTTGAATACGCTAATTGTCAATAAATTGTCCAGATTTAAAGTGATTCAGGTAGCGCTGTTGACAACAGTTATCCTTTTGAGCATTCTTACAGGATTAGTCTTTTATAGCGATAGACGCAAACTGAATGTGAGTTTAGAATCCCTTGCATCTGAGATTTCAGAACGTAAGCAGATTGAAAAAAATCTCAACAAATTATCCGCCGCAGTTGAACAGAGTCCCACGTCAATTATAATAACCGATACAAGTGGAAGCATTGAATATGTAAATCCAAAATTCATGGAAGTGACGGGCTATAGTCGGGATGAGGTTATTGGTCAGAATCCAAAAGTTCTTAAATCGGGTAAGCAACCCAAAAGCTATTACAAGGATCTGTGGTCTACCATTACTTCTGGGAATATTTGGACAGGTGAATTTTATAATAAAAAGAAAAACGGTAAGCTATACTGGGAGTCTGCCAGTATATCTCCAATTCATGATGAATCAGGTAAGATCATTCAATACGTTGCCATCAAAGAAGATATCACTGAGCGCAAACAGGCGGAAGAAGCATTGAAAGCGAGTGAGGAGCGGTTTCGCCAGATGTTTTCGAATCATGATGCAGTCATGCTGCTAATCGAACCCGAAAGCGGTCAGATTATCGACGCCAATAGGGCTGCCATAAAATTCTATGGGTATGAAAAAACACAACTTTGCGGGATGAACATTGAAAATATAAACATGTTATCGTCAAGCCAAATTGCAGCGGAACGCCGTAGAGCACTAAAGGAGGAACAGAGCTACTTTGTATTTCCACATCGCCTGGCTGATGGAGAAAAGCGCATCGTAGAAGTACATTCATCACCCGTTTCACATAATAAGAATCTCGCGCTCTTTTCAATCATTCATGATATAACGAAACGCAAGGAGGCAGAGGACAATTTTAGCAAGTTATTCAACCTGTCTAGAGATGGTTACGTAATTAGTAAGGGCAATGGAGAAATACTCAATCCAAATCCCGCTTTTACCAAGATGCTTGGTTATACTGACGAAGAGATAATGAAAATATCCTGGCGGAAGCTTACCCCCACCAGGTGGCTTGATTGGGAACTCAAACATCATGGTACCCAACTCATGGAGCGTGGATATACGGACCTGTATGAGAAGGAATATATTCGCAAAGACGGAACCCGCTTTCCCGTTGAGATACAGGCCTTCCGCCTGGATGACTCTGACAACCTGGATGACTTGGAAATTGCTGCATTTGTGCGTGACATATCCAATAGAAAAAACGCAGAAATTAAACGTCAGGAACTGGAAGACCAGCTTCGTCAGTCACAAAAACTCGAGGCCATAGGCACCATGGCAGGTGGTATTGCCCATGATTTTAATAACATATTGCAAACCCAATTACTTCACGCAGAAATAGTTCAGCGGCAACTTCCAGATGATTCAAAGCTTAATAATAACATACGACACATATTAAATGCCGGAAATCATGCGCGTGAGCTTGTTAAAAGTATTCTCACCTTTAGCAGAGAGAATGAGGTGAAATCAATTCCGTTCAAAATCCAGGATGTGCTTTCCGAAACCATACAAATGTTACGCTCAATTTTTCCTGCAACCATCCAAATTGATGCAAACATTGATATGAGCGTCGCGAACATCACTGGTGATCCAGTACAGATCCAGCAAATAGTCCTAAACCTGTGTAATAATGCATCGCAGGCCATAGGAAATGCGAGTGGAATTGTGAAAATTTCACTGCAAAGCGTTCGCTTATCAAAAAGACCTGAGAGGTTTGGTGCCTACCCTGGAAGATCCTCCTTAATTGAGTTAATTGTAAGTGACAACGGAATGGGTATGAGTGAGGAAGTCGCTAGCAGGGTTTTTGATCCCTTCTTTACTACGAAGCAGGTTGGTGAGGGGACCGGACTTGGCTTATCCGTTATCCATGGAATTATAAAGGAAATGAATGGGGAAATCCATGTATCGAGTCAAGCCGGTGTGGGAACCACATTCACATTGCTATTCCCCACTTCCACAGATGGTGAGGAGATAGATATTGCGACAAAAACCACTCAGGATCAAAAACACAGGTGGTCAAAATCTGTGTTGCTCGTTGAAGACGACCCAGATATCTTGGAAATAACTCGGGTCATACTCAAGGATCACGGTTTTGTTGTGATCACAGGCCGTTCAGGAGCAGAAGCAATAACGTTGTTGCACGACAATTTTGAGAAAATTGATTTAATCATTACTGATCTTGCAATGCCCAAAATTTCAGGGTTAAAATTTTCACGAGAAGCACTAGAAATGCTGCCACATATTCCAATCATCCTCATGTCCGGAAATCTGGATGAAGCGATTGAAGCGGAGTGTAAAGAATTGGGAATCAGGACTTTAATGAAACCCTGGTTTGAAATTGATCTGATAAATGAAATTGTAGCTTTAAGCCTGGAGCAAAGTGAATGATGGGGATGAATACCAAGGACTATCCTATACTTGTGGTTGATGATGATTTTGGGGTTTGCTCTGGAGTAGAAGAAATAATCGCTAGTGAAGGCTATACAGTTAGCACAGCAGCAAGTGCGCAGGAAGCTCTGAACAAAATATCGAAGCAAACATTTCCCTTAGTTATCTCAGACATCATGATGCCAGGTATGAGCGGCATTGAGTTGCTTGAGAAAATCAAATCGATAAGTCCGGAAACTATTGTAATCATGATGACCGGCTATTCTTCCATGCAGGGAGCAATTACAGCGATTAAAGCTGGAGCGCAGGATTACCTGATTAAACCTTTAAATTATGATGACATTCTGATCATGCTTGAACGGAATATTCAACTGTTTGAACATAATAAACGTTCTGAGATGGTGCGGCAGGAGGTGATGCGGAATAAATCACCTGCCATCGTAGGTCAGTCGTCTGAGATGAAGCGGGTAAAAAATGAGATTGCCCAAGTCGCCCCTGTGGATCTTTCTGTTCTCATTACAGGGGAAAGTGGTGTTGGAAAAGAGTTAGTTGCCAGGGCTGTTCACGACCTAAGTCTTCGCAGGGATCAAATGTTTGTAGCGATTAACTGTGCATCCATTCCGTCTGATCTTTTGGAGTCAGAACTTTTTGGACATGAGAAAGGTGCATTCTCTGGTGCTGTTTCGAGGAAATTTGGTCTGTTTGAGGTGGCTGACGGTGGGACTATTCTACTGGATGAAATCGCTGAAACACCGCTTGAACTACAGGCGAAATTGTTACGTGCAATTGAAACGGGTGGGTTCAGGCGGCTTGGAAGTACTCGGGATATTACCAGCAATTTCAGACTTATCTCATCGACAAATAAAAATCTTTCAGATGCGATTAGAAACAAGGAATTCAGGTCGGATTTATTTTATAGATTGAATCAATTTGAAATTTCAGTTCCACCTTTAAGAAAGCGCAGGGGTGACCTTCCACTTTTGGTTGACAATTTCGCAATGAAAAAGGGTAGGCATGAGAAGTTCTCCAATGAGATCCCCCAGTGTCTGGGTTTATTGAAGCAGTATCACTGGCCAGGTAATGTGAGAGAGCTGTTCAACTCACTCGAGAGAGCTTTTTTATTGGCAGGAAACGGAGCGCTATTACCGCATCACTTTCCCTCTGATATTATAGGGGCGAGCAAACAAATCAATGCAATGGATGAATCAATTGCTTCACTAGCTGAACTGGAAAATGATCATATCATTAAGGTTTACAGGAAGATGGGCCCCAATCAGACCACAGTTGCAAATATCTTAGGTATTAGCACGAGAACACTATTCACAAAGCTTAAAAAACTAGGTATTATTCAATAACATATCCATTTTGAGTGTTCATTTTGAGGAGGTGAGACTGTGCACTCATCGATCCTCACAATCCCCACAAGTCGGAAATAATTTCTGAATAATATCAGAAATTATTTCCGATAGACAAATCACCAGTCGTTTTGTCAGCGATATAAAAGCAGTATATATAGTAGGTTAGGATTAGATTCCATTGTGGCACTGAAATTGACTCTATTGGGTCCATGAAAATGGAAGACAAAATTTCGGAGCGTTCTTGACAATGTCACCAAAAGAGGAAAAACAGCTTACTATTCTCGTTGTTGATGATGACGAAGCCATCCGATCAGGATTTGCAGAATTATTGAGTCTTGAAGGGTACCAAGTCCTACAAGTTCCCCGTACCAATTTGGCCTTGAATATTCTTGATCATCAAACCATAGATTTGTTAATCACGGATATTCTGATGCCGGGTGAGAGTGGTTTGACATTGATTCAAGAAGCAATGATAATTAACAAGGATTGTAAAATCATTTGTATATCAGGTGGTGGGAAAACCAAGGGCGCGGGGCTTCTTAAATTAGCAGAAAAATTTGGCGCTGCTCAAACTTTGCAAAAACCCATTTCAGCACATCGGCTTATCAGTGCAGTTGATCAAGTTCTCAAACATAAAGACGAAATATCTATTTAACCATGTTGAATCATCTATAAAAGGAGTGAAGTGAAATGTTAAGCAATTACAAAATTGGAACGAAACTGATAGTGTTTTTTCTTCTAATTGGCTTGGTACCCCTGACATTTATGGGGATCAAAGCATACACTGAAGCCTCACAAGCATTAAAAGCAGAAGCGGAGAACAAGCTTGATGCAGTGGCAATGCTTAAAAAGGCGGAAATAGAAACTTTATTTGATGATGTGGAAGCAAACATGGCAGCCATATCTAGCACAAATGATATCAAGACTTCAATTCAAAATCTGATAAAGTATCACAATGAAATGGATATCCAAGCCACAGCAAGATATGATATGAGTAGCTCAAAAAGACAGGTTACCGTAAGGTATGATGACCTTTATGAGGAAGTTCACCGCTTACTAAGGGTATACCCGGAACAATATGGCTATTATGATATCTTTATCATTTGTGAACCACATGGTCATGTCATGTATTCCTATGCCAAGGAAGGTGATCTCGGTACAAACCTGAGTGCCGGTCAATATAAGGATTCTGAGCTTGCCGCAGTCTGGAATGGTATTCAATCAGGGAAGAATTTTGTCATAACAGACACCAAGCCCTACGCACCATCCAATGGTGCCCCAGCAATGTTTGCAGGTGCCCCCATCAAAGGAGAAAATGGTGAGGTACTTGGTATTGTCGCTGTCCAGCTACCTCAGGATAAAATTGATGGAATCATGCAGGAAGCTTCTGGTATGGGTGAGACGGGTGAAACCTACCTGGTCGGATCGGATTTCATGTTTAGAAGCAATTCAAGACTATCCCAGGATGAAACCCTGCTCAAGGTACAGGTAAAAACCCTTGGTGTTGAAGAAGCTTTCAATAAAAAGGGCGAGTTTGATGGTCTGTATGGAGATTATACTTCTGAGAGCGAGGCCAAGCAGCAGGGACGAGATTACTCATCCAAGCTAGGAGGGGTACCAGTGGTAGGAATGAGCATCTACCTTCCAGATCAAAATTGGGTCCTCGTCGCAGAGATCGATAAAGCAGAAGCTTATGGTGCAGCACTTGCACTAAGGAGCACAACTATAGTTACGGTCCTGATTGCGGCGATTATTATTGCCATTGCGGCCTATTTTATTGCTGGAACCATTACAAACCCGATAAAACAAGTTGTTTATATGTTAAAAGACATTGCTACTGGCGAGGGTGATTTGACGGCGCGACTGGCGTTGGATTCTAAAGATGAGATAGGCGAGCTGGCAAAATGGTTTGATACTTTCGTTGGAAAATTAGCTGAACAGGCTGAGGAGCAGAAGGTGCTCCAGGGACAAGTGCAGGGAAGCACTAATGACCTGGGGGCAGCTGCTACACAATTATCATCAATCACCCAAGATATATCAGAAAAATCTGCTAGCATTGCAGAAATGTCTGGGATGGTCGCCGCAGCATCTGAGCAAATGAGTGCTAATATGGACTCCATAGCTGAGTCCTCAAGGACTTCCCAGGACAACATGAACTCAGTGGCTGGGGCTACTGAGGAAATGACCTCAACAGTCAGTGAGATTGCCCAGAATGCAGAGCAAGCCAGAGAAGTAACCGCTGAGGCTGTCCAAAGTGTTGGGCTTGCCTCGGGCAGGGTGGATAATCTGGGAGTTGCTGCCTCAGAGATCAGTAAAGTTACAGATACCATCATCGAAATCGCTGAACAAACCAAGCTGTTGGCCTTGAATGCCACCATTGAAGCAGCCCGTGCAGGAGAAGCAGGTAAGGGGTTCGCTGTAGTCGCCAACGAGGTCAAGGAATTAGCCAGCCAGACCAACACAGCCACAGAAGACATAAGCAACAAAATAGAGGCGATACAAAAGGAAACTGATGGTACTGTGAATGAGATATCATCGATAAGTTCTGTGATTGACAAGGTTAACACCATTGTAAATACCATTGCCACGGCCGTTGAAGAGCAAAATGTCACCACGCAGGATATTGCCAGTAATATTGGGTTAGCCACCAGCGGTATGACAGACGTCGTGAATAATGTTGGGGAAGCTGCAACGGCAGCTCGAGATGTTGCCTCAAATATTGCCAACGTAAATACTGACATTGGGACTATTAAACAATCAGGAAGTGATTTGAAGGATTCCACCACCTTGATTACCACAACAGGTGATCAGTTAAAGAATGTGGCGGATCGATTAAATAGCTGATCAGAGATTAGTAAGTTTTGTATCCTCGGGGCACATCAGGTTGCTGCACGTGGCCATGTGCCCCCTCATCAAAATCCTACGACTGCCCTGGTACAATGATTTCCAATGGGAGAAGCGGTTTATTACACCTTTGCTTTAATTCTGAAAAAAACAGGAACATTAAAAATGAGTACCCAGCAAAGCATTGCCACACCTGAATCAGATAGCAAAAAGCACCCTGCTTCGGGTGTGAAACCAAGTAGCCTGAGAGTAAATATTGCAGTCCTGGACGAATTGATGACCCTGGCAGGTGAATTGGTGCTCACACGTAATCAATTAATGCAATCAATTGGCAGCAAAGACTATGCGATGATTGAGAGAGCAAGCCAACGCGTTGACCTGGTGACATCTGAGCTTCAAACGTCCATCATGAATACGCGCATGCAGCCTGTTGGCACAATCTTTAATAAATTTAAACGTATTGTCCATGACATGTCCAAAGATCTGGGTAAGGATATTGAGTTGGAAATTGAAGGCGAAGAGGTTGAACTTGATAAAACTATCATTGAATCAATTTCTGATCCGATGACACACCTCGTGCGGAACTCTGTTGATCATGGTATCGAAGCGCCTGATATCCGCGAACAAACAGGGAAACCGCAGCATGGTAGAATTCATCTTATGGCATACCATGAGGCCGGTCAGGTTATTATTGAGATCAAAGACGATGGCGCTGGAATTGATCCCAAAAAGGTTGCTGCAAAATTAGTCGACATATCAATGTTCACTGAGAGCGAAATCAAAGAAATGACGGATGGTGAACTGGTCAAAATGATTCTCAAACCTGGCTTTTCACTGGCAAAGGAGGTGACAGATATCTCTGGTCGGGGAGTTGGTATGGATGTGGTTAATACAAACCTCACCAAGTTGGGAGGGACTATTGATTTAGACTCCACAGTTGGGGTTGGGACTACCATCCGGATTAAGCTACCCCTTACTCTGGCCATCATACCCGGTCTAATTGTAGTTGCCGGAGAGGAAAGATTCACTATTCCACAGGTCAATCTGGTTGAATTGGTGCGAGTTCCGCCAGAGCAGGTCAAGTCCCGCATTGAGAAGGTGGACAATGCCAGTGTTATACGACTGAGGAATGAATTATTACCACTGCTCAGAATACATGATGTTCTGGGTATGCCCAGAATATTCAAAGATTCGGCCGGTAATATACATGAAGACAACCGGAAAATTATCCATGATAGGCGCTCAAAATCAGTGGATGCCTGGGATACCGAGGAAGAAGTAGAAGCCCTTGAGAATGATAAACAATCCCGTAGTGAGGATCGGCGTGCATCAGCCAGTAGCGCAGTGAACATCATTGTGGTGAACGCTGGGGATATGAACTATGGAATCATTGTAGATTCGCTCCTGGATTCGGAAGAGATCGTTGTTAAGCCACTGGGTAACCATCTCCGTGGTGCACGGGCGTACGCTGGAGCAACTATCCTGGGTGATGGAAAATCGGCATTGATTCTGGATATTGTAGGTATCACCAATTTGATGTCTCTCAAATCGGTAAAAGATAATGCAAAAGAGCAGGTTATTTCCAGGAAGATAAAGAGTGGTAAACATACTCGATCTCTCCTCGTTGTCAGAAATGCCAAAACAGAATATTTTGCCATTCCCCTGGGACTCATCTCCAGAATAGAGAAGATCCATCGGGATGACTTAGAATCACCGGGGGGGCAGTTATCAATTAAATATCGAGGGGCCAGCTTATTGCTGTTTAGAATCGAGGATACGGCGAGGGTTGGAGCGATGGAGGACGTTGAGAACCCCTATGTAATTGTGTTTCAACACTCTGGTCGGGAAGTAGGCATGCTGGTTTCCGGAATAGTGGATGCAATTGACACTGAGGGTGAAGTTGATGATAAAACATTTAGCCAACCAGGCATTTTGGGTACCTCGCGAATTATGGATCAGACAACCATGCTACTCGATTTATACACATTAGTAACGTTTTAGTGAGGAAGGCCACGAGTATAGTATGAAAGCAATAACACAGAGCTCTGTTCAGGAGTTAACTATTTTCCAGGTTGCAGATGTTTCATGCGGTCTGGATACTACTGATGTTCAGGAAATCAACAAACATTTTGAAATTACCAAAGCCTATGGAGCCCCAGATTATCTGCGTGGCATTATCAATTTACGTGGCGAGATCGTAACGGTCATTGATCTTCGAAAAAAGTTCGGAATTGAGACTGAAGAATTACATGCAAACATGCGCATTGTGATTGTGGAAGATCGAGGGGAGAATATAGGATTACTGGTAGATAGAATTGATGACATCATTACAGCAAAACCAGACATGATTGAACCACCTCCTTCAAATGTTTCCGGGGTTACTGGCGAATACTTCACAGGGGTTCTTAAGACCGATGAGTCTCTTATTGCTGTCCTTGATGTTGAAAACCTGTTGACTCAAAAAACATAAGTTTCATCAGATAAATGATAGATATCTTTTAAAGATGCGATGATGCATTAGTCGCGAACACTCCACAATTTGCCGACAGTCAATAACAGGCTTTTTTCTAGGAGTTGCATTGACCTGTAGCGGATGTAAGAAAGGTTGTATCTTGCAAAGCTCAAAAAGCGTGACTCTGGGTTTATCCGTTCTTTTAGTGGCGCTAATTTCAATTGTTTTGGTGCGCCAGATGAGCGAGAGGCATAACATTGATATCAATTTCAATACATTCAATTATTTAAAGAAAATAAGGGAGGAGAAGAAGCGGCAAACACTCAAATATTTTAGCGACATTGAAAAATCTGCAGTATCTATTGCTCATGATGAAATTATTCATGGTTTCTTTAATAAACTGCGGTCGAATACTACCATAAATCGGAATTCTGTTGCTTCGCTGGATAGACATTTCATAGAGAAATATAGTAGCTTTTACGACCTACTGATGGTCGATTCCTCGGGCTTCGTTTTCCATTCAATAAGACAAGAAGCTGACTATAGGAAAAATTTACTCCAGGGTGAATTGAAGCATACAAAATTAGCTAAACACTTAACCGAATCAAATACGACAAATTTTAGTGACTTTGAATACTATTACCCCTCTGGTGAATCAGCAGCCTTCTTTATCGTTCCTGTTGAGGAGCGGTCAGAACATTCTGGCTGGCTAATTCTTCAATGTGCAATAAATCGAGTAAACACCATTCTGACGAATCGTGAACAGTTTGGTAGAACGGTGGAAGTATACCTGGTGAACAATGATGATTTAATGATCTCAGACTCAAGGTTCATTGAGGACCAAACAATACTCAAATTGAAAATTGAAACTGAAAGTGTGAAGCATGCACGCTTCGAAAAAATAGGGGAGGAGGTTATCTATGACTATCGGGGTGCTAAAGTTTACAGCTCATTCGAAAAGTTCAACTACTTCAACACATCCTGGGTCATCATCGCTGAAATTGATGAAGCTGAGGTTGTCACAAATTATTATCAGAAACATAAAAGACATTTAAACGAATATATCCTTCTGGAGTTAAAGAACATGACACATACCCCAATTGAAGTTACCAGACTTTCACACGAAGGGGGTAAGGTTGATGTTAATGAATGGTTCAAGGCATTGCCTGGCGAAACCTTGCAGACGACAGGAGTATCCACCTGCACGGCCTATGCCATTGAATACCCGGGTAGGTTTGGCTATTTAGCCCATATCTCGACCATGGATGCTGTTTATGGCATGAGTGGAATAACTAAAATGTTTTTAAAGGATCGCTCGACCAATTTTGTTCGCGAGTTGACCAATCGAGTGCGGTACTACGATGTAACTCTATCCGAGTTGCCTAAGTTGGAGTTTTTGATCGTTGCTGTCCACCCAAACAGCTTTAGCAGGATGGTGGACCAACTTTTAGCTCAAGGCATTGAATTAGATCAAATCAGGTTTGCCTATAATCCTTTAGCACAAAGTGCCTCAGTGCATATGGATATTCATTCAGATCGAACTTCAATAATATGGCACTTGAGAGGGAGGCATTTTATCGAATCTGCCCATGATTATGAGACTCTTGGATCGATTGTAAAGAAGCATGTTAGCGCTTGAAGCAATTGACAAATAGAGATGACTCACTCCATCCCGCATATTGTGTTTCTAGCTCCTGCCCCCTCGCATAAATGTGTGATGCATCATGGGTTTGGAGCAAGCTCGCATTCGAGATCCTGAATGCCCGAGGTGCTCAAAATAAATTTTCTACTGATAGGAAAGAGACGGAGAGGGAAATGAGTATCGAAGCATCAACGTCTGGACAAAGTGACGATTTGGACCTTATTCAGGTTATGGAAGAATTGCTGATCCAAGCCAAGCAAGCTAAGCGGTTATCGAGTGATCTTAATTGTGGTCTAACTGATGCTACCTACCTGTTAAGTAAGTTAATTAATGATGTGCAGGTGTTGGGCGAGCGAGTTGTGCTGAATGCAATTGAGGCAGAAGCGAATATCAACCAAATCAATGCAGATATGAAACGCTCTGCAGAGGGCAAAGCGGAAGATTCTATTTTCATGCAATCAATCAATGGCAAGAGTGACTCACAATTACTAACAGATAAAATGGAAGGCTGCTCGTCAGCCCTGGAGGAAGCATGTAAGAGGCTTTTTTTCCAGGTCTCTCGCTTAAACGCTTACAAAAAAGGATCACTTGAGAAATTGTAGACAGCCCATTGGCGATTTTTAAAAAAATCAAGAACCAGCATGAGTACCGGAGGGGGATTCAATGGTCTCACATGTTGGTAAAATGAGAGAAATAGACACAAGGTAATGGAGGAGTGTTTCATGAAAAGGATTGTGGGATTGTTGCTGGCTACAGTACTAACGAGTTCCGGGTTTTCACAGATGAGCATGGGTGTGGATGTATTTAACAGATACGTATGGAGAGGCAGTGATTTTGGGAATTCAGCCTCCATTCAACCCTTCTTGGAATATTCATTTACTGATGTCACGATTGGGGCATGGGGAGCCTGGGCTATAAATGGTGCACCAGGTGGGAATGAAAATGATATTTATGTTATGACCAGCCTGGGGCCAGTCGACCTGATCCTCACAGACTATTTTTTTCCTGAATACACAGGAAGTGATCATATTCTTGATTTAGAAAGCCACACCATTGAATTTGCTATGGGTACTGAATTGGGACCACTTTCCACAACTCTAGCCATGAATATATCTGGAGACGATGACAATTCGACCTACCTGGAATTGCAGTATAAGGTCTTAACGCTTGGGATAGGCAATGGTTTCTACTCGAGAGATGGTAATTTCGCGCCTGTAAATATTGGGGTTTCGGGCAAGAAGGATAATCTGAGTATTGCATATATCATTAATCCTGATCAGGAAACTTCGTTCCTGGTCCTGGGTGTTCACTTCTAGTTCATTAACTCACCTTCGTAAACCGATAGAATAGCGTCTGGGTATGGGTGAAAATATTCTGGTTTAGTTGGATTTGGTGGCATTGCATATACAATAAACTTGGCAAACAGAACTAATCTTCTAACTTTTAGCGGATTAATCTCTATCGCTTCGACCTTTTACCAAATGTTCTGAACTAATATAAGTATGATATGGCATAATTTAGTTGTTAGGGGTGCATGGCATGCAAAAAACCAATAAATACTTGATGCTCAGTATCCTGATGTGGATGGTTATCGTCCTTTTTATGTGGCTTGCGAATTGGAGAACAGAGCGCCATGCAGTGATACAAAGTGCACATTTGACCGCTGATGGAGCAATAGTCAGAGATCTGTTGTTTAGGCGGTGGAATGCAACGCATCGGGGTGTTTATGTTCCTATATCAGAGCATACTCAAGCCAATCCCTATTTGAATCATGACCCTCGACAAATTATTGTCACAACATCAGGCGATTCACTTACTCTCGTCAATCCTGCTTTCATGATCCGCCAAATGCATAAACTGATTGAAGACTCGCTCTCGGAGTTTGCACATATAACCAGCAAACATCCCATTCGTCCTGAAAATGCTGCGACAGCTTGGGAGCTGGAAGCATTGGAAGCCTTTGAAGAGGGAGCGAAGAATTACAGTAAAATCATTACTCTGGATGATGAAGATTACTATTTCTATATGCTACCGCTGATGGTTGAGAAGAGTTGTCTAGCATGCCATGCGCACCAGGGATATGAAGAGGGCAGTCTCAGAGGAGGGTTGAGTTCGACCATTCCATTGAAAAACTTATATGGCATCAGGTCTGAGCACAATAGAAGTACAGCATTCTCACATGCTATGATCTTCCTCATTGGTTGTGCGGGTTTGTTTTATGGATATACAAATATTCGAAAGAGTATGGAAAAACGAGCCACCGCTGAAAAGCTTCTTCTAGAGAAACAATATTATCTGGAAAAAGCACAGGAAGTTGGTGAAATAGGAACATGGGAGCTGGACCTTGCCACAAACCAACTCTTTTGGACTGATGAGAACTGCAGGATATTTGGAGTTCCTGAGGGGAGTTTGGTCAGCTATGAAATTTTTATTGAGAAGGTTCATCCGGATGATCGGGTTTACGTCAAAAACCAGTGGGAAAAAGCGCTACAGGGAGTTCCATACGATATTGAACATCGACTGTTGATCGGTGAAGAAGTCAGGTGGGTGAGAGAAAAAGCGGAATTTGTTTTTGATGAAAAAGGCCACCTCATTAAAGCCGTAGGTGTAACACAGAATATTAGTCAACGTGTATCAAATGAAAAACAAATCAATGAGGTGAATGCTAGTTACCAGAGTGTCCTGAAAACATCCCTCGAGGGCTTCTGGATATGCGATATGGATGGATGTTTGTTAGAAGTAAACGAGACCTATGCGAAAATGAGTGGTTTTGAGCGAAACGAATTGCTCAAAATGCAGATTAGGGATGTTGAAGCTCTACAATCTGAGTCTGAGATTGATGACAATCTGTTGTTGCTTAAACAAGAGGGTGGCGGAATATTTGAGAGTGCGCATAGACGGAAAGATGGAAGTCAATTTGAGGTTGAAGTCAGCGTCCAGTACCGCGAGCAGGGGGATGGTCAGTTCATCGTTTTTATTCGCGATGTTTCAAAGCGAAAGCTGATAGAAAAAGGACTGAGGGATAGTGAATTTCTCCTGAGGGAATCACAACGTGTTTCTGGTATTGGCTCCTATATTCTGGACATTGAGCTCGGTACCTGGGAAAGTTCATTGGAGTTAGACTCTCTTTATGGATTGCAGGAGGATTCAGTCAAGGATATTTCGAGCTGGCTGAATTTAGTCCATCCCGGCGATAGAGAGATGATGCAGTCCTATTTTTTAGTGGACGTCCTTCAGAGTAATGAATCATTTGATAAGGAATACCGAATTCAAAGGGAATTAGATGGGGTTGAGTGCTGGGTCCACGGGTTAGGGAAACTAGAGTATAACGATGATGGTAAACCTGCCAGAATGATAGGTTCCATTCAGGATATATCAAATCGTAAAGAGCGTGAAGCTGAGAAAGCTCTTTTAGAATCACAGCTGCAGCGTTCACAAAAACTTGAATCGCTGGGTACGATGATAGGTGGCATTTCTCATGAGTTCAATAACATACTTCAAGGCATTATGCTCTATGGTGGATTGATCGAGAATGAAGCCCCTGAAGGAGGGGAAGTTCACCAGAATGTGCTCAAAGTTATATCACAGGCCAAACACGCAAGAAAGATTGTGAGGCAGATTCTTACTTTTAGCCGTAATCGCAACACTGAGATCAAGTCGGTATTCCTGCATGAAATTGTCATAGAAGCAATCGAGTTTGAAATGGCGTCCTTACCAGCGAATATAACACTCCAGCAAGAGGTTGACCTCAATGGTCCAAGGGTCTATTGCGATAGAACACAAATTCATCAGATTGTGATTAACCTTATTAACAATGCACAATATGCCATAGGTGATTCTGGGGGCACAATTACCGTGAGTCAACGGACGATAGCACAGGCAGATAAAAGATCGAAAAACTCCAGTGGGGAAGTTGAATTAAGGATATCAGATACTGGTTGTGGTATTGACGCAGATTTGTTGGAAAAGGTATTTGACCCCTTTTATACTACCAAACCCCCGGGTGAGGGTACTGGTCTTGGCCTTTCGGTAATCCATGGGATTATTGAAATGATGAAGGGACGAGTTAGTGTCGAGAGTGAGGTTGGGAAGGGCACTACCTTCAGAATTCTGCTTCCTATCACTGATGAGATCAATGAATCAAGTCATTTGAATGTTGTTAAACAGTCTAATCCCAAAGGTTTTGTTCTGTTTGTCGATGATAATGTCGGTATACGGGAAGCGGCAGAAGCAATTTTAACCAGCGAGGGCTGGAATGCTGAGGTGTCGAAGGATGGAAAGGAAGCGCTTGCCATGTTTAAGGCAAACATTCAGAAATTCGACCTCATTATAACAGATCAATCTATGCCCGAGATGACCGGGATAGCCCTCACAAGGAAAATCAGAACCCTGGATAGAACGGTGCCTATTTTGCTATCAACCGGTGAACTTGGTATTGATGAAAAAAGGGAGTTTCGCGGTACAGGAATTACGGGATTTATCCAGAAACCCTGGACCGCTGATGAATTGATAGCTAGGATTAGAGAGATAGATTTCGACTAGTCTTAGCTTAACATCCATAAAAAATATTTGCATTGCGTTTCCAAGCTTAAGCTGGCTTGCAAAAACTCAAGAGGCGGCCTTAAAGGGGATCCGCAAGGTTGTGACGGAAGTCGATGCTGATATGAAAGCAGAGGGCGAGGATATACCCGAACCGTTAGCCGAAAAGCAATTCAGCGGTAAGTTTGTTGTACGCGTTCTCCCTGATGTACATAGAAATTTAGCAATTGAAGCCGCAGAAGCAGGTGTGAGCTTGAATCGATTGGCCAGCTCTAAGCTTTCCTTTTAGTCAATCTTTCACGTCCGGTTTCTATGGTCACTCTTATGTTAAACGTCAATAGAGTAATTGAAGCTCCTTGTGATTGTGATCCATTCCATCACACTCTTATTAGCAGACTTAAAAAGCTGCACTTTCCTGATTCAATGGACTGGTACGGGACGCAAACTTTCCAGAGC
>JAERTH010000156.1 GCA_016844955.1 Fidelibacterota bacterium | reverse complement strand
GGTATTATTGTAAATACTCCATCTAACCCCAGTGGTGCTGTTTTGAACCAGGCCAGCTTGCAAGCCATTGTTGATGTATGTCTGGAACATGATGTCTGGATCATCAGTGATGAATGCTACGATGCCCTGGTGTATGATGGGGAACATATGAGCCTTGCCGGATTTGAAGGTGCTTATGAGAAGACCATCACAGTCCAGACCCTATCCAAGGCATATGCAATGACTGGCTGGCGGATTGGATATACGGCTTCAAATGAAGCGTTGGCCAAGGCAATGGGGAAATTTCAGGGACAAGCAACGGGTTGTCCAAACTCCATCGCTCAACATGCCTCGACGGTTGCATTGAGTGGAGACCATTCATTTCTAGATGGATGGAGGTCGAAGTTTGTGGAGCGCCGTGATTATATGGTGAATGCTCTTGACGCCATGCCGGGAGTATCTTGTATTAGACCTGAAGGTGCCTTCTATGCCTTTCCAAAGGTTTCCGACCTGTACGGAAAACGAGCTGATGGCTATGAAATTAAAGATGATAATGATCTAACAATTTATTTGTTGGACATCGCTCATATTACTGTGGTACCGGGATCAGCATTCGGTGCTCCGGACCACATTAGATTGTCCTACGCGACCTCTCTGGACGCGATAAAAACCGGTCTTGGTAGATTTGCCGAGGCGGTAGCAAAATTGAATTGATGAAGGGAGTACCCATAAAATGAAACCAGGAATCCATCCTAAATACGAGCTCAACAAGGTTGCTTGTGCCTGTGGAAATAGTTTCGAGACTTATACCACCGTTGGTGAACTGCACATAGAAATCTGCAACGAGTGTCACCCATATTTTACCGGAAAACAAAAATTGCTGGATACAGCTGGTCGTATCGACAAGTTCCGTAAAAAATATGGCGAAGCTGCTAAAGCTAAATAAATCACCATCAAAGCTGATTATATGCCAAGACGCAGTTTTCGCGTTCTGCTGCAGTATTTTCTGACAGCACAACAATCAATTCTGGTAGGTGGACAGGCCATCATCGAAGGTGTGATGATGCGTGTTCCAGGTGCTTATGCTATCGCAGTAAGGAATCCCAAAGGTGAGATTATCACCAGGCGAACGGAATTCACCTCACTGGTTGAAAAATACGCCATATTTAAGAAACCAGTACTTCGTGGTATGATTGCGTTGTTCGAGTCCATGAAAATGGGGGTTGGCACGCTGAATGAATCTGCTGAGATTGCCTATGAAGAGGACAGCTCGGAGGACATGAGTCTTAAGGATAAGATTCTATCTTTTCTTGGGACCTTGCTGGCTTTGAGCATTGGACTGGGGTTGTTCTTTGTTACCCCGCTCTTTGTAACTGGAAATCTGCTTAACCTTTCGGAGACTGCTTTCACCTTTAATGTGGTTTCTGGAATTATCAGGATTGCACTGTTCCTCGCTTATCTCTGGGGGATTTCACTCCTGGATGATGTGAAACGTCTTTTTCAGTATCATGGTGCTGAGCATAAGACAGTTTACACCTTTGAAGCAGGCGAGAATCTGGATCTTGAATCTGCCAGACCCTTTCAGACACAGCATCCCAGATGTGGAACTAGCTTTATATTTATTGTGTTGATTTCATCCATCATTGTGTTTGCCATCATTGATAGTGTGGTGAAATTGTTTGTGGGTGAAATGAACCTGCAAGTACGTCTGCTAACCCATCTGCCGCTGATTCCATTCGTGGCTGGTGTATCATATGAAGTCCTGAAGCTAAGTTCTAAATATCGTCATATTGCCTGGGTGAGAGCCCTGGCTGCACCAGGAATATGGCTTCAAAACATTACTACCCGCGAACCTGATGATGATCAACTCACGGTCGCTTTGGAATCCCTGAAACATGCTTTTGGAGATGATCTGGAAAAGTATCAGGGACAGACCTATGTCGCTGAGGCCATTGACTAATGTTACTTGATAAGCTTCCAGCACTTCAGGAGAAATTCAAGGAACTGGAAACTCAGCTATCTGATCCTGATCTCATGGCCAATAATCGCAAATATGCGAAAATTGCCCGCGAGCATAATGAACTTTCAAGCGTTTTAGAGGTGTTCAAAAGCTATGAACAGCTCATGACCAGCATTGAGGAGGGTGAATCCATCCTCCAGGGCGATGATGATGAGTTGAAGGAGATCGTTCGTGAAGAATTGGATGAATCCCTGGCCGAAAAAACCAGACTTGAAGATGATTTAAAAATTCTCCTCATCCCAAAGGACCCTCTTGATGATGGGGCGGCCCTGCTTGAAATTCGTGCCGGGGCCGGTGGTGACGAAGCTGCTCTATTCGCATCAGACCTGGTGAGAATGTATCTGCGCTACACCGAAAACATGAACTGGAAGCATCAGTTTATAACCCTCAATGAATTGGGTGGTGGTGGAACCAAAGAAGCTATCATTCAAGTGACCGGTGAAAAAGCCTATGGTACTCTGAAATTTGAGAGTGGGGTTCACCGGGTGCAACGTATTCCGCAGACTGAATCCAGTGGTCGCATTCACACATCAGCTGCAACTGTGGCAGTTCTGCCAGAAGCTGAAGAAGTTGATGTGGAAATAAACATGGGTGACTTACGAATTGATACCTTCAGGGCCAGTGGTGCCGGTGGTCAGCATGTAAACAAGACCGAGTCGGCCATTCGAATTACCCACATGCCCTCTGGTATGGTTGTCTCCTGCCAGGATGAATCTTCACAGCACAAAAATAAAGACAAGGCGATGAAGGTACTTCGTGCCCGTCTCTTGGCTGATGAACGTGAGAAGCAGAATAGTCAGGTTGCAGCCATGCGCAAGACTCTGGTTTCTACGGGTGATCGCAGCGCAAAAATTCGCACTTACAACTATCCACAGGGGCGTGTAACCGACCATCGCATAAATTTGACATTATACCGTCTGGAAGAGATAACCAATGGTGACCTCTCTGAACTCCATGAAAAACTCGTTGCCGCGGAGATGGTCAATCGACTGGAGTCGCTTTGAGTAGAAGATCGATCCGTTCCATATATGCTTCACATAATTTCCACCACCATTCTCTGGTAGATGGCGAGTGGAGTTTAATTCCAGTTCGGGTTGATTTGTTGGAAAAAAATAATAGCATCTGTAACGACTGAAGAAGAAATGCATCCAATCAAACGTGAGTTGACAATTGAAGAGACGCCGGAGCTGATCCAGGCTGCCCGAGAGGGAGATCGGAAAGTACAGTCACAATTGGTTTCGATGTACTCCGGTCGAATCTACAACTTGGGTTTGCGTATGCTGCGAAACAATGAAGATGCTGAAGATATGCTTCAGGAAACCTTCATAACAGCATTTCAGAAGATCGATACCTTTAAGGGTAAATCCAGTTTTTATACCTGGATCTATCGCATAGGGGTGAATATTGCTCTGGGTAAGGTGCGCAAGCAGTCCAGGATGCAGATCTCGTACTCCATTCAGGAACCCGATTTCGAAAATCTCCACGGTCTGGATATTTCAGATTGGCCGGAGTATATCGAAACCAAGGTATCTGATGAAGAATTCAGGATCGCTCTAAAAGTCGCTCTGGATGATCTGGATGAGAAATATCGTTCAGTTTTTGTCCTGAGAGATCTAGAAGAACTATCCACTGCGAAAACTGCAGAAATTCTGGAGCTTTCAGAAAGCAATGTGAAAGTTCGACTCATGCGGGCAAGACTGTTCCTGCGTGATCGGATGAGTACCTTTTTAAAACGTGAGGGTTGGTTAGTAACATGAAACCGAAACATGATGTAGAGCTACAAAAGAAGATCTGCCTGGATTTTGGTGCAGACCTTGGCTCTGAGTTATGCCAGGAGGTTGGTTCACTCATGGAGTCATGTCCTGAGTGTAAAGTTTACTACGATACCATGAAACGCTCCGTTAAACTGTATCGGGTTGTGGAAGATGATTGTGAAGTTCCTGATCCTGTTGCCGAACGCCTCTTCAAAGTATTGAACCTTGATCAATTGAAGAAGGATGTTTAAAAATGACAACGATGACTACCCAGACGAAAAAGGTAATCATGTTTACCACACCCACCTGTTCACATTGTACCACGGCAAAACGATATTTACGGGAAAAGGGTATCAAGTATAAGGAAATTGACGTGAGCAGGAATCAAAAAGCTGCTCAGGATATGCAAAGAAAAACTGGCCAGCAGGGGGTTCCCCAATTGTGGATTAATAATCGTCCTGTGGTTGGTTTTGATAGAAATAAAATCAATAGTTTATTAGGGTTATAGGAGAAAGAAATGAAAATTCAACCTTTAGATGATCGTGTTTTAGTTGTACCCGCCGGTGAAGAAGAAACAACTGCCTCCGGAATCATTATTCCAGATACAGCCAAGGAAAAACCACGTCGGGGTACTGTAGCTGCTGTAGGAAATGATGAAGAGCTGCAGGAACTTATCAAAGAGGGTGATGTCATCCTTTACGGTAAATATGCTGGCGATGAATTGGCCTATGATGGTGCTGACTACCTCATTCTAAACCGTGGCGACATTCTGGCAAAACTCAGCTAATCCAGTTTAAAAGCTTGATCAAAAAAGGGAGCCTCAGGGTTCCCTTTTTTATTTATACTTGGGAAAAATTGCGGGCGCGTGCAAATGCAATAAATCGTTTTATTGAAATGCTTAGTTTTCTCATCAGAAACGTCAGGGCGATGACATAATATTTTGTCACTTCTGCTCAAATGGGTGCTCAAAGAGGGGTGTGAAGCCAATAATTCTCGAAAGGGGAAATATGCCACAAAAATATGTGATAATCGGAGGTGACGCTGCTGGAATGAGCGCTGCCAGTAAGATTCGACGTCTGCAGCCTGAAGCTGAAATGGTGGTTTTTGAAAAAGGGAAATATATCAGCTTTGCCGCTTGTGGAATTCCCTATTGGATCGGTGGGATAATTGAAGATGGTAGGAAACTCCAGGTACTAACACCAAAGATTGCCCGTGAAAAACGTGACATTGATGTACGTATACACCATGAGGTTATTAAAATCAATCCACCTTCAAAAACGGTGACAGTGAGAGATATTAAGAGTAATAAAATATTCGAAACTGCATATGACAAACTTTTGATTGCCACGGGAGCCCGTGCAGCATTGCCGGCAATTCCGGGTATCGAACAGGATGGTGTATATACCCTGAGAACCCTGGGAGATGGCAACCAGATCCAAAGTTACTTGCAGAATAATAATGTTAAACATGCCACAGTTATTGGTGCTGGGTATATCGGCGTGGAGATGGCTGAAAATCTGCGCCATCTTGGTCTGGCTGTGACGATGATCGGAATATATGATCAGATCGTGCCCACTTTTGACAAAGACATCCTGGAGCAGGTGCAGGAGCACATTATTGAGCAGGGCGTGGATTTGAAACTGAATACACAGGTGACAGACATTGACAGTTCAAATCAGGGACTTGTGGTGAAAAGTTCTGCCGGGGATGTGGAAACCGATTTGGTTATTGTATCCACCGGTGTAAACCCAAATACTGAGTTGGCCAGAGATGTGGGTATCAAATTGGGGAGTAAGGGTGCAATTCTAATAAATGAATTGATGCAGACCAGCGATCCTGATATTTATGCTGCCGGGGATTGTTGTGAACATCACCATCTCGTCTTGGATGAGAGTATCTGGATTCCATTGGCTACTTCGGCAAATAAAGGTGGTCGCATCGCCGGAGAAAATATGGCAGGAGGTTCAGTACCTTTCCCCGGGATTTTGGGAACCGCAGTTATAAAAATATTCGATTACAATATTGCGCAAACGGGTCTTTCTGAAAAACAAGCCAGAGCGACAGATAAATACTCTGAGATTGACACCGTGATGATTACAGGGGGCAGTAAAGCCCATTATTATCCTGGCTCAACACCTGTGACCGTGAAAATGGTGGTGGACAAATCATCCAAAAGACTACTGGGGGCTCAAATCATTGGCAAATCAGATGTGGCCAAGCGACTTGATGTTCTGGCAACGGCTATCACGGCAAAAATGACAGTCGCAGATGTCGCCATGTTGGATTTGACCTATGCGCCACCAGTTGCACCCGTATACGATCCTATTCATGTTGCTGCCAATGTGGCCAACAAATAGGTTTAGTTTATCAGGATCAAGATCCTTTGGTCTTTGACCTCAGGATGACCTGGAAGCATGAGAATAATATGATATATAAAGAAATGTTGATCGAAGACCTGGTTCAGGAATATCCCAAATTGGTTGGTCCACTCAAGGAAGCGGGCATCGTTTGCCTGGCTTGTGGTGAAGCAGTCTGGGGAACTCTTGAAGCACAAGCTGTCGAGAAGGGTCTAGGGAATATTGATGAAATTGTGGAGCGCATGAACACATTAATTGCTGCACAATCTTAATGGTAAGTATGTGGGGGTCGTTGGGAATCATATGCGCGTTTATTTTCCCGCCTCCGAGTATATTGAATCGAAAGTGATGAAATTATGTCTGATGTAAAAATTAAACAGTTGGAGGGAGCAACTTTTGCTGCCCGCGGAAAATCAAACCACTGGGTAATCATGGATACTATGAAGAAAGTTGGCGGTTCTGAAGCTGCCAGTGGACCAATGGAAATGGTATTGTTTGCCCTGGGTGGATGTACCGGTGTTGATGTAGAGGTTATTCTAAAAAAAATGAAGGTACCCGTGGAGCGCTTTGAAATTGATATCCAAAGCGAACGTGCAGACGAGCATCCCAAGGTTTATACTAAAATAGATATGACGTACCATTTCTATGGCAAGGATTTGCCGCTGAAGAAGTTGGAAAAAGCAGTGAAGCTGTCCAAAGACTCCTATTGCTCCGTTAGTGCCATGTTGGCCAGCACTGCAGAGATCACAGCTAACGTGGAAAACCACAATACCGCATGATCCATCGCCTCATCGCATACTCCCTGATCCTACTTGGAATTGGTGGCACTATTTACATTGGTGTTGAGGGTATTTATGGCGATGAATATGATATTCCTTCCATGGGTTTTGAGTCATTTAGCCGACAGATTGGTGACTCCAGTAGATATATATTAATAGATGTGCGGACGAAGTCTGAGATAGCACAACGTCCTGCTCTCTGGCAGAACACGATTCATATTCCTCTGCTGGCACTGGAGGAACGCTGTCTTGAGCTGACGGATTTTGAAAAACAGGAGATGATCCTCTTGTGTCCCACAGGAAATAGATCCCGCCAGGGAGCACGTGTGTTACGCCTGGCTGGTTTTAAAGCGAAGTACCTGAAAGAGGGTATGTTTGGTGAGAAAGAGAAGTTGAATGAATAAAAGATATATGAAAATGTTATCAGGTTTAGCAATTGGAGCTGTACTAGGCTTTGGCTATTACTATTATATTGGCTGTGCTTCTGGGACGTGTGCGATTACATCCAATCCGTACATCAGCACTGCTTATGGGGCCATGATAGGGCTGGTTTTCGTCTGGCCTGGCAAAGAAAAGGAAGCAGAAGGCAATAATGGGGAAGATATACAAACAAGTTAAAAATCTAATTCTAGCGGTGCTGGTTATACCCGCTGCTGCTCTGGGCCAAACCAATAATTTTGAATTCATTCAGCATGACACTGGCTATACAGGTAGTGAAGATATTGTTTTTATGTATGGTGATATTTTTAACATATCATCCAGCGCTCAAACTCTCACAGTTAACAAAGTAGAGCATTCAGCTCCAATTGGCTGGAATGCTTCAATTTGTGTGGATGATCAATGTTTTGCTCCCTTTCAGAATGCAGTTACTTTTACGTTGGGAGCTGGAGATACCACCGAATTCAGTCTTGATGCTTTTCCATATGGAACAACAGGTTCAGGCTCTTGGACTATTACTGTAGTGGATTCTTCCACAATGGAAGCTGACTCCGCTCAGATAACCATTGATGTGCATCCAGTTGCAATAGATGACAATTTTTCAGCACCTCAGGCATTCAAGCTTTCCAATATCTACCCTAACCCCACCAATGCCTGGATCAATTTTGATCTGGAATTAGATAATTCAGGAGACTATCGGATTGTGCTTTATTCAATGGATGGACGCGAACTGATGACACGTTCCTATTCATTACGCTCAGGTACGAATCTTATCCAGTGGGGAATGGGTTCACTACCTTCTGGTAACTACATCATCAGTGCTACTGGTGCCGGGCTGCCAGTGTCCAGACAGGTGAGCGTGATCAAATGATACGCCTCCTACCACTTCTGCTTATTGTTGCCATCTCTTTTGGCCAGGAAAAGAACCTCCCCCAAGTCAAGCTGAAGGATATGAAGAATAAGACCCAGAATCTTGATAAAATTGTTGATGGCAAAATTACCCTGATCAATTTTTGGGCGACCTACTGTGTCCCCTGTCGCAAAGAGATGAAGCACCTGAATCGGATCAATAAAACCTATGCCGAACAGAATGTTCAAGTCGTAGGTATCTCCATCGATGATTCCAGAACTGTGGGTCGTGTAAAATCCATGGTAAAATCTCAAAAACTCGATTATACCATTCTATTGGACACTGAACAGAAATTGTATAAAAACTTCAATACTACTGCAATGCCATTCTCCATTCTTGTCGATCCCCAGGGAAAAATCCTCTGGGAGCATACCGGATACATTCCCGGGGATGAATCACAAATGGAAAATGAAATCAAGAAAGCACTGAAAGCTCCAACCAGGGAGTGACCCAGCTTTTTGTTCTCCCTATTCCGAAAATTTGTATTTCTGGTTTTGCCTCTCAGCATATTTGCTGAAGGTGTCTCCTGGAATATAGGGGTTATTTCCAATATCGGTCGCGGGGAACAGGTTGGAATTGATTATAACTATTTAGAAAATTTTATCAGCGGTTCTCTGGAATATGGGAACTGGTATCTTGATTTATCGGTTGAATCCAGCCAACCCCCTGAGTACGGTTTCGAATACCAAGGTGTGGATCGCTTTTTTCTCAGCTACATCGGTAATTCACGATCTCTCGAGGTTGGTGATATATCGGCCGTGTTTGGTAGGGGACTGGCTTTAAATCTGGATGAAAACCAAGCTATAGATTTTGACAATGAAATCATGGGTGTGCGTTTCTCAACCGCTCTTTTCGAATATCATGAACTCGATTTTCTAGCGGGAATCAACAACGAGTATCGATTCTATTCTCCTAGTTCCGATCTTCGTGAACCAGATGGTCAGGCCAAATATGCTCTGGCTGGGCTGGAGGCCACCATCAATAGTGAAAATGGCTTTTGGTCATTAACTCCCTATTTCATTGGAAGCCAGATGAGGTCGGATTATTTGTGGCGAGAAATTGATGCTACTGTTGGGGTCATTAATATTGACACAGTGACTCAAACCATGAATGCAATTCAAGGTGGTTGGGGGCAATCGATTTATGGCGAAAGCTGGGACTTTTATCTGGAATATAGCCGGGTATGGAAAGCGCTGGACTACCCTTTGGTTGCCCAGGAAATCACCCAAGCCGGGGATGAGTTACTACTCCATACCATTGATTCAGATTACCGGGTTCAAGGCCAGGCATTGAATCTCCAGATTAATTGGTTTCCAGAATGGTTTACGGCCATGTTCGAGTACAAACGCTATTTGAATGGTCGTGAATCAGCCGCTCAGACACGTGATCCACTGCTGTTGGCTACAAAACCACTGCCCTGGCAGATGGGTCCCACAGGCATCAGGGAACATGATATCAGCCTGCTGGGGAACGTGACCCATCCTGTAAATTATGGGGATGAATTAGGCTGGAATTTTGAATTACGGAAAACTTTGAGCGATGAATGGTCAATGGTACTGAATGCTGCCCACACTGCCCAGACCAGAGATGAAGATGATGCCGCCAATATTATTCCTGAACAGGATCTTAGCCTGAGCCCCTGGCAGGAGTATTTTGCTGAATTTGAATATTCAGGTGAATCCATATACCAAAGACTCCTGATCGCCTATACCCGTTCTGTTTTGAGTGGCCAGTCAGCAGCAGAAATCATAGAAAATTATACCTTGGTGCCAGCCTATCTATCATGGCATCCTAATTCTGAGTTAGTTCTATCCACTGTAGTGGAGTTGCAGACCTCAACAGCTTTTAGCCAGCTATACACTGGTGGAACCATAGCGGGCCATGACTACCAAGGTGGTCACTTTATCGCCAGTGCAGACTATGGACACGCTTATTCAGCATCAATTATATGGGATGTTAGTGATGATCCGGCATTAAATAATGGTATCCATGAAATTCAACATTGGGTCAGTGGTGAAGTCTCTCTTAAACCTCTTGATGGACTGTGGATTCGCGCATCATACGGGAAAGAAAAGGGTGGTGTCCGTTGTACAGGTGGTGTCTGTCGCATATTGAATCCTTTTGAGGGGTTCCGCCTTTCCATGGAGTGGAGAATATGAGATATTATTCAATACTTTTCCTCAGCTTGTTACTGTTGTGGTCATGCGAGTGGACCCCGGATGAGATTTCCGTTCAGGCAGAGACTAGCTTTTCTAGATTGAATATTGCTGTTGGTGATACAGCTGAAGTGAGCATTGAGGGATATGATTTTATGCCGCTTTCTGGTATTGATACTTCAATAGCCCAGGTCGTAGAGAGCAATAGTGTGGATTCGGCATTCTTTCAATTTATTGGGAAATCGGCAGGCCAGCTTGATCTATCAACAACATATAGACTTTCCCCCTCAGCAGGTGAATCCGATCAGACTGCCATTCATCATCTGAAATTGAGCGTCAGTGATGGGATTCCTGTCATGATCAACGTGGGGGAGACATTTAAACTCGATTTAAGTGACTATTTTGATGCCTCGTTAATTGATCAGATTGATTCTCTGAGCTTTACGTGCGATGATATGTGCGCACTACCCATAGTTAACTACGAAGCAGATGTACTCAATACCTCCATTTCACTTACTGGCAACCAACCGGGTAGCCACCTTTTTCAGCTTTTGTTGTTCGATGTTCACGGTATTCAATTGGCACCCCTCCTGCTGGATTGTGATGTGAGCATTGCAAAGGTGGTTTTGGGTGAATTGTTTACCAATTCTGGTTGCGTGAATTGTCCACAGGCCAATGAGTACCTGGATGCCATTTATCCTGATCGTGCATCAGATTTCGCCCTGGTGCGCTATCATGTGAGCTGGACTGACCCACGGGATCCCATGAATCTCTACAACCCTCAAGAGGTTCGAGACAGGGTGATTTATTATGGAATTTTTGCTGCTCCCAGTCTCATGCTGGATGGTTCACTCATTGGTAGCCTGGATGAGAATGACTGGCGTACTCGAATCGAACTGGCGGCCTCTGTCAATGCATCAGTTTACATATCTCCAGTGGATGTTGAGGAAAGTACTGACAGCCTGTTCCTTGGGTATGACCTGAACAGTTTTGATATTGATCCAGGTGAATTAATCACCTGGGCTCTGGTTCTTGAAGACAGCATCCACTACGAAGCTTCTAATGGTGAGGAGCACCATCGTCAAGTTATGCGTGATATGGCCAGCCAGGAAGCTAGTGATGTGGAATCTGGAACAGAGATTGCTGTCAGTCTCAAAAAGCCTGACAATTATGGTACGGGTGTTCCTATGAGTCTATTGGTTTTTGTACAGGACCCATCCACAAAAGCAGTGTTACAAGCACGTAAACAGGTCATTTTTTAATTTCATGGCTGATCTACACCCCTTCTTTGTTCACTTTCCCATCGCCCTGATACTGGCGGCTGTATTCTTTGATGGATATTCAGCAATCAAGAAACATGATTTCAGCCGAACAACAGCCTTTGTCTTACAGGGAATGGCCGCGATTTCTGCTATTCTGGCTGCCTTAACAGGGAATCAGGCTGAGACAAGGGTCGATAGCCAGGAAAAATTGGCCAGCAGTGTATCTCAGATACTTGAGCGACACGTTTCATTAGGCAATGCTGCAGTCTGGATCATTGTTCTGGTAGTAGTGGGACGCACCTTTGCCGTCCTTGAGAAAAAAGAATGGGCTAGCAGTGGGTGGGTTTTTCCCGGGATAAGTGTTGTACTTGGAATTCTGGTTTTAATAACCGGACTTGTGGGTGGGGAACTCAGCCGTCTGGTTCTCCAGTATTTCGTAAATCATTAGAAAAAAACCCTTCTTTCATCAATACTGGTGCTAGGCGATGCCATAGATAGGTGCGTTTGATAGCACAAAAAAAGCGAAGAATTTACTCCTCGCCTTTAATGTCACATCGGAAATTTTTTATACTATTTGGTAGCGAACTGCTTCCCATTCATAGTTGCAAGAAATGAAGATATCTTGGCAGCTTCCTCAGCTGAGATTTGTTGCATGAGTTGCATGTCGCCCATCATAATCACAGTTTCATCTAAGCTGGCAACCCCACCATCGTGGAAATAGGGTCCAGTGAGGGTGATGTTTCTCAGGCTTGGAACCTTGAACAAAAATTTGTCCTGCTCCAGTCCAGTCACTTCAAAGCGGCCTTCATCGGTCAGATCCTTGTACGGTTTTACCAAACCGTTTTTCTGGTACATGTTAGCACCCAGCATAGATCCTGTATGGCAGGTGATGCAGGCTTTTCCCAGAAAGAGATCAAGACCTTCAACTTCGGTTTTGCTTAAGGCTTTCAGATCTCCTTTGAGGAAATCATCGAAGCGGTCATGGGTGACCAGTGTACGTTCAAAAGCTGCAATCGCCTCAGTAATATTTTCAAAATCGATGGCATTTTCGCCAAAAGCTTCTGTGAACATCGCCTCATATTCTGGTATGGCCTTGATTTTAGCCACGGCAGTGGCTGAGTCAGGAATTGCCATTTCAGCCGGATTCAGGATGGGTCCTCCGGCCTGCTCGTTCAAATCAGCAGCACGACCATCCCAGAATTGGACAAAATGGAAACCGGCATTAAAAACAGTTGGCGAATTGCGTGGTCCTGGAATGCCATTGGTACCTTCCGATGTTGGTTTGTTATCCACACCAGCCAGGGCAATATCATGACAGGTGTTACATGACATGTCATTGGTGTTTGAAAGTGCGGTCTCAAAATAAAGTTTTTCACCCAGATCGATGAGCGCCTTTGTATCATTTTCTCCACCAGGCATTTTATCTGGGACTACAGCAAACATTGGTTTTACCTTGTCCAAAACATCCTGCTGGAAAGTTAAATCTTCTTGTTCGGGAACTTCAGTTTTTCCTCCGCATTGTACTATCATTACTATGCTGCTGAGAATGAGGATCAGGAGTGCGAATTTTTTCATTGTTTACTTCCTATATATAGTTGTGAATCAAAAATAGCTGCTTTAGCACAACAATATATTCTTGCGTTTGGAAAATGCATCTCAAAAAATGTTTATCTCTGTTACGACTCATTTGAGTAGTGTCAGTATGTGATAGGAGCAACAATTTCAAACCCTGCTTGCAGATGGTTGGTAAGTGACTATATTACATACCGACCAGTCGGTATGTAATATCATTTAAAGTTTAAGGTTAGCAAATGACCGAGAGAAGACCCAGCTCAGAGCGCAGGATCGAAATTCTTGAAGCCGCATTAACCATCTTCGTCAAAAAAGGTTATTCAGATGCACGGATGGATGATATCGTCCAGGAGATAGGATTGAGCAAGGGGGCAATTTATCACCATTTCCAAAGTAAGCGCGATCTGTTTATTGCCCTTATCGAGCATTGGATGGACCAATTCTCTGCCATTGAACGCAGCGCTATGCGAGCCAAGCCGTCAGCCGAAATCATACGGGAAATAGCTCACTTTACCGCCAAGGTCTTTAAGCGCAACCCCAATTGGTTTTTGGTGGAACCTGAGATATGGGCTTTTGCAAACCGGGATGAGGAGATTAATGAACTTGCGAGTCAACTCTATTCCAGGGTCTTATCTGAATTCGAAGCACTTGTAAAAAGAGGTATGGAGTATGGTGAATTCAAACAAGTCAATGAGCGCATGATAGCCATGTCCATCATGACTTCACTGCACGGTATGATCTGGTTCGTCCTGTTCAAACCGAGTGACTTTTCGCTAGAAGAATATGTAGATCTGAATATGGAATTAATTCTGGATGGCATTGCCATTCAGAAATGATAAAAGTGGTTGGCTGAAACAGGCACGTTCAGTGAGCCTCGATTTTTCACAACGAAAGTAACGATAACTACGAACTGCATTGGAACACACAGTATCCCGGGCAAACATCACTCGGCCTGCTGACTTTAGGTAACGATTATGTTCGAGACATCGTCATTTTCATTGTATAAATGTATCAAAAAAAGGAGAGTAATATGAGGAAGGGTGGCGAATTTTTAACCACACCCTTTGGGGTTGATGAAATCTTCACCAGAGAGAAATGGAGTGATGACCAGAAAGAATTTTTTGATGCGATACAGTCCTTCGCCAAGGAAGCGGTCAAACCTCGTAGTGACGATGTGGAAAAACTTAACGAGCAACTCTCGCGTGATTTTATGATGCAAATGGGTGAAATGGGAATGCTTGGATTGGATGTCCCTGAACAATATGGCGGAATGGGTATGGATAAAACTGCCGCCGCATTGGCCCTGGAAGCAATGGGAGTAGGTGAAAGTTCCTCTCTCATGGTTACAGTCACTGATCACACTGGAATTGGATTGTTGCCCATACTCTGGTATGGAACCGATGACCAGCGTGCAAAATATATTCCTAAAATGATGTCAGGTGAGTGGATGAGTTCCTATGCCCTTACCGAACCGGGTGCTGGCTCTGATGCATTAAATGGAACTGCTTCTGCAAAATTGAATGAAGCCGGAACCCACTATATCCTCAATGGTGTGAAGCAATTCATAACCAACGGTGGCTGGGCTGATATTGGTGTTGTTTTTGCCAATGTGGATGGCGATAAAATGACATCCTTCATCCTGGATAAGGAAACAACTGGTTGGGAGAGAGGACCAGAAGAACACAAATTAGGTATTAAGGGGTCCTCAACTACTACCTATGTGTTAAATGATTGTACGGTTCCCCTGGAAAATGTGCTTGGTGAAGTCGGCAAGGGTGCTGCTGTCGCTTTTAACGTCCTATACATTGGTCGCCTAAAACTCGGTGCAGTAACCATGGGTGGTGCAAAACATGTGATCAAAACCGCTTTGGATTATGCCCAGGAAAGAAAGCAATTCGCACAACCGCTGACTGCTTTTGGAATGATGCAGCGTAAATTTGCTGATATGGTCATCCGCTGCTATGAAGCTGAAACCATCACCTATCAATCAACGGGCTCTATTGATGCTGGCGTAGAGAAATATGAAGAAGACGATGTGGAATACTATAACCACCTCTACTCTGTCATCGAAGATCACGCTATTGAGAATAGCACAAACAAGATTTTCTCCTCTGAAGCACTCTGGATTAACGCAGACGATGGTGTTCAGATTTTTGGTGGCTACGGGTTCTCCGAAGAATATCCGCTGGCTCGTTTGTTAAGAGATGAACGTGTCAATCGCATTTTTGAAGGCACCAACGAGATCAACAAGCTCATCATCTCTGGGATAGCTATGAAAAAAGCAATTCTGGAAGAGTTGCCCATTCGCGATCAGCTCTTAGAGCTAGGTGACAATTGGATATTCGATGTAGATATCCCTGAAGAACATCCCCAAACTCAAGAGATAAAAGCTGTGGAGCTTGGAAGGGCTGTTGTCCTCAAGACATTGGATGAACTTATTCTCAAGTACGGCCAGGATTTCAAGAATACTCAATTTGAAATTGAAGCTTTTGCCAATATGGTTATCGCCCAGCAAGTGATATTCAGTGTCCTGAGACGGTATCTGCAATATGATGAGGCCTATCCTCGTCGTGATGTTGCACTGTCAGTTCTCAAGGTATCGGTTCTGCGTAATCTTGAAGTGATAGTTTCCAATGCCAAGAAAATTTTGCGGCATATCCTTCCAGAAGCTGATCGAAATGCCAAGCTTGGTAAACTCGATGAAACTTTGACGACGCTGGCTTATCACGCTGATGTGATAGCTGAGCAAAAGACTGTTTTTGAACTCTTACTCAAACGTGGCATGTATCCACTGAATGACTAGGAACGAAAATTGAGATTATAAAGATTTAGGAGATTAGAAATGAGTGAAAGATATAGCGTGATTGTAGATGCCGTACGGAGTCCCATCGGTTTGAAGAATGGTGAAATGATCGGTATGCGTCCTGATGATATAACAGCTCAGGTGGTCAAGGGATTGTTGGCCAGAAACTCGGCTGTAAAACCTGAAATGGTGGAAGATCTGGTTCTGGGATGTGCCTTTCCTGAAGGAAATCAGGGTATGCTCATGGGCCGCGGTGTAGCACTTCTGGCAGGTTTGCCAATAACCACCACGGGTAGCACTGTGAATCGCTTTTGCGGCTCTTCCATGGATGCTCTGCATCAATTGAGTGCTGCTATTATTGCTGGAGATAAAGAGGTCGGTATCGCAGCTGGAGTTGAGGACATGTTCGGTGTACCCATGGGTGGTTATAACCCCGATTTTAATCCCGACTTGTATGAAATGGACTACTACATGGGTATGGGTGAAACCGCTGAAAATCTGGCCCAGGAGCTCGCTATCAACCGTGAGGATCAAGAAGATTTTGCCATAGCCTCTCACAAAAAAGCACTGGCTGCCCAAGCCGCTGGCAAATTTGACAATGAGCTCATTCCCATTGAGATTGAAGGCATTGGTGTTTCCAAAGATGAAGGTCCCCGTGAACCAGATGTGGCAAAGATAAAATCACTATCTCCTGCATTTCTGGAAGATGGCAGTATCACGGCAGCCACATCCAGTCCAATAAGCGTTGGTGCGGCAGCTGTCCTAGTGATGAGCAATACCAAAGCTGAAGAGCTGGGGCTCAAAGTTCGGGCAAAAATTATCTCACGCGCCGTTGCCGGTGTTGACCCAACACTCATGGGAGCTGGACCCTTACCAGCAACTGAGAAAGCCCTGAAAAATGCTGGAATGACGCTGGATCAAATGGATGTCATCGAATTGAACGAGGCTTTCGGTGCCCAATCCCTCTATGTGATCCGCAAAGGGGATTGGCCAGTTGATAAAATTAACCTGAATGGTGGGGCCATAGCATTGGGACATCCTTTGGGTTGCTCAGGCGCTAGAATAGTGACCACACTGCTCAATGTCATGGAGCAAAACGATGCAAAACACGGTTTGGCCACCATGTGCATTGGAACAGGTCAAGGTATTGCCACAATTATTGAAAGGATTTAATTATGGCCTTTAAAATTGAAAAGGTAGCCGTCTTAGGTGCCGGTGTCATGGGTGCGCAAATTGCCACCCACCTTTCCAATGCCGGTATTCCCAGCCTTCTGTTTGATATGAATCAGGAACTGGCAGTGCAGGGCTTGGAGGGCATGAAGAAGTTAAAACCATCACCGGTTTACAATCCAAAAACCCTGGAAATGATCACTCCCTGTAATTATGATGATCATCTGGATAAAATTGCTGAAGTCGATTGGGTCATCGAGGTCATTGCTGAAAGACTGGACTGGAAACAGGGTCTGTTTGACAAGATCATACCCAAGATGAACGATACTGCTATTCTCACCAGTAACACATCAGGTCTGGCCCTGTCAGAAATGACAGCAACCATGCCTGAATCCATGAAAAAACGTTTTTTCATCACCCACTTCTTTAACCCACCCCGTTATATGAAGCTGGTGGAGCTGGTTGGTGGACCTGAGACGGATGTCAAGGTCATGCAGGACATTGCCACCTTCCTCGAAGATGAGCTGGGCAAGGGTGTCGTCTGGGCCAAGGATACAGCCAACTTTATCGCCAACCGCATTGGTGTCTATGGAATGATGCTGACCCTGAAGCTGGCGCGAGAAAAACATCTCAGCATACCTGATGTGGATGCATTGACAGGAACACTGATTGGTCATATGAAATCCGCCACTTTCAGAACTGCTGATGTGGTTGGATTGGATACTCTGGTTCATGTGGCTGAAAATGCATATGACAAAGGTGAGGATGATGAAGAGCGAGATATCTTCCTCGTACCTGATTATCTGAAGACAATGCTGGATAATGGCTGGCTGGGGCAGAAAACCAAGCAGGGTTTCTATCACAAGGTTGATAAGAAGACCATTTTGTCGCTGAACTTGGATACCTTGGAGTACGAGCCATCAGTTAAAAAGAAATACGATGCAATCCGTGTCTCAAAAAATGAAACCTATCTCTCTGGAAAACTCAGAAGTCTGGTCAGTATTGATGATATTGCCGGTAAATTTCTCTGGGAATTGAACGCCGGGATACTGATTTACTCAGCCAATCGTCTGCCTGAAATCTCAGATGATATTGTCAATATTGATAATGCCATGAAATGGGGTTTTGGCTGGGAGCTGGGACCCTTTGAAGTCTGGGATGCGTTGGGTGTTTCAGAAACAGCAAAACGTATGCTGGAAGATGGTCGCAAGATTCCTGCCTGGGTCAAAACCATGCTGGATAAGGGCTTCACATCATTCTACGGTTTTGATGGTAAGGTAAAAACCTATTACGATCCAAGTAGTGAAAGCATGCAACCCGTTCCAACACATCTCCTCGCTGTCGATTTTGATGTGGTTAAGAAAACGGGTGGTTTGATCAAGAAAGATTGGTCTGCTTCGCTGATTGATCTTGGAGATGGTGTGGCTGCCGTCACACTGCACTCTGTATTACAACCCACATTCAATCCCATCGACGGTTCTATTATCAGCATGTTTGATCAGGCGGTTGATTGGGTTCAGGAAAACGGATACAAGGGGTTGGTAATTGCTTCAGAAGCGCCTCATTTTTCTGCAGGTGCTAATCTGGCGCTCATGTTGCGAGCCATAGATGAGCAGGACTGGGATAGCCTGGATGCAATGAGTAAGGCCATGCAGGATACCCTGCAGAAGGTCCGCTTTGCTCCATTCCCAGTGGTTGCTGCCCCTCATTCACTAGCTTTAGGAGGCGGGTATGAGACCATTGGTGCTTGCGATCGAATCGTTGCTGCTGCTGAACTCTATACGGGTTTGGTGGAAGTCGGTGTCGGTTTGATCCCAGGTGCTGGTGGCAATCTTCGTATGATCATGAAAACTCAGGATAGAATGGCCAAGGGTCGTACGGGAGCTTTTCAAGTTGCCCAGAAGGCCTTTGAAGCAATTGGTTTTGCTAAGATCTCCATGTCAGCCAAACATGCCGTTTCAATCGGATATCTCACCAAGGATGATATCATTATTGTCAACGGAGAACACCGAGTTGCCAAGGCAAAGGCTGAAGTTCTTGCCATGTCTGAAGGTTATATCGCACCTGAATTGAGGACAGACCTATTCCTACCGGGTAAGGGTGGTCGTTTGGCTGTGAATAGCAGCGTGAAAGGGTTCCTGAAATCAGGTAAAATCTCTGAACATGATGCATTCATTGCTGAAAAGCTGGCCTTTGTTCTCACCGGTGGTGACAAAGGTGGAATCATGAAGCCTGTTGACGAGCAGTACCTGCTGGATATAGAAAGAGAGGCTTTTGTTTCTCTTGGTGGGGAACCTAAGACGCGGGCGCGCATTGAATACATGTTGAAACGAGGGCGACCTCTTAGAAACTAACCGGCACCTGACGGTCTTCCGTTTTCCTCCAGATGGTGCTTATAATACGAAGGCGGCGATTTTCATCGTCGCCTTTTTGTATTTATAAATCCAACGCACAGATTAATTTGCCACCTGACTTTCATTAATCATCAGTGATTAAGTTCACACTTTAACAATTCTAGAAATTGGATCTATTTTATGAAAAGTGAAGAGAAACAGCAGCTTCTTGCGCGCATAAATTCTGAAATTGAAAGTGCCAACGAGCAAATAATTGAGTTGGAGGGCATGACCAAACCCATTGCTCCTGATGCAGCCATTGGACGAATTTCCCGCATGGAAGCCATTAACAATAAAAGTGTGAATGAATTACTGCTGTCCAAAACCAAGGCCAAACTACAGAAGCTTGAGTCCTCTCTATCCTTTATTGATAAAGAAGACTATGGGCTCTGTCGCATTTGCAAACAGCCCATTCCTCTGGGCCGGCTAATGATGGTGCCTGAATCAGATAAATGTGTGGATTGTGCATAAGAGATGAAAATTACGGGGGAACAGGATTTTAGATATTCACTACTATTCATTGTCATTTGCCTTGCACTAATCAGTTGTGAATGGGAAGAGGAGAAACCTTCCATTACTTTCCACAAATTCGTTGACGAGGAAGCCCGAAATCATTTTCACAGAATATTCGATCCAGATCAATTCGATAAATATGATTTCAAAGAATTAGTTAAGCATGCTTCAGAACAACAGAATCTCATAAAGACCCTGACTGGAAGGACTTTCGCAACCCCCAATGAGAAAAATGTAAGTTCTTTTTACCAGGATTCGATATGGCATATAGATCGATCATGTGAAAAAACCATTGATGGAATCCTAAAGGTCAAGTCCCATCTTTTTCGGTTGCATTGGAATGACACACTGGGAAACCGTGTGGGTGACCTGGTTCTGGATGTAGGTACTTGTTTCTCAGATTCAATACGAAATATTTTTCTTTTACCAACTAGTTATTTTGAGAAACATGCACTGGTTGGTAATCGAAGAAATCGAATTTATCGAACAGTTCTGGCGGGGACGGGAATCCTAGACGAGCCTGAGCCTGAGTACTTTTTCAATCTGGATGGTGCACCGTATAGTGTACTTAATGCTGGAATGGCAAAACTTGCCCCATCCCTGATCTCGGAAATTGATTCTATCGTTGGGCCAAGCTACACAATACATGGTGAGAATCACAAATCAGCAAAGCTGAAGGATTCGACTCAACTCCAGCGTTTTTTGACTCACCTGGGAAATGAATATCTGAACGGATGGGTCAAGTTTGAGAAAAATGTGGGAGCGACCAGAGATTGGTGTGATACACTGCCAGAACACTTATATGCAACTGATTTAATGCGCCATGTGTTTAGTTATAACAACTGGGATAATCCAGAACTAAGGATAACCAATTACACTTCTTTCACTATTACACAATTTTCAGGGGTATGGTCAAACTCAGAGCATCTATCTGTGAATCGACCCTATACACTCGACATGAGATTCTACCCTAAAAAACAAAACATTGAAGCTAGTATTAGTCTTTTTGCCAGAAATTATCCAAACAAAATTGAAAAGTACACCACTCAGCAGGAAGCTGGGGAAGTATTTACTGAGTTGGGACAAAGGGAGCTATTTATAGGCCCTAACAAACCTTGGATAAATGGTTTTGCAATTATTTTCAAAGAACATGGACTCGATATGAATTCCTATAAGAATTTGCCTGACTCGACAAAAGATCAAACGCTGAGAAGTCTGATTTTTCATGAAAATTTTGAATTGGTTTCTGGTGCAAAAATGGTTGAGAATGAACTGGAGACTCGATGGTATTTTAGGGGACATTTCGGTGAGGGCAAAGATATTATTCTTGATATCAAGCCGGTACAGCTAGATATCAGTGCCAGGGTAATTGCAAGTTATCTGCCAGAAAACTATGAGGGTCCAAAACTTAAGTCAAGGAGTAGACTATATTCCTTGGGGCTTTTAGGAGAAGATCAATGAAGCAAGTATACTTTGCATCGATAGTGGTGTTAACCTTAGGAATAATGGGGTGTATGATTGTGAGTAAGTCAGATTCTGAAACAGCAAACACAGATGTAGATAAAATGGATCCCTACATCTGGCTGGAAGAAGTAGAAGGAGACTCAGCGTTAAACTGGGTCAGGGAGCAAAACAGGAAGACAGTGGATGTGCTGGAGCAGGATTCACGTTTCGCTCAGTTTGAGCAGGAAGCTCTGCATATTTATGAAGCCAAGGACAAGCTGGCGTATGGTAGAATCCGTGGCGATTATATTTATAATTTTTGGCAGGATGAATCCCATGTAAGAGGAGTCTGGCGTCGTTCGCTCTTACAATCGTATTTGAATAATACTCCAGACTGGGAAGTAATTCTGGATATCGATGTGTTGGCTGAAAAGGAAGGTGAAAATTGGGTTTATAAGGGCACTACTGGTTTGCCTCCAACGTATAATCGATTTTTAATTCAACTTTCGCGCGGTGGTAAAGATGCGGTTGTCGTAAGGGAGTTCGATATGACCACACGACAATTTATCAGTGATGGCTTCGAAGTACCCGAAGCGAAATCTGATGTGGCCTGGATTTCTGAAGACCAGGTTTTTCTTGCCACAGATTTTGGATCAGGCAGCATGACAGAAAGTGGCTATCCTGCTACACTGCGCATCTGGAACCGGGGAGAATCACTCCAAGAGAGTGAAGAGATTGCAAGCGTAAACCACGAAGACCTGGGAGTTTGGGGGTGGAGCTCCTTTTATAATAATGGTTCCTACAAATTGGTCAGCAAAGCGAAAGACTTCTGGAGCCATGAAATCTTTTTGATGAATGATCAAAATGGGCTGGACAAACTGGATATACCCCTGGATGTAAAATTTCGTGGTATATGGCAGAATCAGATCTGCATGATTCTACGATCGGATTGGAGGGGACACACAGCTGGCTCATTTGTGGCAATGGATCTGATCACCCAAAAGACTTCGGAAGTGTTTGTACCTGACAGCCGCAGCTCAATATCTGATGATAACATGACCGATATGCACATACTTCTCACAATTCAGGAAGATGTAATCGATAAAGTATATCGTGCATCCTTCAGCAAAGGATCCTGGAAATTGGAAGATATGTCCCTACCGTACGGTGGGACCATTTCTATCATGAGTACAAATATTAAACACTCAGATTTCTTTTATACCTACAATGATTTGATCACACCTGTTACCCTGGGATATTTTGCGAATGCTGAAAGTGACCCCCAGGTGATTCGACAGTCTCCAGCTCGCTTTGACAGTGAGGGTCTCAAGGTGACCCAGAAGTTTGCCATCAGTAAGGATGGTACCAGGGTCCCGTATTTTTTGGTCATGAATCCTGATATACCAAGGGATGGGAGTAACCCAACGCTACTATATGGGTATGGCGGATTTGAGGTCTCTGAGAAATCCGAGTATTGGTCAAAGACTGGAAAACTCTGGTTGGAAAAGGGCGGAGTTTTTGCCCTGGCTAATATCCGTGGTGGGGGTGAATACGGTCCTGCCTGGCACCAGGCTGCATTGAAAACTAATCGTCACAAATCCTATGAAGATTTTTTCGCCATCGCTGAGGATATGATTGAAAGTGGAATCACATCCCCCCAAAAACTTGGTATCATGGGGGGCAGTGGTGGCGGGTTGCTGGTTGGGGCAGCATTTACGATGCGGCCTGATCTCTTCGGGGCTGTGGTTTCCCAGGTGCCTTTGCTGGATATGATGCGTTACCATAAATTATTGGCAGGAGCCAGCTGGATGGGGGAGTATGGGGATCCAGATGATCCTGTTGAAGGTGCCTATCTTCAGGCACACTCACCTTACCATCTATTAAGCAGCGATCAATCATATCCAAAAGTCATGTTCACCACTTCCACCAAGGATGATCGTGTACATCCAGGCCACGCCAGAAAAATGGTAGCTCGGATGATGGAGCAAGGTCATCCCGTGATGTATTATGAAAATATGGAAGGTGGGCATGCCGCGGGTGCAAATCTTAAGCAGTATGCCACCATGGCATCAATCGAGATGACCTATTTGCATCGGATGCTCATGCCTGAATAGTTGGCGTCTGTTAACAGGTAATATGTAGGATCAGATTTGTCTGCTTGTCGTTTATGTGAGCGATAGCAGCTTGCGTTTTTTTAACAATAAGCTGTTTGCCCATCTCCTGGGCTCTGGCTCTCACCTCTTCGGTGACAACTAATTTTCCGTTCATTCCTGTGCCAATCACCAGGGTCTGGCAATTCCAGGGAATATTTTCTGCGGTGGTGAGGGGAGTGTGTCCATAGCGGGACTTAAGACTGCGAGATGACTCTTTTTTGCGATACTCAACAATGCTATTGTTTATAATAACCACATCCTGGGTATATAGCTGTCCATTAATGGTGATTCTTCCAAAAACCAGATCGTCCACATTCATGATTTGGTTCCTTCCACTATGTTCCTAGCAGATACGAGGGAGCTGCTCTCCAACGGGCATATCTACTATTCGGTTGGCCCCCAGTCCAGTTTTTAACGCCACTACACCAGGATGCTTGTCAGTGACTTCGCCAATAATTACGGCATCTTTTCCATGCGTGTTGTTTTTCATGGCAGCCAACATATCATCTGCGATATCTTCAGGTACGATCGCTACCAGCTTACCCTCGTTGGCTACATACAATGGATCAATGCCCAAAATTTCACAGGCACCCCTGACATTTTCCTTAACCGGTATGGTGTCTCCATAGAGCTGTATGCCAACATTTGATGATCCAGCAAACTCATTCAGGGAGGTGGCCAGTCCACCACGAGTTGGGTCGCGCATGGCGTGAATTTCTGGACTGACATTCAACATGTCTTTAACGAGGTGATTGAGTCCGGCAGTATCACTTTCCACTGTAGATTGAAAAGATAAGCCTTCCCGAGTGGTCATAACTGCCATCCCATGATCAGCCAGCGTGCCCGAAAGGATGATTTTATCACCAGCTATGAGATTTGATGCTGAAATGTGGACATTATCCGGGACAAAACCGAAGCCGCTTGTATTGATGAAGAGTTTGTCACAGCTACCGCGATTTACAACCTTGGTATCTCCTGCAACGATCTGAATGCCGGCCAACTTGGCGGCTTTTTCCATGGATAGAACGATCCTGTGCAGGGTATCAAAAGGCAGGCCCTCTTCCAGGATAAATCCAACGCTCAGATATTTTGGTTCTGCTCCACTCATGGCGATATCATTGACTGTTCCATTGATAGCCAGATCACCAATATCACCACCAGGAAAGAAGATGGGGTCAACTACAAAGGTATCCGTGCTAAAGGCTATACGGCCACCGGGATTGTCGAGAATGGCCTGGTCTTCCATTTTTTCCAGAGTGTTGTTCAAAAAGCGTGGTAAAAAGATTTTGTCAATCATTTCATTTGACAGTTTTCCGCCAGCTCCATGTGCCAATTGGACGGTGTCATGACTCAAGATTGGCAGGGGACAGGAAAGGGCTTCAGGAAAATCCATTTATAGGCTCGCTTAATCGTTTAAAACGCGTTGATATTTGTAATAAGCAGCACATGCTCCCTCGCTTGAAACCATGGTGGCTCCCAGAGGATTTTGTGGCGTGCATTCTTTTCCAAAGGCAGGACAGTCGTGAGGCTTTTTCAAACCCTGCAGGATAACACCACTTATACACGCCTCAGGTTCTTCAGTATGGATGTCACCTACTGAAAACTTTAACTCCGCATCGAAGGCAGCATATTTACTATGAATCTTGAAGCCGCTTACCGGAATTTCACCGATACCGCGCCATTTGCGGTTGGCGATCTCATAGACATCCTTGATCAAGTTCTGTGCAGGCTGATTACCACCCTGTTCTACGATCCTGGCGTATCGATTCTCAACCTCGTGAGTGCCTGCTTCCAATTGCTTGACAGTGTGAAGAATCCCATCCAACACATCCATGGGTTCAAAGCCGGTGATCACGATAGGAACCTGATATTTTTTGGCGATGGGGTCATACTCGTCCCAACCCATTACTGTACAGACGTGCCCGGCAGCTAAATAACCCTGAACCCGATTGGCAGGAGAAGAAAGTAAAGCCTCCATGGCTGGTGGGACCAGAACATGACTTACCAGCTCGCTGAAATTACTTAAGCCTTCTTTTGCAGCCTGGGCTACTGCCATAGCGTTTCCTGGTGCAGTTGTTTCAAAACCTACTGCAAAGAAGACCACTTCCTTTTCAGGATTTTCTCGGGCTATCTTTAGACTTTCCAGGGGGGAGAATACGGTTCGGACATCTCCACCCTCAGATCTAACCATGAATAAATCTTTATGACTGCCAGGTACGCGTAACATGTCACCAAAACTGGTGAAAATCACATCGGGACGACTGGCGATGGCAATAGCTCTATCAATTATTTCAAGGGGTGTCACACAAACAGGGCACCCCGGACCATGTACCAGCTCAATTTCATCAGGAAGAACCTGATCAATACCATTTCGAATGATTGAATGGGTCTGGCCACCACAAATCTCCATTATCACCCAGGGTTGAGTGGTAGCGGCATGAATCTCATTCAGAATTTTTTTGGCAATTACAGGATCGCGGAATTCATCGAGGTATTTCAATCGGGACGCTCCAGCTTTTCCATTTCGATGCCCTCTGCGTTGGCCCGATCAATCAGGTCATCCCAGGCATCGAATGAGTTTTTGGCTTCCTCTTCATTTAGGACGGATAGAGCAAACCCAGCATGCACGATGGTGTAATGACCGATTTCGATTTCAGGTACATATTCCAGACAAGCTTTGCTCACTGATCCTGCAAAATCAATATTGCCCATTTTGAGACCATTTTCATCAAAGATTTCCAGTAATTTTCCGGGGATTGCTAAGCACATATTTTTATTCCTAGTTCGATGAGTTCATTGGGTTGAAGGGTTCAATGGGTTTAAAGGGTTCGGAAGGGATGAGAGTATATCCTTCATGCAACTTATGATTGCCTTAAATAGTTTTGAAGCCTCAACGACATTTTCGAAATTCGTTCACATTCATCATATAGTTTATCAAATGTTGACTTATCAATATAGTCCAAATCCAATGCAATATATAGGTGGGATTGAAGTTCCGCTGCCGATCCATGAGTATAATTCAAAAAGAGTGCAAATTCTTTGGGTGACTTTCTACCAAATCCTTCAGCGATATTTGCCATGGTCGAAACCGCACATCTCCTTGTCTGATCACGCAGGGAGAAATCTCTCGCAAAGCGACCTTGAGTGGTTATCGCATAAATAGTTTTTGTTAAAGATCTGGACTTTTGCCATACTTCCAAATCTTCAAATTTCTTGAAAGTTGCCATAATATCTCTTGTGTTGTTGGGTTCGCAGACATTTTAAACCCAAAAACCCAAAAACCCAAAAACCCAAAAACCCAAAAACCCAAAAACCCAAAAACCCAAAAACCCAAAAACTCAAAAACTCAAAAACTCAAAAACTTTTGACCCATAATAACCTGCCCCAATGCTATCCCACCATCGTTGGTTGGTACCTGCTCATGGGTGAAAACTGTTAGACCTACCCGTTTCAATTCTGCCAAAAGTCCTTCGAATAACAATCTGTTCTGAAAAACACCGCCACTTAATATCACCTGTTTAATACCAGACTCTTTCCTGAGATTGAGAGTTATTGAAGCAAAGGTTTTAACCAGACTGTGATGAAACCATTGACTGATGTTGGCCAGACTCTTTTCAGATTCAATACGTCTAACCAACTCGTGCATAATATGATTTATTGAGATAATCTGCTCACCGTCATGATTAGAAAGATCGAACATTGAATAGTCCGTACCTAATTGGTTCCTGGCAGCCTGCATGAATTCAATGGCCGCCTGGGCTTCATACCGAATCTCCCCACGCCCTCCACTAAGAGCCGCTACTGCATCAAAGAGACGGCCACAGCTACTGGTCAGGGGAGAGTTAAGATCATGATCAATCATTTGCAGTATTGGGGCAGTGGATTTGTCAGCAAGACTTGCCAATTCAGGCATTTCTGAACCAAAGGCATGATACAGGTAACTCAAGCCTGTTCTCCATGGAGCTTTGATAGCCGCACTGCCACCTGGTAAGGGCATGGGTTCAAACCAGGCTTTTCGTTCAAAACCAGATGCATCACCTACCAGAAATTCACCACCCCAGATTGTTCCATCAGTGCCATACCCAGTTCCATCCATGATGATTCCAATCACTGGACCACTCAGGTTGTGCTCAGCAATGCAGGCAGCCAGGTGTGCATGGTGATGTTGGACACCAAGGAGGGGTAGACTTTGCTCCTTGGCCCATTTTGTGGACAGGTATTCAGGGTGTAGGTCATGGACAATCAACTCTGGTTCGATTTCAAATATCCGCTGGAGGTGTTCGATGGTCATTTTGAAAAATTCGTAGGCTTCAAGATTCTCAAGATCACCAATATGTTGACTGAGAAAAACTTTCTCATCCTTTGATAGCGCGATGATATTTTTTAATTCACCACCCACTGCCAGAATGGAGGGACCTTTTTGTTTCAGGAAAAGAGGTCGCGGTGCATGGCCTCGACTGCGACGAATAGGTCGCATTTTACCAGCCATTTCCATGACAACTGAGTCATCACTACGCAGGTAAATATCCCGGTTATGCATGAGATAATAATCAGCCATTTTCGACAATCGTTCTTCAGCTTCAGCATTATCGATGCAAATAGGTTCCTCGGTGAAATTGGCGCTGGTCATAACCAGCACATCCAGATTACCAGCGAAAAGCAAATGATGAAGCGGTGTGTAGGGAAGCATTATGCCCAGGCGATCATTTCCTGGAGCAATATTTGGTGGTAAATTGCTGTTGCCTCTAGTCGTGGCCAGGACAATAGGTGCCTGAATTGAGACTAATGTCTCTGTTTCCAGTTGAGTCAAGTGGACCAGTTTCTGAGCAGTTTTCAGGTCACGCACCATGACAGCAAATGGCTTTTCGTCCCGTCCCTTGGTTTCTCTCAACCTTGATATGGCCGATTCATTGCGGGCATCCACTGCCAGGTGAAATCCACCCAGGCCTTTTACCGCCAGGATATTCCCCTGGGATAACAGTGAAATAGTTTCTCTGACAGGGTCATCAAGAGTGACGCGATCTCCAGATTTGTCTACGAGCCAGACAGTTGGACCACAATCGGGACAGGCATTTGGCTGTGCATGAAATCGTCGGTCTCCCGGATCTTCATACTCTGCCTTGCAGGCAGGACAAAGTGGAAAGTTCTTCATTGATGTATAGGGGCGATCGTAAGGAATGTCCTCAATGATAGTGTATCGGGGACCACAGTTGGTGCAATTAATAAAGGGATATCTATAGCGACGATCATCAGGGTTGAGTAGTTCCTGACGACAATCTTCACATAGTGCTACATCAGGGGAAATGAGTGTAGAAACAGTTGATTTGTCATGGGAAGCGATAATTGTGAATTCAGAATCATTTTGTACAGGAATATCTGAGGATTCAACAGAGATGATCGTAGAAAGGGGTGGGGCTTCACCCTCCAGTCGTTGTGTGAATTCCTGCTGCTGGAGAGGTGAGCCTTCCAGTTCAGCTACAACACCTTCCGACGCATTGTAAACCGTACCGGTGAGCCCGATGTCTCTGGCCAAGGCGTATATAAAGGGGCGGAAGCCCACCCCCTGGACTATACCATTTATGATTAGGCGACGTCTGATGTTTGCCATTTCATTATTTCTTACTCAGGTGTCAACATGCTTCGGGAGCCTCAGCATGACGATCTTGTAGCAATCCATTAGTTCGTCTCCCCGAGCTTGCCTGCAAGGCGTAGTCCAGAGGACGAAGCCTTGTCGAAGGGTCTCGAGGTTAGGTGAGATTAGCGGAAGTAATTTTGTATAGATTGGCAAAGCCTCACCAGATTCGAGTATAACCATTCGCGCAATCAGCGTAATTCGTGATTCAGGATTTATCTTTTAAGACTTTCGCGTAACCAGGAATACCAGGCATCCATACCCTCTCCGGTGGTAGCGGACAATTCAAAGAAATCCAGGTGGTGGTTCACCTGGAGTGCATATTCCTTGCACTTCTCAACATCAAATTGCACATAGGGGAGCAAGTCTATTTTATTGATGATACAGATGTCGGCAGCATCAAACATGGTTGGGTATTTGATAGGTTTATCTTCCCCCTCGGTGACACTGATAACCACTACTTTTTTATCTTCACCCAGGTCAAAGAGTGCAGGACAGACCAGGTTTCCTACATTTTCAATAAAGAGTATGGAGTTTTCTTCGAGCTTCAATTCGCCATATGCAGTATGAATCATTTCAGCATCAAGATGACAGCCATTCCCAGTATTGATCTGGAGTACAGGTACGCCAGTGGCCGCCACGCGGTCAGCATCGTTCATGGTCTGTTGATCACCCTCGATAACAGCACTGGGGAGATCATCTTTGAGGGCAACCAGCGTTTTTTCGAGCAAGGTGGTTTTACCAGAGCCCGGGGAGCTAACCAGGTTGAGACAGAAGACGTTTTTTGCTTCGAAATAGCCGCGATTTCTCTGGGCCAGCAGATTGTTTTCTCCCAGCACATCCTGCTCAATTGCTATCGTCCGGTCGTGGGAATGATCATGAGTATGGGAATGGTCATGTGGGTGATCATGATCATGGCTGTGGCCATGTCCATCTCCATGATGATGGTGTTCTTCACCATGTTTTGTAAAAGTTGTACTCCCCGCTCCACATCCACATGTATCACACATATTAAATTCCTTTCGACATTCCTAATTTACGCTTACGGCATTTAGCTTCAACTCTCGTCCCTGGAGAATGTCAATCTCGTAGCTTTCACATTCAGGACAAAGGGCCATAAATGAGTCTATCTCAAAACTATGTTCACATGTTTTGCATCTGGCCAGGGCCGGCAGCTCGTTAACCAGGAGCTCAGAACCTTCCGCTAAAGTCCCCTTACAGGCCGAATCGTAGCAAAATTTAAGGGAGTCCAACATGACACCAGATAACTTCCCAATATCAATCTCGATTGATGCGATGGATTTTGCATCCTCTTTTTGTGCCTCTTTACAGGCAATATTGACGATATTCATAGCGATAGACATTTCGTGCATTTTCGGCTCCAATTATGGAATTAGAACGCAATAATAATGCCTTATTGATTGAGGTCAATGCCTAAAATAAAAGAACATTCAAAAAGTGAAGCTCGGAGCATGTTTTCAAACCAATTCAGCCAGCTATTTAACGAGAAAAGGTCTGTCCCAAAAATTAATTGCTGGCCGGTCTCCAGTTTCAAGTATATTCAAATAATGGCTGCTCAATACATTGAAGCGAAGACAATACTCTCCAGAGTAAAAATGGACTCCTTTTTCGGGCTTTCATACAATATGAATCTATACCGGGGTTGTGAACACGCCTGTATTTATTGTGATTCGCGCTCCTCCTGCTATCAAATGGATCATCTCTCAAAGATTTACATCAAGGAGAATGCACTCGAGTTGCTGGATAAGGAACTGGCTGGTAAACGTAATCGTGGGACCGTTGGTTTTGGATCCATGAATGATCCCTATATGCCGGTGGAGAATGATCAAAAACATACCAGACAGGCTTTAGAATTGCTGGCCCGGTACAATTATCCGGTCCATATCATGACCAAGAGTGATCTGGTCCTGCGTGACCTGGATATATTAAAGCAACTCAGCAAGAATTATTGTGCTGTCACAGTAACCATAACAACAGCAGATGATGAGCTGGCCAACAAACTGGAACCCAACGCTCCTTCTTCTTCAACCCGTTTTGAGGTTCTGGCAACACTCCGAAATGCAGGGGTTTATTCAGGTATAACAATGATGCCAATTTTGCCCTTTATCAACGATACTGTTCCCAATGTCATGGAAATGGTGGATAAGGCCAAAGCGGCAGATGTACAATACATACTACCCTATTTTGGTGTTACGCTTCGGGACGGTTCCCGTGAATATTTTTACAAGATGCTGGATAAGCACTTTCCGGGGATAAAGGAGAAATACATCCAGGAGTTTGGAGGCTCGTATGGCTGCAATTCACCTCGAGCGAATGCATTATATACGATCTTTCATGAAAGATGTAAATTGCACAGGATTGATACCAGGATGAAGACCTTCCAACCTAAAAAGGATATCCAGCTGGGACTATTTTAACCAGAGTTTCGGGTTATAGTTCGCCATCGATACTCAAAATGGCATTAATCAGGGATATGACATCCTCAATATCCACATAATTGTCAGTATTAAAATCGGCAGCAATAACTGCATCACCCGTCAGGGTTGATTGTCCCAATATGTGCTCAATGATGAGAATCACATCCTGCACGTTTACAAGAGCATCCAGATTGATGTCACCTGCTGAGAAATTGGATGGACCAGCATAGAATATGTGAATATCATCCACGGCGGCTTCCACGAGAGAACCACTTCCGGCGTCTTCGGCTATAAACCGTAACTGAATGAGAGTGGGGTCCTCAAAATAGTGTTGAATCATAAATTGTTTTTCGGTCCAGGCATTCTGGGATTCCAGAGTGTTTTCCAGTGAAATCCAGACATCATTCTGATCTCTGATTTCAACCTGCCAAAAATCAGTACCGGGGTTGAAACCCAGGTCATTACTGTACCAGCGCCAATAGCTCAGGATCGGGGAAATATCCGGCGGAATGTTGTAAATCGGACTTTCAAGTGTTGTCCTGCCACCATCGACATCACCACTGCCCGTGTTGGTCCCAGTGAATTCAGCGTTTTCAGTGACAAAACAGAGGGTGCCATCCTCGGAATGATCATCCTCTGGCTGTACTGGTTCCAACTCTTCCCAGGTGCCTACTGGATCCGCCCAAATCCAATTACCAGTGGTGGCGTTGTCTCCATCAATGCCCAGCGACCAGCCCTGGTCAGTTTCCACATCATCATAACTCAGGGTGTTAAAACTGGCAGGTGTACCAACTAGAAAGAAGTGAGGTAAATCTGGAGCGCTTTCAGGATGGTAAAGCACATTCTCATTGGTATCAGCAGCTTGAATATAGTACTCGATTGTGGAGCCGATGACCGGGGTGGGAATCGGTGCAGTCCAGCGGCCAACTGGACCTTCTCTCATCCCAACGAGGTTAAAATCATTTCCTGAGACGGAGTAGAAAAGCGACAGTGACAGCGAGTTACCTCCAACACCATAGGTTTCGGCTACAATACGAATGGGGTTCTCAGAATCAGGCATGTTTGATAGCGGTGTATGGCTAATCTTAAAGGCGCTCAGTGCTTTCAAAGCATTGACCCGTAGACCCATCTGGAGGTTACCAACTTCATCACCGTCCAATAGCCTGGCTTCCAGATCATCAATTCCCATGGTGGGGAACTGGGATTTTATTAGCGCTGCAATACCGGCAGCCAGTGGAGTGGCCATTGAGGTTCCATCCCAGGCTTCGTACAAATTGTTATGAGCTGGATTGTCAGGGTCAGTACAGCTCCAGATGTTGGTGCCTGGGGCACACATATCAACCCAGGACCCGTAGTTTGAGAAGCTTGCTCGTGAATCTGAACTGTTTGAAGCTCCCACACAAACAACACCTTCGTTTGCTCCGGGGTAATGGGGGGATGATGAGCCGTCGTTTCCTGAGGCAAACAGGACCATACTACCCATGGTATTTCTGGCATACAAAATAGCGCTCTGAATCGTTGCAGAACTGCCACCGCCGCCCCAACTGTTACTGATGATGTCAGCACCATTATCTGCAGCATAAATAATTGCATTGGCTGATGCTGCATCGGAGAGATAGGGAAAAATTTTGCAGGTCATAATTTTTGAATAATGTGATGCCCCGGCAATTCCGATTGAATTGTTAGTCACTCCAGCTGCGATACCGGCGCAGTGGGTTCCATGATCTTCGGCATTATACTCGTGCCAGCCAAATTCATGATTTACATCGGCATCATCCCCGGTAAAATCCCATCCGTTGATGTCATCAACTTTTCCGTTATTATCGTCATCAATATTGTTTCCGGCAATTTCACCAGGATTATTCCAGAGATTATCGTTCAAGTCGGGATGGTCCGTATCTACGCCTGTATCAATGATTGCCACCACAACGGTATCACTTCCCAGCTGGATATCCCAGGCTTCGGGAGTACCCACGGTAGTGTGGTGCCATGATTGATTAAAATAGGGATCGTTGGGTGTTTCATAAAGTTCACGGATATACATAGGCTCAGCATATTCTACTTCAGGCAGAGCATTCAATTCGCCGATTACCTTGAGTATATTCTGGTTGGAGGCGATTCGAATTGTAAATATTCGTTCCAACCCGTTGGGGTCAATATCTTGCCGTGCAATTGAATTGAAGGTTGGAGCAATCTCTACTTGATCCTGGTAGGATAGAATGGAATTGACGCGCGGAAAATCCAGAATCTCGCTGGCATCACTTCGACTTGAGCTCGAATAAGCGTCACTGCTTATTTTGAGAAAAAATTTATCTATTACCAATTCAGTCTGGTCTTGAGCCAGAGCTGAGATATGAGTGAATAATGCTACTGCGAACAGTAGCTGCCTGATCGAAAAATATCGCATGCAGTGTATCCCTTTATGTACGTGTCATTGCTCCACTAAAACAGGATACAAGTAGGGGATATCTAGGATAAAGGCAATACGAGAATGGAGAGTTATGTTATTGTAATGGACTGGGAAAAAGGGGCCACTAGAAATAGTGATACTTCGCCATACATGAAACCGTAACATTTATTATTGATTGAAAATCTGTGGTGAATAGAAAAGGGGCCATCTCACATTATGAAATAGCCCCTTGGTCGTAGTTGGTAAACCGAAATTTACCACCCCGTCCTAGTCATGTAGCAACCATGCTTCGCCAGGCTCAGCAGCCTCCCGCAGGTGCTTTCTTCTTTTTCTTGCGAACAATCTTAGGTTTGGAAGCTTTGGTTTTTGTGGGAGCTGCCAGAGCCGCAGCATTGCCACCACCAAAAACACCACTTGCCGCTTTGCGGAAGTCGTATCTGGCAAATTCTTCATCAGGAGATGTCACCGGGGGTTCTTTTGGGTTCATGATGGTATCAAACCAGTAGTTTAGCCCACCCTGGAGAACATAGTTATTCTCAAAGCCCAGCTGGCGTAGAATCATCCATCCCTGGTGGGACCCAATTGTACCATTTGAATAGAGAACATTGGTTTTTACACCCTGATCCATGTAGTCTCGATATTCATCCTTCAGGATGACTGAAAGCGGTACATTGATGGCACCTTCCAGGTGGAATTTCTGATACTCATCCGGCGTACGTACATCGATCAATTGGAGACTTGGGTCCTTTGAAATTAGCCAGTGTGCCACATCGTCTGCAGAGACCATCTCAGCAGCACCTTGAACTTCAACCAGCATCTCTTCGGCAGTTAGCTTATATGGCTTGGTGGTATTCTCCGGGACCATGGCAATTACCACGCCCAGCAGAATCATTGCTGCAAAAATCATATTTTTGATAGTCATGATTAATACTCCTCCCGTGGCCATCTTTTTTCTGCCAGCTCACCCAGTTTAAACATTACGAGTGCTGCAATGATCACCAGGAGTGCAAAAAAGCCACCCGATAATCCAAGGATGTCAGAGAGTTTGATCGGTCCCAATGAACCGGACATGTAAAAATCCTTGACCAGCGGATAACCCTCTGCAAAAGCGAAGATTCCCACAAAAATTCCACCGATAAATACCATGGCGTCAATTTTACCAATGGCGGCAGCGCAAACACTGGTTCCCGGGCAAAACCCACCGATAATGAACCCGGCGCCCATAATTATTCCGCCAACGATTGCCGACCCCAGAAAGGTGGGGTTGACATAGATGAGGCTCAGGTCAATCCAGCCAAACAGACTGAAAAATAAGAGTCCCAGCATGGCGGTGATGGCTGCCGTGAAGAAAACTTTCAAGACAACCGTATCGTAGCCATAAAACATGCCGGCCAGTTTACGACTTGAGGAAAAACCCGCCTGTTCCAGGACAAAACCAAATCCGATTCCAACAACAAAGGCGATGAACAGATTCCAATCAGCGCCAATTATTTCTTGAGGTACTAGAGGTCCCATAATTGACTCCTATATCCAATTTTTTCTAAGGAAGTATGCCAGTGCGAAGGCAGTTCCAAAAATAGCCATCATAGAGACAAAACCAGCCACGGAAAGATTAGCCATGCCAGTGAGTGCTGATCCGCTGGTACATCCACGACCCAGCTGTGATCCAAATCCGAATAGAATTCCACCCATTCCAGCGAAGATCAATCGTCGATTCGCGGTGATACCGGGGAAATGTTCGATTTTCCAATTCAAACGGCCTGAGAATGCTCCTGAGAGGAATCCACCAACTAAGACACCGATCATCTCGAATACCAGCCATGCTTTCATTGGTGATTTACCCTCACCGACATATTTGGAATAGTATTCAGAATTTGCAGTATGTTCAGGTGCGGCCACATCGACTGCGGCTACTACCATACTCTTCACGCCACCACTTGCCCCCAGCCCACGGCCGGAGAAAAAGAAAGCCATGAGGAGCACAGTTCCCAACAAGACACCCGCCAGGTAGGGATTCATGTACTTTGTTTTCATTTCAATAACCCTTTATTCAATTTATCATCAATTATTTTTACCACAAAGGCACTAAGCCACAAACACTCACAAAGGCACATTTTGTAGCGCTTGGTATCTTTGAGTTTTTGTGATGAATATTTTTTGTCTGAGTACTCGTATTTATTGACCACGAAGGCACTAGGGCGTAGAGAAACACAAGACTATATTTTGTGGAATTTTGTGCCTTAGTGCTTTGGTGGTGAACTGTCATTTTTAATACAACCAGCGACTGGCCTGGCCAGCATTTACTACGATAAAACGCAGCATGAGGTTTCCAGCTACAATCAGCACTACTGGTACGATAGCCGGTACAAATTTATGTTTCAACTCAAGCAGCTCCAGGATGAAGGGCAGGATAAGTCCCATACCCACCACAAAAATCCAGAACGGTACAGTGTAAGCCCCCCCCAGGAACATTTGAGCCGCGGCAATGTGGACCTGTGTTCCTGCCAGATGTCCCATGAAAAGATGAACAATCATGAACAGCTCAATACCGATGAGGATGATATCTATTCGGGTGAACAGTCGCTTCTCAACCTCAGTTCTGGAGAAAAATGAGACCAATGCCGCACTGGCGGACAATCCGGAGGTAAGAAAGAGGGGTCCAAGTATACTTGTATTCCAGAACGGTCTGGCGTTAAAAGCTGATAGCAGAATTCCAGTATACATACCTAGAATTACAGATAGCAGGATGAGTATCTGAGCAATAATCCGCCGCTGATCCTTCAGCCAATTCACTACGGCTTTTACTTCATCAAATTTCCAGTCCCATTTTGGGTAAATATCTTCAATCCAGATGGCAATCCAGGCGATGGAAAGCGGCATGATGATTCCCAGAGTCCAGGCTCCCCAGGACATGGGCGACTCCCAACGAATATTGGTGAATAACTGCCAGAAATACAGGACGTGAGAGAGATCCAATAACAGGGCAATCAGTCCGATTCCGATAAGTCCAGGCACAGCTAGGGGCATCCATTTTACAGCAACGGGTAGTTCATCCTGACGATTTCTAAGTGTGAAATATGCCGAGAATATCAAAATTCCGGCGGAGATACCACCCAGGAATAGATAGAATGGGATTTCCCAACCCCAGACATGGAGGACGGGATCAATCTCGGGGTTCATTCGTCCACTGGTAATAATTTCTTCAATCATATCAACCTCTATAACAGATAAAATACTTTAGGGTCAGTACCGGCTTCGGGAATCAGAGATTTCCATTTCCGGGTGGCCATGGCTTTTGAGATATCACTGTTGGGATCATCCAGATCACCAAAGATCATGGCGTGGGTCGGGCAAACCGAGACACAAGCAGGATTCTGACCTTTTTCAACACGGTGGATGCAGAAAGTACATTTATCAATGTAGCCTTCGGGGTGAATAAAACGTGCATCGTAGGGACAGGATGTGATACAGGCTTTGCAGCCGATACATTCATCTTCCTCTACCAGAACAATGCCACCAGTTGAGTAATGACTGGCCTCAGTGGGACAGGTTCTAACACAGGGAGCATTGGCACATTGGTTACAGCGTTCAGAGCGAATTTCTAGCTGCAACTCTGGATAAGTACCCGTCATTTTTTCGACGATCCAATCGCGACAATGTCCGACAGGCACATCGTTCTCGGTCTGGCAGGCAACCACACAATCGCTACAGCCGACACATTTCAGGGTGTCTACCGCCATTGCGTATCTCATGAGGACACCTCCTCTCCGGCTTCAAAGCGGAAGGTGACAAAATTCCCTCGCATCCCTGTGCCACCCATAACCGGATCTACGTGAACCTTGGTGATGAGATCCGCATCGCTGGCCCCCTTACCAAAAGCTCTGCTCAGTTTATTATTTGTATGTCCAAAACCATGGACCATGTATACGCTGTCAAAACGAATACGCTCAGTTATCCGGACTTTGATTGGGGTTTTGCTGACGATACCATCCTGGTTTTCCAGCCATAGGTATTGATCGTTTTCCAGATCCCATTCCTTGGCAACCTTGGGGTTGACCCAGACACTGTTCTCATCCATGAGATCAACCAGATTGGGATTGTTTGCAGTACGGCTGAAGGTGTGCATGGGAGCGCGACCGTAAATCAGTCTATAGTAACCTTCCGGCGGCTCCTCATGTGCAGTATACTTGGGTAGCGGATCGTAACCTTCATCTTCCATGGCAGTGGAATAGAGTTCAATTTTACCAGTATTGGTGTAGAATTCGAAATCATCCAGGTTTTCCATGGGATAGAGGTCATCGTATTCGCGCTTATACTTTTTCACACCGATGCGCTGCATCTCTTCCAGGGAAGTCCCCACTTGTTTCAATTCCCAATCAAGTTTTTCTTCAATGTCTTTCCAGGGGAAGAAGTGACCCAGATCCATTTTCTCAGCGATACCTTTGGCCATCCACCAGGCGGGTTTGGTGTTCCATTTGGGTGGAGCTGCAGGCATACGCAGAGCAATGGTGGGCTCACGGTGTTTGCTGACCCGGATATTGTCATAGCGTTCCAGATAGGTACATTCAGGCAGAATAACATCAGCATAGCCTGTGATTTCCATGGGCATTGTGTCAATGACCACCATAAGATCCAAGGCCTGGATAGCCTTCAGTGTATTGGCCTGATTTGGCAGGGTGTGAATCAGGTTGGTCCCATTTACGATCCAACCCTTAAAGGAACAGTCTCTTTCTGTCGTAGGCACAGTGGCATCACAGATTCCAGATGCGAGTGCCAGGCCAGCCAGCTTGAATTTACCGGGATAAGCGTCTTTCCAGGTTCTTGCAGGTTTTGGAAACGGAGGATGTGGATGCGACTTGAAGGGTACTTTTTCAGGGTTATAGTAACCACCACGACGACCCCATGATCCCAATAAGGCATTTAACATGGCCACTGCTCTTAAACGCTGTGAATCATCACCATACCAAGTGACGTGGCGACCAGGGTGAATGATTACTCGAGGACTGGCATTGGCCATTTCACGAGCAGTTTCCCGGATGACTTCTGGTTTGATGGTGGTAATACCATAGGCCCACTCAGGGGTCATCCCTGCCACGTGGGCTTTGAGGTCTTCAAAACCGTAGGCGTATTTTTCAATGTATGCTTTGTCGTAAAGACCTTCATATATGAGCACGTGCATCCAGGCCAGTAGCAGGGCCATGTCGGTTGCAGGTTTAATGGGCAGCCAGAATTTTGATTTGCTGGCGATGGTGGAGAAGCGAGGATCGACCGTTATGATGGAAGCGCCTTTGGCCGTAGCCTGAGCGATTTCCTGCACTGGTCCATTATGCATGTTCTCGCCAAAGTGTGAACCCAGGAGAACCAGGCAGCGAGTATCTCGAATATCCACACGTTCAGGTGACTCAACACCCTCACCAAAGGTGGCGATAAAGCCAACTTCACGCGGTCCACGACACTGTGCATAGGAGGGCGCTGCTATATTTGTTGAACCGTACCCTTTGAGTAGATCACCAAAATATTTTCCGCCAGACCCATGTGAAAACAAGGCCACACATTCCGGACCGTGTTCTTTGGCAATTTTCTTGAGTCCGTCTGCTATATGGGTAAACGCTTCATCCCAGGAAGCCTCACGAAATGTCTGATTACCTCTTTCTCCAGTACGGATAAGTGGTGTTTTGAGTCTGTCTTCGTCATTATACATACCCACGCCACCTGTGCCACGTGGACAGAGACGACCATTTGAGTGCGGATCATCTTCATGGCCGGTAACTTTCCAGATTTTACCGTCTTTGTTGGTATGTACCCATCCAGCACACTTCCAGAAGCAAATCTCGCAATAGGTGGGAGTTCTTTTGGCGTACATGCCCGGAACAGCATCCGGAGCAAGGACTTCTCCCTTGGAGAAATCAAATAGTGGTGTTGCGAAAGCCAGGCTTCCTGCACCCACACCGGCGATTTTAATAAAATCACGACGATCCATATTAGTGCTCATACATTCTTCCAATGTTCTTTTAAGAAGGATTTCATATTGTGGCAGGTTGTTACTTCCTTGTAAACAGGACATTCAGCACAGACTTCATTCTGGCAGGCTTCTGCTTTAGCCTTAACCATCCAGCAGGGTTCCAGGGCTGATTCAAAAGCCTCACAACTCTGGCGGTCGGATTCACTGCAACCTTTGATCTCCCAACATGGGGCCATGGACATCATTCCCCGTATACCCGCCAGATTAAAACCACGGTCCTCAATCATCACGCGGATGCATTGGAGTCGTTCGATATCTACCTGCGAATAGCGGCGGCGTTGGGATTGGGTGCGCTCGGGAATGATGAGACCTTCATTCTCATACATTCTTAGCGTGTGCACAGAAACACCCACCAATTCGGCAGCAACCCCAATGGTGAATACCGGTCGGGATTTGTCGGAAAGGCGGTCGTATATGTCTGATGCGGTCATAACAATTCTATATTCTAGAATCTAGCTTTGCTAGTTATATGCCAGCATAAGTGAGAAACATTAATAGCAAATAGTAGTGAATTGTGTGTTTTACAAGAAGTTGGTAGTAACACGCATTTGCAGTAAAAATCGTTTTTCCCATATTCATTAGCTCTATTGAAAATTGGGATAAAAATGATCCGGTATGCCGGGACCAGTATTTTAACAAAGCCAGGATCACAAAAAGTTTATGCGGCGGGTGATTTGCCAAATGGAATGCACCAGAGTTACCAGGATCTTTGGCAAATTCTTCTTAAGATTCAGAAATATTCTCAGAAATGAAAATAGAGAAACTGCTGATTAATCTCAACTTCAATAAACTATTCAATAGCCTGTGAGTTCTTCCAGACTAATTTCTGCGCGTGAAAAAGTATCTATTCAATATTCCCATGCTATACTTCGTTATGGTCTTTATCTGGGGCAGCACTTGGATGGCTATAAAAGTGAGTGTAGGTGGTACCCCATTCTTTCTTGCCGGTATTCGATTTTTTATAGCGGCCCTGGTACTGATTATCATTCAAAGATTGCGAGGGAGAGCTATTTTCCCAACCCGGGAAAATTTGAAAGTGATGCTGGCAATCGGTGTTGGGAATTTCTTTCTGGGATATGGACTCACATACTGGGGTATGCAATTTGTCGAGAGCAATATTACTTCAATTCTATGGGCTACCATGCCGGTTCTGGTTACCGCTAATGCCCACTTCATGTTATCAAATGAAAAGATAAGTTCGGCGAAAATTTTCAGCCTGGTCGGCGCGCTTTTAGGAACGTTCTTCATTTTTGATATTGGCGGTCAGGACTTTGATCCCCAGGTTGCTTTGGGGATGTTGGGTATCCTACTTTCTATATTCTCAGCTGCATATTCAAATGTTCTGTTCAAGCGAGAGGGGAGTCATCTTGATCCTCTGGCAATAAATATTTCTGGGATGTTGCTTGGGGCTAGCTTGCTGATGGTAATGGGTATGCTGACTGAGCCCTGGCTCAATATTGAATATACAAGTCTCAGAGTGGGTGCCACTCTATACCTGGCTATCTTTGGATCAGCATTGGGATTCAGCGTGTATTTCTGGTTACTCAAGCGGGTGAGTGTTGTGAAAATGAGCTATTCTACCTTTCTTATCCCCATCCTGGCCGGCATCTGGGGCTGGGTCATTCTGGGTGAGACCCTGACCAATAAAAGTCTGTTGGGAGCAGTCATCATCTTACTGGCGGTAACGCTTCCAGAATTGAAGCCATTCAGACATCTGGGGCGAAGCAAATGATCCCGCAAGCGTCATCAGCAACAGGTTGTTTTTGATATTATGGTGAACTATATTCACATCCTGAACCAAATTTATAAAGGTCTTTAAAAAACAGTATCTTATGGCAAAAATTATAGCCATCGTCAATCAAAAGGGTGGTGTGGGGAAAACCACAACCTCGGTCAATCTGGCTGCCGGTTTGGCTGTGACCGAGAAAAATACCTTGCTAATAGATTTAGATCCCCAGGCAAATTCAACTGCTGGTCTGGGACATCCAGTACGTGTGGACGGGCAGAGTATTTATCAGGTATTGTTGGGACAGGCTACAATTCCAGATATAATGCAGAAAAATGAGCTCCCATTTCTCCATATTATTCCCTCAAGTCCATCACTTGTTGGCGCTGAGGTGGAGTTGGTTTCAGCCATTGCCAGAGAACGAATTCTGAAGGACGCCATTGCTGAGGTAGAAGAGAATTACGATTTTATAATTATTGATTGCCCGCCTTCACTAGGCCTGCTCACTTTAAATGCACTTACAGCGGCCCATTCCATCCTCATTCCCATTCAATGCGAATATTATGCGCTGGAAGGATTGGGTCAGTTGCTGAATACTGTTCGCAGAGTGCAAAAGACGATTAACAAGGCCCTGGTAGTGGAAGGCGTACTGATGACCATGTACGACAGCCGATTGAATCTCAGCAAGCAGGTTGTAGATGAGGTCAAAACCTATTTTAAGGATCGCGTGTATAAAACTTATATCAATAGAAATGTTCGTTTGAGTGAATCACCCAGCCACGGCAAACCCATCATGCTGTATGATGCCAATTCGGTGGGTGCCGCCAATTATATGAACCTGGTTGAAGAGGTCCTGGAAAATGCCTGATAAACCAAAACGATTGGGTCGGGGGCTGGATGCAATTCTGGACTCACTGGGAGCACCTTCCGAGCAATCAACGACCATGCTTAGCATGTCCCCACATGATATCCGCCCCAATCCCTTTCAGCCCCGCAAGGATTTTGACTCTGAAAAAGCAGTTCAGGCTTTTGAAGACCTTAAAGCCTCCATTAAAGCCAAAGGGTTGATTCAACCAGTGACGGTTCGTGAAGTTAATGGCGAGTTTGAGCTTATCGCGGGTGAACGACGTCTGCGTGCTTGCCAGGATCTGGGTCTGGATAGTATTCCTGTTCATGTGCTTGTGGTAGATACCGATGTTGACATGATGGAATTAGCGCTCATCGAAAATCTCCAGCGAGATAATTTGAATCCCCTGGAAGAAGCCGAAGCCTATTTGCTATTGGCCGATAAATACCAGCTCTCCCATGAGGAAATCGCTGGTAATATTGGAAAAAGTCGAGCTGCAATTACCAATTCTATGCGACTTTTAAAATTGCCTGCTGAAATCAAGATTGCCTTAAAGAATATGGTTGTTTCCGCTGGTCATGCACGGGCTTTACTTGGTCTTGAAACGGAAAAAGAAATGGTGAACATTTTTCAGCTAGTACGTAGAAATAATATGAGCGTTCGGGAGACCGAAAATTACGTCAAAAAGCTGAAGGAAAAATCTGACGTACCTCCCAAGAAGGTCACGAAGCCTGAAAAAAAATCAGTCTTCATCACCAGAAGTGAAGAATCGCTCATGACGGTATTGGGAACGCGGGTACAGATTAAATCAGGAAAAAAGAAGGGGATTATCGAAGTTGAGTATTTTGGGGATGATGATCTGGATCGATTATTGGATCTTTTTCAATCTCTCAAGTCTTAAAATCTAAGTTTCGTACAATTTCTCTTCTGCAGTAAGGATTCCATGAAACACGAAAAATATACCATTCTTATCCTACCGGATAACGAAACCAACGGTAGATCCATTTCAATCACCGCCCTCACGGTAAATATTCTCAAAATTCTGCTCTTGGTTCTCATCGCCATTATTGTGCTCTTCTCCACCTACTATTTGCCTAAAGCAATGGAATACCAGTCAGTAAAAATGGAAAATGATTATCTCTTGCGAGAAAGACAGGATGTAGCAGGTTTGCTGCAGAACACCAAAAGAATTGAGGAAATCAACCACTTTATTGAAAGTACACTTGGAGGACATTTTAACCTTTCGGGTGAAGGTGTTGACAGTACAGGAGCTAGTTCTGATAATTGGGAGCTCTCACCCTTTCAAACCATGGGGCTTTTGGATGATTTGCCCACCTACCTGCCTATCAAGGGTTTTGTGAATGCTGGTTTTCAGGTTCGTGAGGGATTATTCAGTCAGGATCACCTTGGAATTGACTTATCCTCTATTGAAGACCGGGTGGTGAAAGCTGCCGGACGTGGGTATGTAATTTTCTCCGATTGGACCTATCGCTTTGGAAATACTGTTATCATTGATCATGGGAATGGCTACCTCACAGTCTATGGTCACAACGAACAAAATCTGGTCAGGCAACGACAGGTAGTGGATCGCGCAGAGCCAATAGCAATTATGGGTAACACTGGCATCTCAGAAGGTGCCCACCTGCATTTTGAAATCTGGCATGAGGGGGTTCCTCTGGATCCAGCAACCTTTATCACAGAATTAAAAGAAACCGTCCCTGTAAGTGACGTGAAAGACTACAATGGCTAATCGAATTCATCGTATAGAGACTATCGTGGGTCGTGGCACCCACATTTCTGGAGACATGGAAATTAATGGCAGTGCCCATATAAATGGTACGGTTGATGGCAGTATCAATGCCAGCGGATTTGTCACTGTTTCTGAATCAGGGGTTGTAAAGGGTGGCATTCGAGGTGATTACGCCATCATTGGGGGTATTGTGGGAGGTAACATTGAGGTCAAGGGCAAAGTAGCTCTTGGAAAAGCGGGTCGCCTCAAGGGAGATGTTATTGCCACCAGGCTAATCATTGAAGACGGAGCTGTTTTCCATGGGCGTAGTTCAATGGTGCCTGAAAAATCCGATTCAGATGAATTTGAAGCACTTGAGGATGGAGTAGAAATTACTTGAAACCGGACGGCTCGGGCAAATATATGGCAGCTGCTTCTTCAATGACAGGCAGCGTCCTCGGTCTGGGTGCAATCGGTTATTTTATTGATCTAAAATTTGGGTGGCCTCAGTATGGTGTGTTAACGGGAGCGCTACTGGGAGTCATGATTGGAATGTATGAGCTCTATAAGAGTATATATATGAAAAATGGTGACAAATGAAACCGTGGCAGGTTCTAGGCGTTAGCGCGTTGGTATTTAACGGATTAGCCTGTGCTGCACTGCTCTTCACAGAGAATGCCGATCGACTCAGTTCTGTACTTGCGGGGGCACTTTTACCTGTGCTTATCAGCGGGGGGCTTTTACTCTGGGCAGAACATTCGAAAACTTCAGACCCAAAAAACCTTCAAAAAATAAATATTATCGGCTTTTTATTCAAAGTCATTCTGCTAGGGACCTGGGTCGTTATCCTGCTGAAAGCAGGGACTTTACATATGGTGACATTTATTGTAATATTACTTATAAACTTTCTTGCGTGGCATGGGGTCGAGGCTTATTATTGGCCGCTTTTTATGGCAAGAGATGGACAAAATAAAGGGGAGAATTCTTAATGGCTGAACCAGGCCACGGAACCACCACAAGTATTGGGGATAAGATTATTGAGCACGTTGCGAACAGCAATGAGATGATCCCTTTCGAGCTTTTTGGTGTAGACCTCTCTATTACAAAACATGTAATCATGCTCTGGATAGCTGCAGGATTGCTAGTGACTACGGCGCTTTGGGCGACCAGGCGCTATCGCAAGGAAGAAAGACCTGTACCAACCGGATTCTCAAACGCATTTGAATATGTCGTTGATTTTGTGCGCACAGGCATTCTTATTCCCACAGTAGGGAAGGGCCATGTTTTAAAATGGGGACCGCTGGTCATGTCCTTCTTCTTCTTGATTTTGACAATGAATTTCCTAGGATTAATACCCATCTTTAATGGTATAAACCATGGACATGGCGGGACCACCGCTACTGGTAATTTCAACGTTACCGCAGCGTTGGCTGTGATCACTTTCATTGCAATCATCGTGGCTGGTATTCTGGAACATGGATTCTTCAAGCATTGGAAAAACTTGGTGCCAGGTGGATTACCCAAGGCGGTTTATATCATACTTATACCGATTGAAGTGTTGAGCATGTTTGTACGACCCTTTGCGTTGACCATGCGACTCGCAGCCAACATGACCGCTGGTCATATTGCCATGTTGGCGATTTTTGCCCCAATTTTCATTATGCACAATGCTTTTATCGGTGTTGGATCAGTTGCGCTAAATGTAGGAATTACCTTTTTAGAAATAATCGTGAGTATAGTTCAAGCCTATGTATTTACCCTGCTGTCTTCGGTATTTATTGGTCAGTCTATCCACCCAGATCACTAATTTTTGATTTTTTACAACCAAATATATAAACACTCTGCCGCTGGTATGCAGGTGCTCCTCACTCAGTTCAGGGATAAAAGACAAGTGAGTGGTACTTAATTTTCAGTGACAGAAACACACACTGTTAAAAAAGGAGTTATAAAATGGAATTTGCTTATCTAGGAGCCGCACTTGGTGCAGGTATGATCGTTATTGGCGCTGGTCTTGGTATTGGAAAATTGGCCGCTGCCGCTGCTGCAGGTATTGCTCGTCAGCCTGAAGCTGCAGCCAGTATTACAGGCGCTGTCAACTTGCCTCTCTTTCTGCTCGAAGGTGTTGCCATTATCGGTTTGGTCGTAACACTTCTCATCGCCATTAAATAAGTAGGCCTGAAAACTCTCCTTCGGAGGAACTATGGAAAACCTGCTACGGTTTGACACAGGCTTAATCTATTGGACCTGGATCACCTTCATTGCGGTGTTGGTGATCCTCGGGACCAAAGCCTGGAAACCCATGATCAAGGCGCTGGAAAACCGAGAGAATTTCATTCGTGAATCTCTTGAAGAGGCTGAAGCTGCCCGCAAGGAAGCCGACAAGGTCGCTGGTGAGTATGAAGTCATGGTCGCTAAAGCTCGTTCAGAAGCCCAGGAAATTGTGGCTGCCGGTAAAGAGACTGCCGAGCGGATGAAAACTGAAATCCTCAATGAGGCTCAGGATAAATCTGCCGGTATCCTCAAACAAGCTGAAGCACAAATCTCAGCTGAACGTGAGAAGGCTATTGCTGAAATCCGCACCCAGATCGTGGACATTTCCATGGCAGCAGCTGAAAAGATTATCGCCAAATCCCTTACCCGGGAAGATAATGAGCGTCTCATTGAAGATGCTCTCAAGGATTACGGACAAAATTAATGCGCACATCAGCGAAAAGTCGTCAGTACGCCAATCTCCTGCTAAAAATAGCTGAAAGTAAATCTGCCCTGGAGCCAGTTTATAGGTCCATTCTGGATTTTTACAGCAGTTATCGGCGGGAACCGACTCTGAAAGCATTTTTAGCCTCGACCAAAGCATCCGCCACAGACAAAATTGCCCTGCTGGCCAAGGTGTACCCCGATCTCCACCCCATCAATCAAGCCTTTTTGGCTCAATTGGGAGAAGAGCGGGATATGAAGCTGCTGGGGATGATATTGCACAGTCTGGAAACTGCCTTTTATCAACGCAGTGACCAGGTAAAAGTCCATGCAGTCAGTACCAGCGAACTATCAGCTCAGACAGTTGATCGCATTCGCACTGCAGTCCAGAAAGTAACATCCTCGAAAGCTGATTTTACCGCTGAGGTGAATCAGGATATCCTGGGTGGTTTAACATTACGAGTTGGCAATACCATTATGGATGCCTCGCTGTCTAGCAAACTCGCACGGATCAGACAATCTCTGATTAAGTCCTAAAGGAAGACAGGAATATGACAGATATTCGAACAGACGAAATCACAAAATTACTCCAGGAAGAACTTGGCAAGCTGGATCTCACCATTGATGTGGCTGAGATCGGTGAAGTCATCATGGTTGGTGACGGTATTGCCCGTGTAAGTGGACTGGAAAATGTTATGGCCTCCGAGCTGATTGAACTTCCCAATGGTGTGGTTGGTATGGCCATGAACCTGGAAGAAGATGAAGTCGGATTGGTACTCTTTGGAAACACATCCCTTGTAAAAGAGGGTGACCAGGCAAAACGAACGGGCAAAGTTGTTTCTGTGAGTGTGGGAGATGCGGTTATTGGCCGTGTACTCAGCCCAATTGGTACTCCCATGGATGGCAAGGGCGATATCAAATCAGAAAATATTCTGCCCGTTGAGCGCAAAGCTCTGGGTGTTCTGGCCAGATCTCCTGTAAACGAACCGCTTCAAACTGGTATCAAAGCTATTGACAGTATGATTCCAATTGGTCGTGGCCAGCGTGAATTGATTATTGGTGACCGCCAGACTGGAAAAACAGCTGTTGCTCTGGATACCATTGTAAACCAAAAATATACCCATAGTGCTGATACACCTGATGAGCCTGTGTATTGTATCTATGTTGCCATTGGACAGAAAGCCTCCACGGTAGCCCGTGTTGTGGCTGAGTTAGAAGCCCAGGGCGCAATGGAGTATACCACAGTGGTTGCTGCAAATGCCTCTGACCCTGCTCCTCTGCAATTTCTGGCTCCTTACACCGGCGCTTCCCTTGGTGAATATTTCCGCGATAACGGTAAACACGCCCTCATCGTTTATGACGATCTTTCAAAACATGCTGTGGCTTATCGTCAAATGTCACTCTTACTGAGAAGACCCCCAGGTCGTGAAGCTTATCCTGGTGATGTGTTTTACCTGCATAGCCGCTTGCTGGAGCGTTCCTCCAAATTGAGCAAAGATCTTGGTGGTGGTTCATTAACTGCACTGCCCATCATCGAAACTCAGATGGGTGATGTGTCAGCATATATTCCCACCAACGTGATTTCAATTACAGATGGTCAAATCTTCCTGGAAACTGATCTATTTAATAGTGGACAACGTCCTGCATTGAATGTTGGAATCTCGGTTTCTCGTGTAGGTGGAAATGCTCAGATCGGCGCCATGAAAAAAGTCGCGGGTGGTATGCGTCTGGATCTAGCCCAGTATCGCGAATTGGCAGCTTTTGCACAGTTTGGATCGGATCTGGATGCAGAAACCAAGAAACAGTTAACCCGTGGTGAAATTCTGTATGAAGTATTGAAGCAGAATCAGTTTGTCCCAATGGTTGTTGAGAAGCAGATCTCTATTTTCTTCGCAGCATCGCGTGGATATCTGGATGAGATTGCCCCAGCAGAGATTCGTCGTTTTGAAGAAGAATTTCTGAATTACATGGAAGCAACCAACGCTGATCTTCTCAAGAAGATTGCCGCTGAGGGAAAACTTACAGACGAAATCGATGCCGCCTTGACCAAGGCAGTCTCTGAATTTGTAAAAGGGTTTGCAGCTTAATACAGGACCGATATGGCGAATTTAAAAGACATTCGGAAACGGATCGGAACCATTGAAAGCATCAAGCAGGTTACGCGTGCTATGAAGCTTGTGGCAGCAGCAAAATTGCGCCGCGCCCAGGCCAACATGGAACAGGCTAGACCCTATGCTGGACGTATCAATGGCATCTTGAATCATCTGTTACCCGATATTGATCGCACATCACTTCCATTGCTCTCAATGCGACCTGCAAAGCAAAAAGCCTTTGTAGTTCTAACTTCAGATCGTGGATTGTGCGGTAGTTTTAACACCAATATCCTAAAACAGGCACGCACGATTATTGATGCTGCCGGTAAGGATCAAGCCAAGCTCATCTGCATTGGTCGTAAGGGGTATGAGTTTTTTGATAAACGCGGGTACAATGTTGTTGAACACTATGCTGATTTCTGGAATGAACTAGACTTCAGCAACGCAACCCAGATGGCTCGGGCAATTACTGACCGCTATCTCAGTGGTGAGTTTGACGACGTACGGGTGATTTTTAATGAATTTAAAAATGTAGCTCAACAAGAAATCGTAGAGTATCACTATCTACCTCTGGTTCTTGAAGAAGATGAGGAAGCGGTAACTACTGATTATCTGTTTGAGCCCTCCAAGGATGATGTGGTCCAATCATTGGTCCCCCGTCACTTAAATATACAGATGTGGCGCTTTTTGCTGGAATCAAATGCCGCTGAACAAGCAGCAAGAATGACTTCCATGGAAGCAGCTACCGAAAATGCCGGAGATCTGATTGACAGTCTCCGCCTGGAATACAACAAGGCACGTCAGGCCGCAATTACCACAGAAATTCTGGAAGTTGTGAGTGGTGCCGAAGCTTTAGTGGAATAAGAGGAAAATTCATACGATGGCAAAACAAGGAAAAGTTGTTCAGATTATGGGTGCTGTGGTTGACGTTCTTTTTGAAGATGGTCAACTTCCAGAAGTTTTAAATGCTCTGAATATTGAACGCGAAGACGGAATTCTAGTATTGGAAGTTGCCCAGCATCTGGGTGAAAATGTCGTCCGTACGATCGCTATGGATTCAACTGACGGTTTGACCCGTGGTACCAAGGTTATAGATGTTGGTGCTCCTATTTCAGTTCCAGTAGGTCCAGAAACACTGGGTCGCATGTTCGATGTTGTAGGTAATGTGATTGATGGCAAGCCCGCTCCTGAGATAGAACGCTTCCCCATTCACCGTGATCCCCCTAAGCAGGAAGATTTAACAACATCCAGTGAAATCCTGGAAACAGGAATCAAGGTTGTTGATCTGCTCGAACCCTATTCGAAAGGTGGTAAGACAGGTCTGTTTGGCGGTGCTGGTGTTGGCAAGACCGTTCTCATTCAGGAACTCATCCGTAATATTGCTACCGAGCATGGTGGTTATTCAGTATTCTCCGGTGTGGGTGAACGTACCCGTGAAGGTAATGATCTTTATCTGGAAATGACTGAATCTGGTGTTATTGACAAGACTGCCATGGTCTTTGGTCAGATGAATGAACCACCAGGGGCTCGTCTCCGCGTGGCCCTTTCAGGCCTCACCATGGCTGAATATTTCCGAGATGTTGAAGGCAAGGACGTACTGCTGTTTGTTGATAATATTTTCCGTTTTACACAGGCTGGTTCTGAAGTATCAGCGCTCTTGGGTCGTATGCCATCTGCTGTGGGTTACCAACCCACACTTTCAACTGAGATGGGTGACTTGCAGGAACGTATTACCTCAACCAAGAAGGGTTCTGTAACTTCTGTGCAGGCTATCTATGTACCTGCTGATGATTTAACTGATCCCGCACCTGCTACAACCTTTGCTCACCTTGATGCAACCACAGTACTTGAACGCGGAATTGCAGAGTTGGGTATTTATCCTGCTGTGGATCCACTTTCTTCTTCTTCACGTATTCTGGATCCCCGTGTGGTCGGTGATCGACATTATAACGTGGCCAAGGAAGTGAAAATTGTACTCCAGAAATATAAAGATCTCCAGGATATTATTGCCATTCTGGGTATGGATGAACTTTCCGATGACGATAAAAACACTGTCAATCGTGCCCGTCGTATCCAGAAATTCTTCTCACAGCCCTTCTTTGTGGCTGAAGCATTTACTGGTTCAGAAGGTAAATATGTTACGCTGGAAGATTCAATTAGTGGATTTGAAGCAATTCTCAATGGTGATATGGACAAGTATTCAGAGAATTCATTCATGTATAAGGGTAACATTGACGAAGTCATTGCTGCCTCTAAGAAAAGTGGATAAGCAACCATGGCGGCACAATTTCATCTAGAGATTATCACTCCAACCAAAGTTTATGATGAAGGTGAGGTTGATTATCTGCGTGCTCCTGGAGTAGATGGTGCTTTTGGTGTCATGGCTGGTCATACAGATTCCATTATGGCCCTGACTGTTGGTGAAATCAAAGTGGTTAAGGGTTCCGTTGAAACGACCTATGCCGCCACTAAAGGTTATGCTGAAATAACTGCTGATGGGGTTCAACTTCTGGTTGAATCCGCTGAGCCCGGTGCTGATATTGATTTAGCCCGTGCCCAGGCTGCCTATGATCGAGCCAAACAGAATCTCGCCCAAAAACAGGATGAGATGATTGATGAGCTGAGGGCCTTACGTGCTCTGGAGCGTTCCATGAACCGACTAAAAGTGGGCGAGAAAAAGTAATTATTCCAAAATTGGATTGCCAAATGCCTCGGTTTTCCGGGGCATTTTCTTTTTATACGAGAATCTTTGTTCAATCCTTGCATAACTTCTGATTAGATTCCACTGCTGACAATGAATACAAATTACTAAAGATTATTCTTATGAAAATGACACAAGATCTACATATCAAAGGCTTTTACCCGCTTTCTTCGCCAAGAACCCTGAAGGAAGCCTACCCTGTTACGGAAAATGCCAACAAAACAGTGATTGAAGCGCGACAGGTCATCACTGACATCTTGGAAGGTCGGGACAAACGCCTGCTGGTTATCGCTGGTCCATGTTCAATACATGATCCCGAGGCTGCTCTGGAATATGCGAGTCGATTGAATGCGCTTCGCTCAAAGTATGCGGATCGACTCTTTATCGTCATGCGTGTTTATTTTGAAAAGCCCAGGACCACCATTGGATGGAAGGGCATGACATATGATCCACACCTGGATGGTAGTTATCTTATTGACGAAGGCTTAAAACGGGGAAGAAAACTCCTGGCTGCCATAAATGATATGGGTGTACCAGCCGGTACTGAATTTCTGGACCCCATCACACCTCAATATATTGATGACCTGGTCTCCTGGTCAGCAATCGGAGCCAGGACGACAGAGAGCCAGACCCACAGACAGATGGCTTCTGGTTTATCCATGCCAGTTGGCTTCAAAAACAGCACAACCGGCAGCCTGCAGGTTGCCATTGATGCCATGGTGAGTGCTAGACATCCCCATCATTTTATAGGTGTTGATCAAGAGGGACAGATTGCAGTGGTTGAAACTACGGGAAATAAATTGGGACACATCATTCTGCGTGGTGGAGAAGCTAGACCAAATTATGAACCGGGTAGTATCACTGAGACTTCACAAAGAATGGAAACAAATGGTCTTCCGCAGGCAATTATGGTGGATTGTTCACATGCCAATTCCGGTAAAAAGTTTGAGCAGCAAGAGAAAGTTTGGAATAGCATACTTTCACAGCGAGTAGCTGGAAATGACTCATTAATCGGGATGATGTTGGAGAGCAATTTGTTTGAAGGGAACCAGAAGATTCCTGATGATCTGAGTCAACTTGCCTATGGAGTCTCAATCACGGATGCCTGTGTTAGTTTTGATACAACAGAACGACTATTGCAGCATGCCTGGGAAGTTCTCGGTTAATTCTTAAAGGATTCGTTTGCTTCAATCAGCAAAAAAGATGCTTAAGCTTAAACCATGGTACACCGTACTCTATTTAGCGGTGCTGGGTGTACTCGTGCTGTCGACTTATCTGGAGTATAAATCCAGATATCGCGAACTGCTTCAGCTTATCCAGGATCAGGCAGCTATGACAGCAGCTGTCATTGCTCAGAGTGGTAGTGGCCAGGCGTATCTTACTGAAGAACTCAAGCTATCTTATGTTGATCGCGCCGTAGACATATTGACCATTCTGAATCGCATGGATACCGAGCGGGTGCTTTCAAAACATGATCTTGATGAATTGGTCAATGCTGAGACTATCCTTGAGGTAGCGACCTATGATGCTCAAGGAAAAATCGAACAGGCCTCGCTGCATTTATACAAAACTGCAAAATCCCCCAGCGAAGAAACTGGCCTCTGGGTCAGGGAAAGCTTAAAACCCATATTGAATAAGGAACAGAACCTCATCATTCTGGGTATTGATGGGCAAGATGAGCCCGTCCTGAGTGACCATCTCAATGAAAAACAATTTCTAGTGGCTATTCCCAGAACCAGGGGCGGAGCCATCACTTGTCAGCTGAAAGTTGATGCCGAGGAAGATTTTAGATTCTTGACAGAAATGGAATCAGCCCTGGAAGATTTGCTGCATGTCAAGGGGTTGAAGTATCTGCAACTATCTCTGGATAGCCAGGAACCCTATTATGTCTCTAAAGAGGGGTTAAAAATTGATGAGAGTTGGACACGAAAACTTATCGCAGACATTCTCTATACAGTGAATAAGGCTGACACCACCTTGCTTGAAGTTGTTCGACCTGTGTTTTTCGGTTCTGATGTAGGTGAAGTTCGCATTGGTTTTGAAGACGATACCCTGGTTAACCTGAGAGGGCAGATATTTTATCAAATCCTGGTGCGTACTACCTTATTAACACTATTGGCTTTCGCGATTTTAATATTCCTGATTTCTCGTCAAAATGCGGTGTTGCTGGAGCAGGAAAAGCAGCGCATTGAAGCGGAAGTTTACCAGCTCGAGAAACTCAATCGAATGCGTGAAAAACAGGCTGCAGTGGGGGAGCTAGCTGCTGGTGTGGCTCATGAGATCAGAAATCCACTTAACGCCATCGGGATTGTTGCCCAACGCCTGAAGCGCGAGTTTGAACCCAATGCAGATCCTGATGACTATCTCTCCCTGACTGGAACTATGGTATCTGAGATTAATCGCATCAACAATTCGTTACAGGACTTCTTAGAGTACACCCGACCAATTCCCCTGAATTATGTGGAGTTGGATATGGCTGAGGTCCTGAAGCAAATCAAAGAGCTATACAGCTCGCAGGCTCTGGAAAAAGGGGTGACGCTCACTGTGAAATCTGAATCCATTGTGTTTAAAGCCGATCCAGAATATTTGAAACAAGCACTCTCCAACCTGGTGAAAAATGCTTTGGAAGCCTGTAACTCAGGTGAACATGTAAAACTTGGTGCCTCAACAGCAGGGTCTAAGGTTGTGCTTTCAGTGGATGATTCTGGGAGTGGCATTGATGCTGACCAACTGAGCCGTATCTTTGATTTATATTACACCACAAAAGATATGGGAACGGGAGTGGGACTGGCACTTACTCATAAAATAATAGCTGATCATCAAGGCAGTATTGAGGTACAAAGCATGGTTGGCTCAGGAACAAAATTTGAAATCATCTTACCGGTGAACCAATGACAAAAATATTAATCGTCGATGATGAGCAATTGCAGCGCGAGTCCCTTGCCGGCTTTTTAGAAAAAATTGGCTATGCTGTGAGCACTGCTGATTCTGCCCAGACTGCCTTGGCCTACATGCATAGCAATCCCGTAGACATTGTGCTGTCAGACTATAAGATGCCTTACATGACAGGTGCAGATCTCCTGAAGGAGGTCAAGTCACGTCATCCCAATGTTATTCTGGTATTGATCACGGCCTTTGGGACAGTTGATATCGCGGTCAATGCCATGAAAAGCGGGGCCTGGGACTTTCTGACCAAACCTGTGGATCTGGATCAATTGGAAACCCTGCTGAAAGGGATAGAAGCACACCTGAACCCTGATCAGACAAATGAAGCTGCACCGGCTCCTCAGGATACAGGGAAAAGTGAATTCTTAGCGAAAGACCCCACAACACTTCAATTATTGCAACAAGCCCAACGCGTGGCCGCCAGCCAGGTTACCATTCTGATCACTGGTGAAACTGGTGTCGGTAAGGAAGTCCTGGCCGATTATATCCACGGACAGTCCAATCGAGGAGATCAGGAAATGGTCGCCGTTAACTGTGCTGCCCTGCCAAGTCATTTGATTGAGAGCGAACTATTTGGTCATGAAAAGGGTGCTTTTACTGGTGCCACATCAAGTCGTATTGGTCGTTTTGAGGAAGCCCATGAGGGTACCCTGTTTCTGGATGAGATAGGTGACCTTCCGCTGGATATGCAGACCAAATTGCTACGCTTTCTGCAGAGTGGAGAATTTCAACGTATCGGTGAAAACAAAATTCTGAAATCAGATGTACGGGTGATTGCAGCTACCAATGTTGACCTGGAGCATGCCATTGAGATTGGGGAATTCCGCGAGGATTTATATTATCGATTAAATGTTATCAACCTCCATATCCTGCCCCTGAGAAGCCGCCCACAGGACATTGAAATTTTATCCACCTACTTTCTAAATCGATTTGCCCAGAGGGAGAGCAGGGCGGAGTTAACTTTTTCCAGCGAAGCCTTAAAAGCCCTGAAATCTTACCATTTCCCCGGCAATGTCAGGGAACTGGGAAATCTTATTGAACGAGCAGTCTTGCTGTGTCCCGGTCCTGAAATTGTTGTAGATGGTCTGAATTTGAAAACTGCCAGGCACGCTGAAGCAACATCCGGAAAACTCAAGGATTCTGTAGGTGGGCTGGAAGTTGATCTGATCAAGAAAACCCTCTCAGATTCCAATGGTAACCAGAGTGAATGCGCCCGCCGGCTGGGAGTCAGTGAGCGGGTTCTGCGATACAAGCTTCAAAAGTATAAACTGAAATAGGTTTTCATCCATTCCCAAGCGCGGATTGACGGAGCATAACTTCGTGTTCTCGTCTTACTTCGTTTTGAATCCGCGCCTGGAGATTCAACATACTTCGATTCGAACCTGCCCTGGAGACTCACCCGACTTCGTTTCTATCCCTCACCGTAAATATCCACTCCATCAATTCCGGTCAATATCCTGAGCCATCGCACCGAAGTCCGTCACCCCGAGCGGAGTCGAGGGATATAATTCTTCTGAACTATTAGGACATTACCCCTCGATTCCCCTCTAGTTGATGTAGTCAAAATTGATGGATAATTCTCGACAATATTGTCGAACTCGACATGAATTGTCGAGATAATTATCTCTATCAGTATTCCTGGGAAATTCTATAAAACAAATAATAACAACTATAAAGGGCAAGTCTGAGTTGCAGGAAAAATATTGGCATACAGATTGGTCTATGGAGAGCAGAATTTTTGAGAACATGAACATTTAACAGAAGGAGACATAAAATGAAAAAGCAACTCTTAACAGTGATGATCATGCTAACAGCAATGAGTCTGTTTGCAATCGCCAGTCCCGCTTTAGCACAAGGCGGAGGTGGTCATTGGGGCAATGGCCCTGGTGAATTCATCGATGAAGATGGCGATGGATTCAATGACCTGGCACCAGATGAAGATGGCGATGGCATCCCCAACTATGCCGATGAAGATTATGTTCGCCCAGAAAATGGTCAAGGACCCCGTCCAGGCCATGGCATGGGTGAGTTTGTCGATGAAGACGGTGATGGATTCAATGATCTTGCACCCGATGAAGATGGTGATGGTATCCCCAACTATGCTGATGAAGATTATGTTCGTCCAGAAAATGGTCAAGGTCCTCGTCCTGGTTTTGGCGATCGTCCTGGCAACGGTGGTAATGGCCCTCGTCCCGGAAATGGTGGCCCCGGTCCTCGTCCTGGTTTTGGAACAGGTACAGGTGACTGTGTTGATAGTCCTGCTGTACTCAAAGGTAGTTTCCAAGTAAAGGCTGCACGCTAAGAAGGGTATGCTGGGGAGGAGTAATTTCCTCCCCAATTACCTCCCCGTGGAATAGAATCGTGGATCTGGAAATGAGAAGAGCAAAGCTGGCAGCACGGATCAAAGCAAGTTTCTATACTTCTGATATCAGCGAGGAATTAGAAATGTTTTCTCAGATGATGCAGAATGTATATTTGTGGCAGCAAGAAACGCGTCAGCGCCAAATGCTCGATTCGATTTCAAACACTAATCCAGCCGTCCGGGAAATGACATCAAGATGAAGATCAAAAACACAGTTGGACTTTTATTGTTTGGACAGCTGGTACTATGTGCCCTTCCCGGATTGAGTCAGGAGATATATATTGACCTGAACAACTCAGCCGGAACTGCAGATTACCTGCTGGGAAGCAGACTGGTAGAAAATGCTGCCTATAGTGCAACTGCCCTGGGATTCAGCTCCATACTTTCTGATAATTCAAAGGCTCATCTTGATGTTTCGCACAGTCAGATCTACCCCAATGCAGAATATTCGTCCACCACTGCAGAGTTGGGCCTTCAATTCCGCTATTTGAAGATCAAGGACAATCAGATTTTCTATGGGATTCAAGGGTTCACCAATCGCTACCGTGACACCTATAGCTACTATAATAGCTCGGGTGTGGGTGCATATGGAAAATGGAAACACTATTTCAAACCTGGTCATCTGGTGACCTTTGGATATGATCTCAATATAAAACGATTTGATGAGGTTGAAGAAGCTTCCAATTCAGAGCATGAATTTTATGCGATCTATAACCAATCATTTCAGACTAAATCCTCCCTGCAAATCAGGTCCTCATATGGTGTACAGGATTTTCTCGCACAGAGTACTATTTCCGGTTTTGGCCGATACCTGACGGTTGAGGAAAGTGATCTACCCACCAATACACTGGTTAGCAATGAATTGCGATTAAGCCAATCTCTTGGTACAAAACTCGGATTTACCCTATGGCTGGGCAATCAATTCCTAATCAATGATTCGGCAGATTCCATGATTGTTCAGGATGGCCTGGAGAATCCCTTTACCGACCGATTTCGCTGGGAAGGTTCCTCCGCTTCAAGTCGGATACGGTATCGCTTAAATGCCGATAACAGTTTTAGCCTTTCCCACTCGTATTTGAAGAAATCATATCTCGATATTCCAGTCTATCTCTTTGATTTTGAAGTGATGGACTATGCCCTTGAGTACGATGAGACTGAACAGGTCTATGAATTGGTCAGTCTGGGTTATGATCGTGAGGATGAACGCAATCAAATCCAAGTTTCCTGGTCACACTACTGGATCCCATCCACCTACACCTGGTTGTCCGATATAGAATTCGTTGTATCGGGTGGCTGGACGCAAAACAGCTCTAATGATGCACTTTATGATTATGAGAGCATGAACTATAGCTTAAGTATTAATCTTAGAAATTGAAAAAGGAGTATACCATGAATTATAAAACTATCCTGCTCCTCGTTCTCACCGCAACCATGCTATTTGGTCAGGGACGACGAGGTGATCGCATGATGACATGGGATGAAAACCTGAACTTAACGACTGAACAGATGCAGCAGATCACTGAGTTGCGGGAAGCCATGCAGCCCGGTATGCAAACCATGCGTCAAAACACACGCACCCTGGAACGTGAATTGAGAGATCTGGTTAGAAATGGTGGAACTGATGAAGCTCGCATTGCTGAACTGGAAGCAGCCATTGCTGCAAATCAAACTGCCATCGATGCACTAATGACCAGCCACCGTGCCGATATCCGTGCTTTGTTGACAGAAGATCAGCAAGTGATATTTGATGCCCGTGAATTTGGTCCCAGAGAACAAAGACGCGGATCTCGCGGGGATAGAGGCAGTGATGACAACCGAGGTCGGCGTGGGAGCCGTCCTGGAAACCGTCGTCCATAGACCCGTAAAATGCTGTCCCCGAAAAGGGACTTCCTCCCTGTACAAGAGCCCCGGACTACTCTGGGGCTTTTGATTTGGATATTGATTGAGCGAGAATAAATTTCTTTCACATAAACTATTACTAGATACCACATGAGAAATATTTGCAGAATTTGTTGGATACTTATCTTGAGTTCTATTGCCATGGCCCAAGCCTTACCCACAGGATCTACAACAATATTTATTGGTTCCGGCGGGTGTGCAGTTTGTCATACGCAGGGGGGACCAAACACTTCAGCCTTGCAAGACATTAGTGGGAACGATGTATCCATCAGTACCTATTGGCGCTCTACCATGATGGCAAATTCTTCAAAAGATCCCCTGTGGCAAGCGAAAGTTCAGGCTGAAATTCTTGCACACCCCCACTTGCAAGCAGTGATTGAGGATAAATGTACAAGCTGCCACGCAGCCATGGGAAATACTCAGGCCTCTTATGATGGACAACCGGATTATGCTATATCTGAAATGCTGAATGACCCCTTGGCCATGGATGGGGTCAGTTGTGCAGTCTGTCACCAGATTCAGGATCAAAATCTCGCTGAGGGTGAAAGCTTTTCTGGCCACTTCATAATCGATGATTCTCGGGAAATTTTCGGCCCATTTAATAATCCTGTATCTGGTCCCATGATGAATATGGTCAATTACACACCCGTATATGGCACCCACGCTTCCGAATCTGAGATATGTGCTACCTGTCATACCCTGTTCACTCCTTATGTTGATGACGATGGTGAAGTCGTGGGCGAGGCACCTGAACAAGTGCCCTACCTGGAGTGGCTGAACAGTGATTTCCCCGAACAGGGGATTGAATGTCAGACCTGTCACATGCCTGCACTTGAAGACAATATCATTCTATCCAATCGACCCCAATGGTTGGGTGCTCGGAACCCACTGCATACACATGAATTTGTCGGTGGAAATGTTTTCATGTTGAAATTATTGAAGGAATATGGATCAGAGCTCGGTGTGACAGCCAATTCGGCTCACTTCGATTCCAGTATTGCTCGAACCCGACGGCTACTTCAAAACCAGACAGCTGAACTTGATCTGGCGACAGACTGGAACAGCACTGGAGATTCACTCCATATCAGCGTGGATGTACAAAACTTATCTGGCCATAAGTTTCCCACGGCCTATCCCAGTCGACGAGCCTGGCTGGAATTGATGGTGGAGAATGGTGCCGGTGAAACCGTATTTCATTCCGGGTCCTGGGATAGTCACGGCGAAATATCTGGATTGGACTCCATCTATGAATCACATCACCAATTAATCAACAGCGAGGATCAGGTGCAGATTTATCAGAACATCACTTCTGATATCAACGGTGACAAGACGTACACCTTGCTCAGAATTGCAGGTTACTTGAAGGATAATCGGATTCCTCCCCAAGGCTACCTTTCTGATGGCGCAGCCGCCGATTCTACGGCAATTGAGGGACTGGCAGGTGTAGACCCGGACTTTAATAAGGATGGGCTTGAAGAGGGCAGTGGGCGAGATCTCATTCATTATGTGGTGGGTGGATTAAATAATGCTGAAACCTATACAGTCACAGCAATATTAAACTATCAGAGCATAGCTCCTCGTTTTGTGGAAGATTTGTTTGCCTATGATCTACCTGAGGTCACAGCGTTTCAATCCTATTATGAGCAAATAGATAATTCACCTGAGCAGATAGATACTGCTCAGCTCACCCTTACAAGTTCTGCTACTGAAGAGGAGAATACTTCGAAACCGGAATCTTCAGAATTAGTAACGACCTATCCCAATCCCTTTAACCCCGTGACACGTATATTGGTAGAGGTTACAAATTCCAGTTTTGTCAGGGTCAACATCTATGATGTTCAAGGTGGACATGTAAACACCCTGAATTCAAAACAGTTACAGGCTGGAATCCACGATTTTACCTGGGATGCAAGCAATTATGCAGGTGATGATGTGGCGGCTGGCGTCTATCTGCTAGAGGTGGATATGGAATCAAATCCATACGCCAAGACTTTTCGTGTTCAGAAAAAGTTGGTCTATCTGAAATAGAAATCAGGGGGTAGCATAGCGTTTGGTCCAGTAGGAACTCATGGCACCAAAAACACCAAACCCTCCTTCAACGCCATAAGACGTTCCGATACTTCCCTCACCAATAAGAAAATTTGAAATGTCCTCCACATCCTGATCTTGAGCAAGAAAGTACTTGTAGTAGTTTTCATCAACATAGCGGAGACGCAGATCTATCTTCGCAACTAGGTCTGGATCTTGATTCGATTCAACACACCAGGATTGAAATTCTGAAACCCAGGTTGTATCCCCTGGCTCAATGATATCACGCTGATCTGAACCACAGATGTAATCATACCAGACAGAGCTGGTTGGATCCCAGGCTGCTGGCCCCATAGCAATAGTTGTATGATAGTCACCATCGTATTCCCAACCCACTTCGAATAAAGCATTGATCGATACGGTATCAGCCAACACACTTTCTTTAAGTCTGGGGATAGGAGGCGTAGTCATTGAACCGATCAGGTGATGCCCCGAAGGTGTGGTAATGGACAGCGTATATTCCATATCTGGTTGAGCTTGAAAACTACCATTTGTATTCATGTAAACTGCAGGATCGCTAAAAATATCATCATACCAGTGATATTGACCATCTCCATAGTCCAAATATTGGGGGTTGCGTACAAATGAGTAACTCTGATTGCCATCGGAAACGGTGACTGTGGCATCCTTCACAACGTATAGAGATTCAGTCAAACGCCTGATATAGGGTGGATCATACCAGAACGTGTCACGCTCAGTAACTCCAGTCTCATCATTATACCATTCCCACGTATCAAAATAAGTGGTATCGTATCCTACGATTGTGTCATTAGGACCAGCGGTATCCAGCGTTTTATGCACAACGATGAAGCTCTCCAGTGAATCATCCAGACTGATCAGCCCAAAGATGTTCAACTGTTCCTCATTGTCAGTGTCAATGGATTCCCAGCCCCAATCCCCACAGGATGTGAAAATGAGTAATAATATGAGAGATGTGGCAAATCTCATGAACTGGTATGCGCTACTATTGGCCGATGGCTGAGCTTGTCGAAGCCTTCTCTCATACTTGCTGGACATTGCGACAAGCTCAATGTCCAAATTTTCTGATGATTGCAACAATTTAGAATTCAAATTTCACCCCAAAAGTTGGAAAAAATGGAAACATGGGAACCCCAAATCGCTGAACGCCTTTGTTGGTACTGGTCTGTGTGCGATAGTCCCAATCTTCATGTTGTCGATATACATAGGTGAATACATTGAGATGATTCGTCACATTCAGAATCTGGAAATACCATTCCCGATGACCGTTATAGAACGGTTTGCGTTTCTTTAGACTGACATCCAGCCTGAAATAACCTGGATAACGATGGGCATGTTTTTCACCATATAGCACATTCTCTCTGTCATACCAATAGTCATTTATATCCCAAGAATCCTCTGTCCAGCTCTCAGTTCTGCCGATTACTGCGGTATAGGGATTACCGCTTGAATAAGTCAAAGCGGAGCTGAAATGAAGCGCATCACTTAAAGCCCAATCTGCAACCACATTAAGCGTATGGGTGCGGTCATATTTTGGATAGTACCAATCCTGGCCTTCATACTTCCTCTCGGTTTGAGCAAAAGTATACCCGGCCCAACCACGCACTCGCCCGGAGAGTTTTTTCACCAGGACCTCTACGCCCTGGGCGTAGGCATCCGTTTCCCAGAATTCGTTAAAAGGATCAATACGTACTTGACCGTTATCATCCACAGCAATCATATCAGTTGGCTTTAGTGTTAACATGTTGTCAAAGGTTTTGTGATAGGCTTCAGTACGTATGAGAATATCAGAATCGCTCAGATATTCCAACCCCATGATATAGTGATCCGACAAAGGAGCCGGTCTATCCTCCGGAATTCCAAACCAGATATCCAGGAATCTGAGATTTTCATCTGGGGGATTGGCAACTGTGAGGAATTGATGATAGCGCCCAATTGAAGCCTTGAATGACATTTTCTCGGATAGGAAATACTTCAGACCCAACCGTGGTTCAAAATAGAGGGTATCATGGAGCGAGTAAGTGGCAATTCTCAATCCACTTTGTAGAGAGAGTAGAGGATTTACCTCCCATTGATCCTGGATGTATATGGCGGTTTCAGCAGGTTTGGATTTCATCCACATGATGGTGTCAAGGAAGGTTTCAGTCTCACCATCATAGGTCTCTTCAGCACCGATGATCATTCCCAGATGGAATCCCACATCCTTACGCTGAAATCCTGTCAGGATATTATGCCTGTCATTGGCCAGCCAGGTGAGACTGGATTCAATACTATTGTCATTGATGCGATCAAACAGGTCAAATTCAAATGATGTACTTGAGCTGGTCGTATCATAAATACTTCTAGAGTAACTCTCATCGCTGTAATCAAAATTTACAGCAAACCTGAAACGGCTGTTTGCCACAAAGGTTCGGGCAATAAGTTTCGGATTGACGATCCAGCGCCAGGTCAAACTGTTGGTGAAATTGCCCCATCGCCAGTCAAATACGGATTTATCTGTACCTTCGTAGTAATATTCGTTATCATTCTCCCAGTCATCGTAACCCCAATCATCTGATGAATAATCGGATTCAAAGTTCCAGTCCAGTACATCATCACCATAAAAAGAACTCCAGGTGAGGCGATGATCACTGCCGACATCAAGATTCATTTTCCCTTGAAAATCGTAAAAATAGTAGGGTACCAGCTTGTCTGGAGAATCCTCCCGTACGTCTTCACTCATAAAAGGTTTAATTAAATATTTCCAACCCGTATTCATAATAGCATCAAAATACGTACGGCGACCGGCCAGCATCCAGGAGCCTTTTATGAGGTCAGAGTCACCGGTGGGCAAGGGACCCTCAACCAGCATTTTGCTGGAAATGAGAGAAATGTTAGCGCTGCCACTAAATTCTTCAGTGTTGCCTTCACGATTGATGATATTAAGAATAGATCCCAGACGCCCGCCGTATTGGGCGGGGAAACCCCCGGCATGAAAGTCTGCTTCCTTGATGGCATCGGTATTGAAGGTTGAGAAGATACCTCCCAGGTGCATGGGATTGTAAACCGTGATCCCATCGAGCATGATCAGATTTTGATCCGGTGTAGAACCACGGACATAGAGAGCGGAAGAAAAATCATTTAGCGATTGAACACCTGGCAGCATCTGGAGTGCGCGAAACACATCAGCCTCCACAAAGGAAGGGGCCACCTCAATAGTGCGTCGGTCCAGGGTTACTGTACTGGTACTGACCAGCTCTTTGAACTTCTCTCGTTCTGCATTTACTTCAATAGGCTGACCTGCAATTATAGTCTGGTCCAAACGAATATCCAGGCGCAGATTCATGTCGTCAGGTAGTTCAATCATACGCTCATCATTTGAATAGCCAATGATTGAGATAATTAACCGGTGAGTGCCTACTGGGAGGTCACTGACAACGAAGTAACCATCAACATTGGAGGTTGCACCACGGTTGAGATCAGGGAGAATTATATTGGCATAGGGCAGGGGTTCACCAGTTGTGTTCTCGCGGATAAATCCATTAATGCTTTGCTGAGCAAAACCAAGTGATGCCAGAAACAACAGACACAGAGGGCGAAACCAAAAGTAGGGAATTTTCATGGGATGAATATGGAAACAAAATCTATGCTTTCATATGGCAAGTTCTGAGAGTAATGGTTTTGTATAATCTTCATAAGAAAATCAACAAGACACATCTGAGTAAAAAATTGATCTCAAGATTTCAGTTTTTCCGATTTTGATCAACCTTTTCAAAGTGCATATTATTGCAGTTTAATAATCGAGGAAATATGTCTGGAATTGCTGAACGATTACGAGAATTTCGAGCCGCAGTAGGCTTGACCCAGCGGGAAGTTGCCAGCCTTTGTGGGTTAGGTAAACGCACCATTATATACTGGGAAATGGGGGAGCGGGAAATCAAGTGTACCAGACTAACTCCCCTGGTTGATGAATATGATCTGGATTTTAACTGGCTCATACTGGGACGTGGCAGTATGTTCAATACAACCCTGGGTGATGAACAAGAAAATCTGGAAACACCGGAACCGTTTGAAGAAGAAGTGCCAGCGCCAGCCCCTGAACCCGTAGAAAGGGACTGGACGGAAGCGGAACAGACATTCCAGAAAGAGCAGGAAGATGTCCTGCCTTTGATACAGCGACTCCGCCGGAAATAGCTGTTTCCAGAAAACATCCCTCTTAAAAAGTTTACCCCAATCCCAAATGTCAGTTATTGATGTGGCCCCATCGGGGTTTACATTGCCCCGATTTTATCCGCCTGCACTATATGCTCAGGGATAAACTAGACAAAATCGTAGCTTCGGCGCGATATTGACCCCTCCCTCGGCGGATAAACACGACATGGCTCTAGTATAGAGGCAAGTCGGGTAGCAGGATACAACTTGCAAAAGCAAACTTGTCGTGGCATGGTCAAAACGTATGGGTCAATAAATAATGGAGCGAAGATGCGTCTAAAAAGAACTGTTACCTGTGGTCAATTAACTGGAGAAAATGTTAACCAGGAAGTCATCCTGAATGGATGGATTGCCAAGAACCGGGATCATGGTGGTGTGATTTTTCTTGATCTTCGTGATCGTTACGGGAAAACCCAGGTGACCTTTAACCCTGATATCGATGCTGATATGGCCGCTCGAGCAAAACGCCTGGGTATGGAAGACGTCATTGCCATTAAAGGGACTGTACAAGCAAGACCTGAAGGAAATGTCAATTCCAATATGCCAACAGGGGGTATAGAAGTCATCGTTTCTGATCTGGAAGTTCTGAATGAAGCACAGCCATTGCCATTTCTGGTTTCTGATCGTGAGAGTGGTAGCGAAGACTTGCGTTTGGAATACCGCTATCTGGAATTGCGCACTGAAGAATTACAACGTTTTATGGCCCTCCGATCTAAAACGTATCAAAGCGCTCGCAGTCGTTTGAACGAAGAAGGCTTCATGGAATTTGAGACACCTGTGCTCATGAAATCTACGCCTGAGGGTGCCCGTGATTATCTGGTCCCCAGCCGTATCCATAAAGGTCGCTTTTACGCACTGCCACAATCACCGCAGACATATAAACAACTCCTGATGATCTCTGGTTATGATAAATACTTTCAAATTGTGAAATGCTTCCGAGATGAAGACCTGCGAGCTGATAGACAGCCGGAGTTCACGCAGATTGATATAGAGATGTCCTTCGTAGATCAAGATGATGTTCTGAGTCTGGCTACACGTCTCACACGCGGCATGTTTAAAGATATTCTCGACTATGATCTGCCAGAGACTTTTCCCACCATGGAATACAAAGACGCCATGGAAACCTATGGCAGCGACAAGCCTGATATTCGTTTTGAAATGCCACTGGTAGAGTTTGCTCAATACGCAGAAAAAACCGATTTTGGTGTTTTCAAAGACAATCTCGCTGCTGGGGGTCGTGTAAAAGCCCTGGTGCTTAAGAATGCGGCTGATAAATATTCACGGAAAATTGTAGATGGTTTGACAGAGTGGCTACGGACCTATTATGGCCTCAAAGGGCTGGCTTTTGTCAAGCTGGATCAGTCGGCTTTCTCAGCAGGCATCAGCAAATTTTTCTCCCCGGAACTGCAGTCTGAAATTATTGGCGACCTCAAGCTGGAGCACAATGATATGCTCTTCTTTGTTTCGGACAATGAAGCTAAAACCCTGCAGGCATTGGGAGCGTTGCGGCTTGAATTGGCCAAACGTGAGAACCTCATTCAGCCCGGTGTGGTTAAACCACTTTTTGTTCTGGATTTTCCTCTGTTGGATTGGGATGAGGACAGCAAACGATATATCGCCATGCATCACCCCTTCACATCACCCAACCCGGAAGATGCAGCGCTTATGGACACAGATCCAGGTAATGTCCGTGCCCGTGCATATGACCTGGTGATCAATGGTTATGAAGTGGCTGGTGGTTCCATCAGAATCCATACCCGTGAAATGCAGAGCCGAATGTTTGAATTGATCGGAATGGATGAAGAAGAAGCACAGGCTCGCTTTGGCTTTCTGCTCAAGGCTTTCAAATTTGGTGCCCCACCACATGGCGGCATCGCTTTTGGCTTTGACCGTCTGATTATGATTCTGGCTGGTACAGAGAATATCCGCGACGTTATTGCCTTCCCGAAGACCACATCAGCTTCATCATTGATGGATGAAGCTCCATCCAATGTCGATGAACAACAACTTCGAGAATTGCATATAAAACTGGTTGAGTAATAGCTCTAGAATCAGCTGAATAAGGCTGGTTCATCCAATAAATATTACCCCGGAATAACACTTTTCCATGCGTCAGCGGTTTTACTGATGAGTGATTATGCGTTCCCCCGCTTCAGTTGGTGTAACTGTTTGGTGATTTGTTCAGTTGATGATTCTGTAGATATTGTTGTGTGAGCCTGGGGAAAACCAAATAGTGCGAAAGCTTCGCTTGAACCTGCTAACCGTTTTATTGCTTGCAATATTTTCAACATCCCTGTTTGGAGATTATTGGCAGCAGTATGTTGAGTACAAAATGGATGTAGTCCTGGATACTGAAAATAAGTCTCTGGACGCCACTTCTCTGCTCATGTACATCAATCATTCGCCAGATACCTTAAGCAACATCAATATGCATCTTTACCACAATGCCTTTAACGAAGGAACCATTGCACAACAGGTCTGGGATGAATATGGTCAATCCATGAAGCTAGAGAAGGGGTGGACAGGGATAACCATTGAAAGTGCTGTAACAGGTTCAACCGACCTGCAGTTTCAAATTCGTGATGACACCATACTTGATATCACGTTGAACCATTCGCTGGCACCGGGTGATACCCTCAATTTTGAATTGAAATGGAACGCACGCATTCATCCCCATTTAGATCGCTCTGGTTGGGAGGGACAGCAGTTTGATTTCGCACAGTGGTATCCAAAATTTGTCGTCTATGATGAAAATGGATGGCATGACGATCCGTTCGGGGATTGGGGCGAATTTTATGGAGAGATCGGCAACTTTACAGTAAAAATTGATCTACCAATAGATCAGGTCGTTGGTGCCACAGGTGAGGTTGTGGATGGAGATCCTGGTTGGAAGGCCGTCGCTGTTGATACCTCTATTGTGTGGGAAAAGTGGCACAAGGATTTCAAAGTAGCCCGGGCTGAATATCTCGCTGAGCTGGATAGTTCTGCCAGGCGCACGGTCACTTTTTTTGCTGAAAATGTCCACGATTTTGCCTGGATATGTTCACCAGAATTTGTCTATGAACATGGTGTATGGAATGGTGTTGATATTCATGTACTTTTCAAGACTGAAGTGGGTAGCGCCTGGAGCAGGGATGTCGTGAGATATGGTGAACAGGCAGTGCGCTGGCTTTCAGAAAAGTTTGGTATGTATCCCTGGCCTCAAATGACGATCACACAGGCTCTCCTCAGTGGAGGCATGGAATACCCCATGCTGATTATGGATGCGTCTGATAGTGAAAGTCTCACTGTACATGAAATCGGTCACAACTGGTTTTATGGCCTGCTTGGAAATGATGAATTGGACGATGCCTGGTTGGATGAAGGCTTTACTTCTTTTCAGACCACCTGGTATAAACAACACCATTACCCAGATAATGGATATGATCTCACGCGCAACAATATCACTCAATTTGAATCTGACCACCTTCCACGGCAGATGTATCTGGAAGCAGATTTGAAACCTGTGGTGCGATACGTGCTCTCACCGGCAAACCAACCCCTGGCCTTACATAGTTTTGACTACTCCGATTGGGCCTCGTACCGCTCCAATGTCTATGACAAAGGCAGCATCATGCTCCAGTCATTGAAGGCCTACCTGGGAGAAGATCGGTTTTTAGCCGGTATGCGTCTATACTTCGATCGGTGGGCTCAGAAGCATGTCAATGAAGCGCGATTTATTAAAGCCATGGAAGATGGCAGTGGGGAAGAACTGGACTGGTTTTTTGATCAATGGTTGCATACCACCCACTATGTGGACTATGCATTGACCGACTGGGTCGTGGAAACAATTGATGCAAATCATTTTATTACCCGCATAAATGTTGAAAATAAGGGTGATATGTTTGTCCCTATTTCAGCAACCGTTTATGGATCCAATGGAAAAACTTCCAGCGCCTCCCTTGAAGAATTTAGGTACAGAAAAACGGGTACCATTGAAGTCACTTCTGACTTTTATCCCCAACGGGTTTGCCTGGATGCTGAAAATGTATTCGTAGATGTTGATCGACGTAACAATGACTCCCAAAAGAAATTTGCGCTACGTTACAATTACAAGGGGTGGGATGCTTATCCCGGTGATCGGACCCTCTTTCTATGGAATCCCCAATTGGGCTTCTCGGACAAACAAGGCCTGGGTCTCGGTGTGAAAGTCGACCGCGTCTACAGGAATACTGGGAACTATACTGCATTTGAACTGGATCACAATCTGGAATCTGGTCTGCCTGATATTGGTTTCTCTTTCAAGCAGCAACAGGTAGGACTTCCCTTTCAAGGTACCTGGTCTGGAGAGGCACGTTCCTGGCGATCAATGACCTATGCTGCCTTGCGTTATGAACTGAGTTGGGCCAGAAAATTATGGATCAACCCCATACACTACCTGACAATGTTTATTGATTATTCAGATTCCAGAAACGCTGATATTGATGGTGAGAGCCAAAGCAGTTTTACCAGAATGGGTATGCAGTATGATCTACAGCATGATCTCTGGCAGGGCGATTATGGGTTGAGTGTGAAATACCAATTCTCACCAGGCGGAATGGGGGGCTATGGGCTTGATTTTAGCCAGATATCATTTATGAGCTACTGGGACAGAAATTTTAGCTATTTCAATTTCAATAATCGCAGCAATTTTGCCTATAATTTTGGGTTCACCCCTAATCTGGTAAAAACCAGGATCGCTTCTTCCGATTTACAGAGTGTGTATCTCAATCGGATGGCTTCAACTTTGCACCAGACCAGTGGTATTGATATGCTGGGGACAAGATACTATCTCAGTGGTGGTGCTCGAATGCGTGCGTATAGTGATTCTCTGGATACTCCCATAAATCATATCTGGTCAAACAATCTCGACCTGATATTTAAAACAGGACAGTATGGGATTGATATCCTTGATTTCGGTGCCTTTATTGATCTGGGCCAGGCATCTCATACAGGTACTGACTGGATGTGGCTTTCGGACGTGGGATTAAGCTTGACCTTCAAACCATACTGGGAGAGAAATGCGTGGATATCAACAATTCTACGTCCCTTCCAGATAAAAATAGAATACCCCCTCGCGCGATATGTAGACGGCGGCTTTGTGAGCACTGCTGGGGACAATCTATGGGTGTTTACAATATCTAAATAAAGTAATGAATGGAATCTTTCATCATGATTAAAAAATTACGCATCCTGACTGTTCTGCTGATCCTCAGTCAAATCATCTTCGCCAAGGAGCGTTATGACAAGGTGAGGGTATGGTCTGATAATACGGCTAAAGCTGTTACAGAAATGCTCATCTCCGGTCTGGACCCTGAGGCGATGACTGTCCGTAATAATGTGTACATAGACGTGATTGTAAGTCAGGAGGAGCGGAATCAGCTGGAAATTAAAGGGATGGCACCTGAAGAACTCATCGTAGATATGAGCAGTTATTATGCCTCTCATCTTGATCAAACTGTGACCCGTGAGATGGGTTATGGTAGCATGGGTGGTTATTATACCTATTCAGAAATTCTTGAGAGTGTGGACTCCCTGCATGCTCAGTATCCAGAAATTGTTTCAGCCAGAGATAGTATTGGTGTTAGCTACGAAGGTCGAGCAATTTGGGCCTTTAAAATTTCTGATAACCCTGATCAGGATGAAGCAGAACCGGAAGTATTATATAATTCGCTCATACATGCCCGTGAGCCTGCAGCTATGATGACCCTCATGTATTTTGCCTGGGAATTGGCAGAAAACTATAACCAGGATTCAATAATGAGCTATCTCGTTAATGAGCGAGAAATGTGGTTTATACCAGTCGTCAATCCTGATGGATATCTGTACAACGAATTGATAAATCCCGATGGGGGAGGTATGCATCGCAAAAATCGGCGACCTGGGTGTACCAGTTATCCCGGGGTAGATTTAAATCGCAACTGGGGCTACGAGTGGGGTTACGACGATGAGGGCTCTTCTCCAGATGACTGTGCGGCAACTTATCGGGGTGAACAGGCCTTCTCGGAACCAGAGACTCAGGCATTAAGATTTTTCATGTTGATTCATGATTTTCAGACTGTCTTTAATTATCACAGCTACGGTAATTTACTGATTCGTCCCTTTGGATATGATGACAGTGTGCCACTACCTGAACCAGATGATGATATATATATGCAGATGGGACCTGATCTGGTCGCAGAAAATCATTACCTGTTCGGTACAGGTGATGAAACTGTTGGATATCTGACCAACGGTGATGCTGTGGACTATATGTACGGGGATTTGGGGATAATTAATTTTACACCCGAGGTTGGGGCACCTGAAGAGGGCGGATTCTGGCCTCCCACAGCATTGATTTTTGAATTGGCCGAGGAAAATCTCAGTATGAATATTCACCTGGCAGCAGTGGCTGGAGCCTGGATTGAGCTTGGTGATTTTGAGTTAAACACTGATGGGAACCTGCAGGATGGGAATGTGGCGACCTGTGAACTTTGGGTAAGCAATAAAGGTCTGGCCAATGCAGAAAATACAGTGACGCTTCACTTAAGTTCTCCAGATAGCAGTATGATACCCTCCGAGCAAAATTTTAATCTCTCTGATCTGGCGCCTCAAATCAGCACAGATTTAGGGTCTACAGGTCTGACCTTTGAGGTGAATACACAGGGTGAAAACCTGGCTCAACTCGTCCTGGCTATCGAAGTCGAAGGTCATTTTTCTGTGGCGGATACTTTCTACTGGAGCGTTGGGGCACCTGATACCGTTTTCACTGATGATTTTGAACAGGGTACGAGCTTATGGGAATCAGACGAATGGGGAGCAACTGATGATGCTTACAGTGGCAGCCAGGCCATGACCGATTCACCCGTAGGTGACTATCCGGCTTCTACGGAAGTTGGCGTCACACTAATAGAGCCCATCGACCTTCGAGGCTATACCACCCCAATATTAACTTTTGATGCTAAATGGGATATAGAGGTAAACTATGATTTTTGTCAGGTTCTGGCGTCGATTGACGGTGGAGTCAGATGGATTCCCCTTGAAGGAGATTTTACGGTAGCCGGGAATGGCACCACCGTTCAACCCAGTGGTGAACCCGGATATCACGGTATACATGGCTGGGTTCACGAGAGCATGTCTCTGGAGCAATTCACAGATTCGCCATCCCTCCTGTTAAGCTTTCTGACTTTGAGCGATACCTATTACGAAGGTGATGGTTTTGTCGTTGATAATCTCATGGTTCAGGCCTGGGGGATTGGTTTTCATGCTGGAGATATCACCCGGGATGGTCTGGTGAATATACTGGATGCGGTGTTTTTGTTGGAACGCATTTCAGACAACACGGAGCTTACTTCCGACGAACTCGAATTGTCTGATTTGAATGTAGACACGGTAGTTGATATCCGGGATATGGTTCTCCTCATCGAAAAGATCATGGAGGATTGATACAGAAGCGGATAAATAGCCTGTATCTGAAACTTCTCTAGGAAGAATAGCTGTTGCTGCAGCACTTAGAATCTATTTAATATTTGCTAGAATCAGTATTTGTAATCTGACTTTCCTTCAAGCTATATTTGGCCGCTTTAGGAGGCGATAGCATTTCTTATAAATGGGGAGAGCACTAAAACGGTGCGCCTGATACTATTACTTAGCATTTCAGCGATTTTTTGGGCATGTTCCAGTACTGCCCCTGTGGATATTCCGCAACCTGAAATAGCTACCCTACCCATAACTATGGCAACTGCAGACAGCCTGTGGAAATTGCGAGTCAATCCCGACAATGCCAATCAAGCGCTGCATTATTATCGAAGCCTGGCAGAGGAAGATACCACATCCTTCTCCCTGTGGTCAAAATTGTCCAGGGCTTACTACTTTCATGGCCAGTTCCTCACCATGGAGTCTCGGCAAAAAGATAGTTTATTCATGAAGGGCTACGAAGCCAGCCAATCCATTCTTAATCAGAACGGTGAATATAGAAATTTGCTGTTCTCCACTGGAGATGAGAGTATGGCAGTTCGTGGGCTGGATGCAAATTCCCTGGATGCCCTTTACTGGGGCATGGCAAACTACGGCCAATGGCTTGGTACCAAGGGTGCCTTGGTTCGTCTCGGACAACGCGATCTTATCTGGACTACGCTGGAGCACATTCATGATATTGACTCTACCTATTATTTTGGTGCATACTATCGCTACAAAGGGGCCTTGCTCGCCCGAGACCCAAACCCTGTAACAGACACAACAGCGATTCGAGAGACCTTCGAAAAAGCCATCGAAATTTCCCCTGATTATCTGGGGAATTATACACTTATGGCCATGTATTATTGTCCCCTGGCCAAGGACAAAGACCTGTTTTACCAATTGTTGACCACGGTTATTACAGCACCATCAAACCAGAGCCTCCCTTACTATCCTGAGAATCACTACGAAAAGGGTCAGGCAGAAAGATTGATGATCAAAGCAGAAAAGGAAAACTGGTTCACGTTATGAAGTCATTTCGTGCAGAGAGAGAAAAGAAAAACGCATCAACACAGCTCATTGTGACCTTGTTGGTGTTGCTGACATCTATAGTTCTGGTGCAATTGCTGCCAGCGGATGTTCAGAGGGGAAATAATAGCGATCAAAAGAGTTCCTGGGAATCTTCTGTAGTTAAGTTACCCTGATTTCGTTTCACACATTAATTATAATTGGAAGGGTGGATCATCCATCTCAGAGAGCACTTGCTTTAGCTTGGTCTCATCGATGATGAATATTTCCTCATCGCTACACTGGCTGGCAATACTCTGGTATACCTCTGATTTGAAATATTGTCGCAGTTGCCCTTGAATGGGGATTATTTGACGACGTGGTTCCCACTCCAGAGTTTCACCAGTTCGCTTATCAATTATACACCCAGTAGCGCTGGCCCAGGCAATGATCGCCAGACGGTATTTTTTCCACAAATCCCGGGAAACCTGATGGACTTGAGCCTGAATCTTTGGACTTAGAAAGACAAATCTTTTGCTAAACAGCAGTCCGGTATGAAAATATTCCGGCACGTTAATAATTCCGTCAACTTTAAGATGCCGGCCCATGAGGGTGAACAATGCCATGAGCTCATCACCCATTCCCAATCCAGGATGTATTTGTCCAGGGAGTCTGGGCTTGTGACGAGTGAATTTAGTCTTCGGGTTCTGAAGGAGCAGCCATTCTACTGTGAGTACTTTTAAGTGATTTGTATATTCAAACTCTGTGTCTACATCCTTAGGTTTCAGGTGTTGATAGCGAGCAACAAACTCCATAATGATGTGATCACGATCCAGCGTTCTTCCATTGTAGATAATCAACTTGTGCTGAAACGGGTCAGTAGTGTCAACATGGACGGCTGGGTGACGAATTCCCAGATGACGTGCCTGTCTGTCCAGACCAAAGCGCTCCATTATAAACTTGATGCCATCCTTGGAATATTTCCCCAAAAAGAGTTCAGTGGAATTGGTACTGGAACGATCAATAAAAAAATCATCCCAACTTAAATCTTCTTGAGAAAAATTACTGGTCAGGTCCAGCGCAGAAATTTTCCGCGCTAGTTTTTGATATTTCCGGTCAAATTTGTTCATCCTGGCCCAATATAATCAAAAGCTGACGCTGAGTCCCAGATTTAGATTTGAAAAATCCTCGAGCTGTTTGAATTTGTTATCGGCTTCATCACCGCCAATAAAGTAGGACAGGGTAGCATCCAGGCTCAATCCTTCCCGAAGGGTATAGCTCGAGTTCAGGTTGGTCATGTAGCCAGTCTCTGCCAGGTTAATCATAACCATTCCACCCAATTCCAGATCATTGTCCAGAAGCGTTACCATTGAAGAGAGTACGACAACCTGATCCGAAATCAGCCCAAAAGGTGTTCCCATCCCTGCAGAGAATTCAGGAATGCCGAAATTTCCCAGTTCAACCAATAATGGATCACGAACGGCATCCAACGCATGATTACTGGTATCATGCAAAACTGCTTGAGCATTTGCCAGACCACTACCTGGCGCAAATTCCGAATCAGTTGTCATGTAATTTGTGTTGATGTATTGCCCCATGAGCTGGACATTGTTGGCAAACGAATACTCTGCCTGAATGACAGATTGCAAATATTTTGCATCGTAGGAGAATTTTGACATATCAAAGTCAATACCAGGTGTTTGGGACTGAAAATAGGCGAACTCTCCGCGAATTGTCCAATTCCCTGGAAATAGAACCGCATCTAACCCAATCATGTCTGTTGAGCGGTAGGTCAGGTGGCTAGTCATGTTTGATTGGAAGACATTCATGGTTGTCTCAAAGTCAACCGAGGATGAGGGTGTCTGATTGAGATAGTCCAGCACAGGCTGTATATTTACCTCTATACCTGCCGGTGAAAAGGATCGGTCATTACCTTTAAAATATGATGCTGAGATATCTCCCATTCCCATGGCGTACTGGATTCTGGCACCAAATTCAAATTCATTTTCAGGCATCCAATACCTGGCACCAGGAGGAATTGGAATCTGGATGGGGAAGTCAGGTTCATCCTGGGGGAGACGATTGGGTTCGAACTGTGGGATGGCAATGAGCTCTATCTGTGCATCTCCAAAATATGCCTTTCCTGCAACACTGAGGGATCCCAGTTTTCTATCTGTCCCGGCGAGAAACATATAGTAGTAGTCATAGGGTGACAGGTTATCAGTGGGGTTATTGGCATCTGCTGCACCCCAGGCATGAATCATTTTGCCCAACTTGACCTCACCAAAGGAAGGATACCACATGAGATACGCCTCTCTGAATTGTAGCATATCCTCGGAGAATTCAGGGTCTTTCCAGCGGGTCTCAAGAGAGGTCGTTGTTTTTAATTCAACATCTCCCACGGCATAATCAAGGGTGACTGTACCCACACGGAAGGGCAGATCGATGAGAGAGCCGTCATTGATGCGAAGCATAGCCCCAGGGGTGAGCTCTCCGGAAAAATTGACCTGACCCAACAATCCAAAGGGTAGGAGCAGCATGATTGGTAGTAGAAGTGTAAAAATCTTTTTCATGTTTGAATCCGTAAAAATCCTCAAAGGTCTGTTCGATTTATTTAGGCATTCGTTTCAGGTTTTTCTCCTGAAACAGATCAGCTTTGATGCCGGTATCAACTTCCTGCTTGCTGAAGGTCAGTCGTGTATTGGTCTTTTTTTGGACGTTTTCTACATAAATCTCAGCGGGAAGATCGTAGGATTTATTTTTGGAATATTTCATTACCCGGCGTTTAAGGAGTTTGTCGCGGGTGTCATAGGCCTCATCCAGAATCGCCACCAGGTCAACTTTGCTCACGTAGGTCACAAAACGTTTATACGTTCTGGTGACGCCCTTCTTTGGTGTGCTCTGTAGGATGTGACAGTCAATGCCATCCACGGTTTTTTCTCCAGTTAGCTCATAGGTGTACTCATCCAGCTCTCTGGATGTCATATCCTCGTAGCTCAAGTCAGAACCCATAAAGGAGTCTGCCTTTTTCTTGGAAGATATCCGACGCACCTTTTTGAAAGCAGGCAACCAGAGTCTCATTTCATCATCTTTATCCTGATGCTCGATTTTCAGAAAAGCCACACCTTTGTCATCAGCTGGTGACAGAAACCAGATGATCTGTTTCCGATTGTCATCCGCCGTAATGGAACGGATGGTTGATTCACGGGTTTTGCCCTGTTTGTTGGTCAGTACCATGGTCATGTTGGATTTCATGTCCTTGGGAGCGGCTTTGTCTTCCATGGCTTTGGCAATGTCATAACCGGTTTCAGCCAATAAATACATGGGCAGGGTTAGCAGGAGGGTAGTAAAGATGGTTTTTGTGAGGTGTTTCATGTGTTAAATCCTTCTCGTTAATAAGCTTTTATTCAGGGACCGTAATGCCTTCAATACGAGCCAGACGTTTTTTATTCAACTCTAACAATATAGCCAAGAGCGTCAGGGTAGCGGTAGAGGTAGAAACCATGGCAAACACCATCAATCCACCCATGTGGATCATGGGAATGAACATTGAGAATAGAAGCGCTCCAAAAGCCATGTTAGAAGCTGCATCCAGAATGACTGGAAATCCAACATCACGCATGGTCTCCAGACTCAATTTCCCATCCAGACCATGTCTGTGTAAGTGGGTTCGGAACTGGCTGATATAGTGTATGGCAAAATCCACTCCGACTCCAATGATGATTGCAGAAAGGAGGGCCGTTACATGATTCAGATCCACACCAAAGATACCCATGAGTCCAAAATTCAAGATCACAGCTGAACTGAGTGGGACAACGGCCAGCAAGCCCCAGAGCCAGTGTTTGAAGAAGTAGCTGGCAATCAGGGCAATGATCAGGATAGAAGCAAAGATGCTGATGAAAGAGCTCTGAATGATCAGTGCAACCAGATCCCTGAAGACGATGAGCAGCCCAGTAATGGTGATATTCAGATCCTTGTAATCATCCTGCTGCAGGAAGTCTTCGATCTCTTCCACCAAAACCACAATCTCTGAAGTAGATATGGATCGCATCATGGAAGTCGCCAGGCCTTTTTCATAGTCATAATCAACCAGCGAACTGAAATCATCGGGATCACCTGACATGGAATACATGGTGAAAAGGTTATTTACCTTGTCCCGAGTATCTGGAATGGTTTCAAATGCCGGGTCATCATCATTGATCATGCGGTGCATCTGCTTGATCACATCGGCGATTGATATGGAGAGGGTGACAGATTCATGTTCTTCCATGAACTCCTGTATGCTTACCATTCTGGTCAAGACCTCAGGGGAACGCAAGTCGGCATTGATCAATAACTGGAGATCCATAGTTCCCGTCATTTCACTATCCATGAACTCCAGGCTTTCTCTGATGGGATTGTCTGGTTTGAAGAAGGCTTTCATGTTCACTTCAATATTCAACTTGAAGATTCCTAAAACACCCACGAGAATCACAAGGACGCCGCCGATAAGCACGGTTTTGGGACGTTTAATGACCTGCTCTCCAAAGGCGATGACAAATCGTTCAAAATGACTGGGATGAGAGACGGCAGCCGAATCAGGATTCCACTTCTTCAAGATGAGGATAGAGGGGAGAAACATAGTGGAAAGAATCCAGGCCCACAAAATTCCTGAGGAGATTGAAAATCCATAGCCAATTAGAGGCTCCAGGGGTGCAAACACCATACACAGGAATGCTGCCACCGTCGTAAGGGCGGTGAGGAAAATGGGAAGGATAAGAGAATTCAGTGTCGCTTCTACGGCTGTACGGGGATCTTTGTTGGTGCGCATTTTTCTGAAGAACTTGGTTACGACATGAACACCATATGAATTGGCAATGGTCAATAAAATGATGGGCATGGAGGTGTTTAAGATGCCGAACATGAATTTATCAGATCCGGTGAGTTTCATCATCCAGCCATTGAATCCCAACATGAAGACCAGGGATAGAATTATAGTGGCCAAAACACCGAGCACTGCCGGGACATTCCTGAAGCTGAAGAGGAGGATAAGCAGCATACCTAATAAACCAACACGCATGAGACCCATGACATCATCACGAATCATAGCTGGCAACGCTCCCGTGAGATAGGCCTGTCCGCCCCAGTGGACATCGTAATCTGACAGGTATTTGTCTGCAACGGCTTCCATTTCAGTTACCAAAACATCGTTTTTGGCTCCAAGTATAGGTCGAATGATCACGTTGAAGTAATCACCATTTTCTCCGATGTTCCGGGTCATTATTTTTGAATTTTCTTCCAGATAGGATCTTAGGGCAGCAATCTCTTCGTTATCCAGATCACGATATTCCTGGAGCGGCATTACCTCTAGAAATCCATCGATACTTTCCATCTTGTCTGTGGTGGAGATACACATGATCTCATCTACGAATTCAATCTCTTCCAGCTCATAGGCGAGATCCCAGAGTGTGGCCAGGTTCCTGGCCGTTAGTACATCCTGACCACGCTTGCCAAAACCGAGGAACATGAGGTCAGTGCTACCGAATTCATCCTTTAATTCATTCAATGTCACCATGGATGGTATATCTTGGGGAAGCATCTTCATGAAGTCGTCTTCAATGGTGAAATGCATGAGACCAGAACCCATCATCAGGGAGATGAGTATGGTAAAAATGATACTTCTTTTGGGATGATCGACAGATTGATTGATGAACCACTGTTTCATGTAAGCTCCTCTAGGATTTTTATCCCTGCATCAGTTAACATCCCTCTCAGGAAAATCTCCCGAAAAGCCTTGAATGCCTGCGCTGGGCTCAAATTATTTTGCATAAAAAATTCTGGCTGAAAAGTTGAATTAATTATATGCATGAAAATTGTAGATGATAAAGCCACATCCAACTCCTGTCGGATAAGGCCCTGTTCCTGGCCAAGCTTGAAGATTGTCAGAAAGTCATCTCTCCGGTTTAAACGGAATTTCTCCATACGTTTCCAGATTTGAGGGTAGCGTATTTTAACGTCACCCAGCCGTTGTATGGAAATCTTGGAAGCAGTGCTTGAAAGCAAGCCCAGGATGCGATTTATCTGATGTATGGCAGTTGGCTCTTGTTCCATGACTCTCTGGAAATGCCACACAACCCGACCGGATGCAAATTCAAACATCTTCTCGAGAAGTCTCTGCTTTGAGGGGAAAAACTTGTAGATGGTTTTTTTGCTCATTCCCAGGTCCTGAGCAAGGTTCTCTACAGTAAAGGAGCGAATACCATCACGGTGGAGTAGCTCAAATCCGTGTTCAAGGATCAAATCCTCAGGTGTGTCGGCCAATGGAAACGAATTACGTGTCATGCGTTTCCAATCTAGATCGAAGGATGCTTTCAATCAAGGGAAATTGTCTGGGGGATTGATGGATTTTAGTGTAGGCTTTATTCGGCTCCGTTGAAAGGGGATGTGCTTCAGCAGGCCAAGTCACCGCTTGGCTCCGGACACTGAGCTCGCCGAAGTGTCGCTATGGGGGCAGTGTAGGCTTTGAGTTCCTCAGCCACCGAAGAATCCTGGATATTGAGCTCGTCCAGTGTCGTGGAGAGGGACTCTACTTGCTAAAAATAAACTTTGGCCGTGTAAGTATGAGCACCAGGGGCAAGAGGGTAAGCGCTGCAATCAAACACATGAATATGGAAACTGCGATTAACCAGCCAAAAAAGTAAATTGGTATAAAGGTAGACAGCATGCATACTGCAAAACCCATGATCACAGAGAACCCATTGATGATAATGCCTTGGCCTGTAGTACTCAAGGTCTTCACAGTGGCTTCCTCATCGCTGAGGCCCCTTCGGATTTCTGTTCTGAATCTGAATAGGAAGTGAATGGTATAATCAATTCCTATTCCAATCATGATGGAGCTCAGCATGGATGTAGCTGTGTTTAGATATATCGACATATACCCCATCAAGCCAAAGACACCTGCAATGGCAAATGCCAGGGGCATGGCGCTGATGAGTGCCGCAGAAAAAGACCTGAATACCAGGCCGGTTACAAGGGCAGCCAGGAAGACAGATAAGACGAGACTGCGGATTTGACCCTTCACCATCATCGGCATCAAATTCCCCAACAAAACTGCATAACCTTCGCTTTTAGGCTGATTGTCCACGTGGATATTTTTGTCGAGAAATTCATTCAACTCCTGCTGGAGATCAACCATATAGTATACATCCATGGTATTGAGACGAACAACGACCTGAGCATTTCGATAGTCATAGTCAACGTATGAATCCAGATAACCATCACTTGATTCCCATGAATACAGGAGCAGATATTGTGAAACCAGCTCACGGGAATCAGGGATTCTATAGTAGTCAGGATCCCCATTATTCATGGACTGATTCATCAATTTTACAAAATCTGTGATTGCCAGTGTGTAGCCAACACCTTCACGATCCTCAAGGAAACTTTGAATCTGGTCTATTTGATTGAGAACCTCAGGTGATTTGATATCACCTTCCAGCACCACAGACATGGTGGTGCTCCCACCAAAATGCTCATCAATAATACTATTAACTACTCTTACTGAGGATTCCGGGGCGTAGTAGTTGAGCGGGTTGCTATCTAATTCCACACGGGGGATACCAATTGCAGACACCAGTGTGAGTACGACAAACCCTACAATGATGACGCCTCTCTTGTTAAAAACTTGCCTTCCAATCCAAACCAGGATTCGTGACAACAACCTGTTGGTAGTATTCTTTTTCTGTCTTTCCAGGCTGGGTTTATCGAAGAGAACCAGAACCGCGGGGATAAAAGTAATAGAGATTCCGAAAGCCAGCACCACACCAAAGGCCGTCAGAAAACCAACCTCCCTGGAGGCAGGTAAAATATGAGAAAGCAGTGACAGGAAGCCAATAACTGTGGTTAAGGCGGCCAGAAAGAGTGGTCGTAGCATATGTTCAATGACGCTTGATACCACGGCTTTGCTATCCGCAGATTCATCAAGATTGGCACAATCCTCAAAGTAGCGGGTAATGATATGAATGCCATAAGCACTGGCCACAGCGATAAGCATGATAGGCATAATACTGGAAATAACCGACAGCATGAGACCAAACCAGGCCATGAGACCCAGGGTCCCCAGAATGGACAGAAGCACTACCAGAAGGGGTAGGATAACACCGCGTCTGGAACGAAAACTAAAGTACAAGAGCAGAGCAATAAGCACCATGCCCGCTGGGATAAAGGTCGTGGTGTCATGTCCGATATCATCAGATATCTGCGATCGAATCACAGGCATACCACCCAGTTTTAACTCAAATCCCTGCTCCTGATAGGGGCGTAATACAGCCTGGAGTGTGTCAACGATCGTGATTTCATCAGCATCCACATCGCTGAAGATCATGAAGGCAGTATAGCTTCTATCTTCAGAAACGATGAGTCGACCGATCATGGGATCGGACGTAGCTACCAGAGCTATGGAGTCACTCTCCGCCTGAGTCTCAGGAAATTCCTGAATGAAAGTATCCACTGTCATGGTCTCCTCATCACTGAGGATTGCTTCGTAGTTGGTCATGCTGATTACGTGATCTAGCTGGGGTAAGCCCTCCAATTCGTAGGTCAATTCATCGATCATCCTTAAGCCATCAGGGGCGAAAACATCATCGGAGTGGTAGCTGATGAGAATAACATCTAATCCACCAAACTCCTCTTCGAGCTCCTCCATACGGATCACATCAGGGTCATCTGCAGGAATCAGCGCCTGTAAATCAGGGTTGATATGAATCCGGTAAATGGGGAGAGCGAGTAAGCTGATGATTAAAAGATTGAGGAATATAACTGTACACGGGTACTCAGTAACAATGTGGATGAATTTTTTCATGGCCGGCAATGTATTGTGTCTCCCCAGACGATGAAAGGAAAAGGAACAAAAAGGGGTTCACAAAGAAAATTTTTGAACCGATTTAAAAAATGCTATGCCTGCCCTATTTGCCGAATATATTAGACGTAACTAAGGACTGAGACACGCTCATGAATGAAAAGCTACTTCCTGCACTTAAATCCTTCGGTTTCACTGCCAATGAAGCTAAGACATACTTGAGTTTATTACAGAATAATCCGGCCACTGGTTATGAGATTAGTGGAAAATCCGGTATCCCTCGCTCGGCAATATATGAAATTTTGAAGCGACTTGAGAGTACTGGAATGGTGAGCTGTGTTGATACAAACCCCACGCGCTACATACCACTGCCCCCGGATCACTTGTTTGACCTGCTTGAAAACAGTTTCAATTCCAATCTCGATACATTGAAGGAATCCCTTCGTAATGTGAACACCGAGCTTGAGATTGGTGATCTCTGGAACATTCGAGGCTATGACAGGATGATCGATCGTGCAAGAAACATGATTAAAAGTGCCAATCAGTCAGTTTATTTATCGCTATGGATAAATGAGTATCAAAAATTGCGTGCTGATCTGGAAGCCGCAGAAAAGCGCGGCGTAAGCATCATCATCTTTTCGTTTTGTGAATTACCGCTGGATGTTGGAACCGTTTTTTCCTATAACCTGGATGCAAAACGATTGATGGCTGTTTGGAGCAGCAAGATTTTATTGGTCACGGATCATGATTCAGCCCTGCTGGGTGGTGTTGAGATGTTACCAACCAACAAGGTTGCCTGGACCAGGAATTCAGCTATTGTAGCTATTGCCCTGAACCACATTATTCTGGATCTCACACTCTTCGGGCAGCGCTATAAATTTGATATGGGGCCTGTCATTGCAGATATGCTTCAGGGGGAGATCCACAACCTCGATGATCTTTTATCTGAAGATCACGAACCAATTATTCAATCAACCAAAGGTTAATCATTTATATGTCTTTAACAATTAACAATCAATCCCGCTCAAGGAGAGGATTGAAATGGAGGCACGTTCTATGAGTAAAATTAAAGTCGGGCTGATGGGATTTGGCGAAATCGGTAGAGACTTCTATCGTTTGAGCTTAGACCAGCCTGAAATGGAAGTGGTAGCAATCAGTGATATCGGTCGCACCGATATTCTGCACTATCTACTCAAAACAGATGGTAGAGATCCTGTTGACGCCGCACTGGAAGGCAACTATCTGGTTGTTGGTGATCAAAAGGCTCGTTTGATCCACGGGGTTGCACCCAAAGATGTTCCATGGGATGCATTTGATGTGGATGTAGTTATTGATTCTACACACAAGTACCGTACCCGTAAAGCCCTTCAGGCTCATCTGGATTCAGGCGCCAAGCGTGTGATTCTGGGCTCATTGCCCCAGGATGAAATCGACCGCGTTATTGTGATGGGTGTGAATGATGAAACCATGCAGGCAAGTGATACCATCGTTTCTGCCGCTTCTGCTACAACCAATGCACTGGCATTGATGCTGGACAACATTGATAAAGCATTTGGTGTTGAATCAGCCATGATGACAACCATTCATGCCTATACCAGTGATCAGCCACTCCGTGATACAGCTGCAGCTGATTTTCGCCGTAGCCGTTCCGCTGCTGAGAATATCATTCCTAACGTCAACATCAGTCCTTATTGGATGGAACAGATTCTGCCACGTTTTAAAGGCAAAATTGAAGGTTCAGCCCTCAACGTTCCTGTACCCATGGGATCACTGCTTGACCTGACCTGCGTTCTTGCCAAAGCAGATACTACTGCTGAGGAAGTAAATGAAGCCATGCGCAAAGCTGCTGCTTCATTGGCTGGTTACATCGAAGTAACTGAAGATCCAATTGTATCCAGTGATGTTATTGGAAATGCACATTCTCTGCTTTTTGACACCAAGGGTACTATGAAATCAAGCAAACGCATGGTTAAAACCCTTAGTTGGTATGATAACAGTCTCGGCCAGGCCGGGCGATTGGTAGATCTGGCCCTTGCTTACGGTAAGCTCGGGGTGGAAGGAGGTGCTGCATGAGAGTAGCCATTAATGGTTTCGGACGCATCGGTCGTTCCGTATTCCGTATTCTAGATAAACGTGACGATATCAACGTGGTAGCCATCAATGATCTGTTTGATCATGAAGCACTGGGTTACCTGTTGAAATATGATACCGTCATGGGTGGTTTTGGAGATAAGAACGTTCGCTTTGAAGGTGATGTTCTGCACACATCCAACGACAAAGTAAAAATGCTGAGTGAACGTAACCCAGCAGATTTACCCTGGAAAGAACTGGAAATCGATGTTGTGATTGAAGCAACCGGCGTATTCAGAACCAGAGAAGCCATTTCCCAACATCTTGAAGCTGGTGCAGAACGTGTAATTCTCACTGTGCCATCAAAAGACGAAATTGACTATACTGTTGTATTGGGTGTTAACGAAGATGGTCTGAAGCCAGAACATCGCATCGTTTCCAATGCAAGTTGTACCACTAACTGCTTGGCTCCTATGGCCAAAGTTCTCAACGATGCTTTTGGTATCGTTGAAGGTGTGATGACAACCACTCACGCTTATACAAATGATCAGCGTCTGGCTGACGTTCCTCACTCAGACTGGCGTCGTAGCCGTGCTGCAGCTGAGAACATCATTCCAACCACCACTGGTGCAGCCCGTGCCGTTGGAAAAGTGCTTCCAGAACTCAAAGGCAAGCTGGATGGTATCGCTGCTCGCGTACCTGTAGCTGATGGTTCAGTAGTTGATCTGATTGTTGAAGTAAACCGCAATGTCACCGTTGAAGATATCAACGCTGCCGTACGCGAAGCTACCGCAACAGACCGTCTCAACAATGTACTTGAGTACAATGAGAACCACCTGGTTTCTTCTGATATCATTGGTAACCCATACTCCTCTATTTATGATGCATCATATACACGAGTAGTTGGTAACCGTATCGTGAAGACACTGAACTGGTATGATAACGAATGGGGTTATTCAAACCGCGTTGTCGACTTGATCGATCTGTTCAAGGGTATGTAGTTAGTTACCCTTCTATATTGACAAATGGAGCCGGTTGGATTACAGCCGGCTCTGTTGTCTAAATATACCTTATACAATCATCCATAGCAGGAAAGCTAACAGAATGAAAAAAGTTCAATTTATTTTTGGTATTCACAACCACCAGCCCGTGGGTAATTTTGATGATGTCTTTCATCATGCCTGTGACCATTCTTATTTACCATTCCTGCAAGTTTTAGAAAAATTCCCTGAGATCAGTATGGCCTTCCATTTCAGCGGATCCCTGATCGAATGGCTTGAATCCAACCGTACCGATGTACTTGATCTCTTTAAAAAACTGGTGGATCGTGGCAATATTGAAGTCCTGGGTGGGGGCTATTATGAACCCATCCTGGCGATGATCCCTGCAGCAGATCAGGTTGGACAGATACAAAAGATGAATACCTGGGCTCAAGATCGGATGGGCTATGAGGTGAAGGGCAATTGGCTTACAGAAAGAGTCTGGGAGCCACATTTGGCCCAAAGTTTTAATAAAGCCGGTATAGAGTATATGGTTGTGGATGATTTTCATTTCCTCACCGCTGGGGTTGATCCAAATAATTTAGGTGGCTACTACTATACCGAACAAGAAGGTAAAGTCCTCAGCGTATTTCCCATCAGTCAGAAAATGCGCTATGCCATGCCTTTTGAAGACCCACAGGTAGCCATAGATATTTTGAGGAGCTATGCCACAGAAGATGGTGAAAACCTGGTGGTCATGGCTGATGACGGCGAGAAGTTTGGTATTTGGCCAGGTACCTGGGACACGGTCTACGGTCAGAAATGGCTGGAACGTTTCTTTGCCCTGTTGGATGAAAATTCAGACTGGTTGAGCACCACAACCTTTAAACAATACCACGCTGGTCATGCCCCGCGAGATCTGGTTTATTTACCGACATCATCCTATTTCGAAATGTCACAGTGGACCCTGCCGACTAATCTGGGTCGAGAAATGGATCATCTCGTGCACGACCTGGAGGATCAAGGGAAAGGGGATCAAAGTAGACCTTATATCAAAGGTGGTATGTGGCGCAACTTTTTTACAAAATACCCTGAGTCCAATTGGATGCAGAAAAGGGTTCAGTTTCTGTCCCTTGAACTGAAACAGCTGGAGAGTAAAGGGGGCATTCCCGACTCTTTGCGAGATGATCTTTATCGGGCCCAATGCAATTGTGCCTACTGGCATGGTGTTTTTGGTGGGCTCTATTTACCTCATCTCAGACATGCCATCTATGAACATTTGCTCAAGGCCGAAGCCGCTTTCCTTCGGGCTGGCGGAAGCCTGCCTGGCCTGGCAGATCTGGATAGTGATGGGGTAGAGGAGTATCGTCTTCGCTCCGACAACGTTCAATTATTTATTTCCGCTGACAATGGACACATTCGTGAAATAGACTGGCTGCCAGCGCAATTCAATGTGACCAATTATGTACAGCGTTATGCTGAACATTATCATGAAAAACTCAGTCAGGCCAACAATGATCATCAAGGTGGTGGCTCCATACATGACATTGTTCTCACCAAAGAAGCAGGTTTAGAGAACAAGCTGTTTGTGGACAACTACCGACGACATGGGGCCATTGACCACTTTTTTACATCTACTCAAACCCAGGACGCCCATTATCGCGGTGATCTGGAAGAAAATTTTTCCATCCAATCCAGCAAGGTGGAGCAAGGAGAAGCTGGAGTGGATATTTCAATTGATGGTGCAGTGAATGCACAGCCAATTCATATCAAAAAAATTATCCAGCTTAATCATAACGACCTGTCTGTGAAGGTCACGCTCAAAAACAAAAGTGATGGTGTGATCAATCAACTCTACGGACTTGAATTCAATTTCGGTCTGTTGGGAGGGGATTCACCTGACCGCTATTTTATTTTGAATGATCAACGCTCTGGTGCTTTGAACGCACAGGGTGATGACTCAAATATTAAATCTGTTGCCCTGGTAAATGAATGGGACAACTTCAAAATCAATGTAGACTTTTCTCAGGCTAGCCAACTCTGGCGTTCGCCCATTGAAACAATTTCAATGTCTGAGGCGGGATTTGAGCGTGTATATCAGGCTTCAGCCCTCCTGCCACATTGGGAAATTAATCTTAACCCGGGAGAATCTTTCGAAATAGATCTACTCCTGAGCATCAATAAGTTCAAAAACTAAAATCGAGGAATTAATGTCAAACGATCAATCCACTGTAGCATACTTCAGTGCGGAAATTGGTATATCTCCCAGTCTGCACACATATAGTGGGGGACTTGGAATATTAGCAGGTGACCATATCAAGGCCGCCGCAGATCTTGATGTAAATATGGTTGCTGTGACACTCATGTATAAAGAGGGTTACTTCAAGCAGCGAATGGATGAAGATGGAAATCAAACCGAGATTTATCCCCGCTTTGAACCGGATCCTTTGTTGGAAAAACTGGATGGCACTATCACACTACCACTCCGCGGCAGAGAAGTGCATGTCCAGGTCTGGAAGTATACCTTTATGGGTATCAAAGGTACACCCATTGACATCTTGTTGTTGGACACAGATATGGATCTGAACGATCATGATGACAGAACCATAACCTTGCGTCTCTATTCAGGTGGTAAAGATCACAGAATTCTGCAGGAAGCGGTTCTTGGTTTTGCCGGAGTGAGAGCTCTGCGCAAGCTGGGTTACCAGGACTTCTCAACTTACCATATGAACGAGGGACATTGTTCATTTCTCACACTGGAACTCCTCAAGGAGTTTAATGGAGATGAAGAAGAGGTTCGCAAACGCTGTCACTTCACTACCCATACTCCCGTTCCAGCTGGTCATGATCATTTCGCGGCTTCACGGGTACGGAGACTAATTGGAGATTTGCTTCCAGAAAATCTGAATCTTCCCTCCATGGTCTTGAATGACCGTGTGCATATGACAGAATTAGGGTTGTATTTCAGCCGGAGCGCCAATGGTGTGTCAGACCTCCATGGTGATGTAGCCCGGGAACAATTCCCTGCATTCAATATTGGTCATGTCACCAATGGTGTCTTTCATCGTTACTGGGTTGGTAAGATCTTTCGCGAAGTGTTTGACCGAAATCTCCCCGGTTGGCGTGAAAATCCGGAGAGATTATTGGATATATATTCTGTCCCTGATGAAGAATTACTTTTTGCGAGACGTGGACAGAAAAAGTTTCTACTGGACTATGCTAACTCTCAACAGCAGAGAGCCCTGGCTTATAAAAGATTGACCATCGGATTTGCCCGTCGCGCTGCAGAATACAAACGTGCCCGTCTCATTTTTCATGACAAAGAGC
>JAERTH010000155.1 GCA_016844955.1 Fidelibacterota bacterium | reverse complement strand
AGACATGATACCCTTTATCATGGGGTCACTGGCAAAGTATTTCATCCGTTCAACGTCATTCACCACCCAGACATGCATGGGAATATTTTTTACTCGGGACCAGAACTTCACACCTCGATTTACATTTTCTTCGAAGGGGTGAAATATATCCGGGTGCGACAAATGTACACCCAGAGGATGTCTCAGCGAAAAGAGACTGGGGTTGTACCAGAGCAAAGCGGTGAATATCGTGGGGTCCGACATTTTTACCCGCCAGATATTTAGCGGATTAAAAGAAGAGAGAATAACCCGATCACGCAGGTTGTTATCGTGGACAAATCGTACCAATTCCAGTTCGGTGCGCTGCTCGGAGAAGAAAGAGAAATTTTTTATCTCGAAATTGAATACGATGTGATTGGGCAGCGCATCTATGACAGCCTTCAGGGTAGGTATCTTTTCTGATCGATCCGACCAGTGGTGGGCAGCATTCAAGGCCTGAAGTTCTGCCAGAGTATGATCGGCTACCCTTCCAGTTCCATTGGTTGTCCGCTCAAGCGTATCATCATGAAAAACGATGAGGTGGCCATCCCTGGTTCTGTAGACATCAAGCTCAATGGCATTACAACCAGCGTTAATGGCTTCCTTGAATGAAGGGATGGTGTTTTCTGGGGCATGCACAGGTGTTCCCCTATGCCCAAATAACAAGTAATTGTGATTTTTATAGAGTACGGAGGTATCCAGCGGTTTCCAGATAATAAAGTGGTAGAGTAAAATGGCCACCAGTGACAGTACAAGTAGAAGTTCGAACATGTGGGAATCTAATTAGGAATTATGAATTACGAATTAGGAATTGCCGGGTAACACCATCAGTGATGCGCATCCAATATTTGCAGGTCATCCTGAGCTTTGCGAAGGATCTTGATCCCAATAATGGTTGCGTGGATGAAGGATCAAGATTCTTCGCGCTGCTCAGAATGACATGGATGGGTATGTCTTAGGGAGTCATCACCAATTTTTTGTAGCCTGCATTCTGGATGGTTTCCTTGTCAATTGGGAATGGCCGGTATTGGCCGGTGTTGTACAGCTCAGCCTGATCTGAATAATTGGGTGAAATGGGATTACCGGATTGACCCGTTGGCAACACACTGAGTCCGCTTTTTTGATAGTCTGCAAAATCATAGATGTGCCTGACCGAGGGTCCCAGGACCACATCAAAGGGATCATACATGCGGTATTCCATGTTATTGACCGTAGTACCTGACCCAGCGGCAGGAAAGGGACCCACATTGAGATTCAGGAACCAGTCCAGTATTTTCACCTGGGCCAGTGGATGTTTATGGGTCAAAGTATGGAGTTCAGACCAATTCCACGTGGCGGGATCTTCACCAAACCGCGCTTCCAGTTGAGCCACTGCCTCCTGAAGTGAGCGTTCAACAATCATTTCAGGGGTTTCTGTTATGTCTGTTGTAGATAAATCGTCAAACCAGGAGGACTCTGGGATATGCTCCAGCAAGTAGATGGAATTCCGAAGACTGATATTGGCCAATTTGAAGAACCCATCTCTGAATTCGGGACCAATTTCATCCATCTCATCCCCATACAGATTGTAAGCGAATTTCACCCACAACACATTGAAGACGGCGGCAGCCAGGGCGTCCTTTCCCTGGATATAATCCCAATTTTTTAGCGATTCATAGGCCGCTTTCATGTTGGGTTGACTTAAATCTGCTTCGGCTAGCAAATTGACAAAAATAGGTGCCAAATCCCGAGCATGGTCTGAGAGAAAATCCATCTGGATGTCCTGCATGTCCTGGACATTGTATTTTTTGTCAGGAACCGTGAGCAATTCGTTGATGCGATTTGCCCGGGCTGGTGGTTCCCAATACGCACTGATGTAATAGGGAAATTCATCACCAATGGTTTTATTGTTGGCAGTGGCAATGTATCCCTGGTCGGGATTGTACTGGAAAGGCATTTCTTCAAAGGGAACAAAACCCTGCCAATCCCATTGCGAATCATCACCCGGCAAAGGTACCAGACCGGTTCCAGAAGCACGCAACGGCAGAGCAACGGCTGGTCGCCAGCCAATATTCCCTTTCAGATCAGCATAAATCATGTTCTGACCGGGAATCCAGAACTTCTCCACGGCTGCAGAAAATTCATCCCAATTGGTAGCCGTATTCAAACCGATAAATGCATCGACTTCATTGGTGAGATAGTTACCCACCCAGGACATTGATATAGGTGCTGATTCATTCTCTTTGAGAATTTTGTGAACGTCATTGATGATGGGACCGTGGTGGGTCTGGCGCACTATGAAGACTTCTGGTTCGGCCCCTTTCACAGGAATGATTTCCTCATGCAAGGTCATATCGCGCCATACGCCATCATGAAAATATTGATCGGGGTGCTCATCATCAGTGACTTCCACATAAAAGTCGGTATCATCAACCATGACATTGGTAAAGCCCCAGGCATAGTGTTGATTTTGTCCCAGGATAACCACGGGGACACCGGCCAGAGTTACTCCAGCAACATCAAACCGACCACCGACCAGATGCATTTCAAACCAGACGGCCGGTTGAGAAAATGCCAGGTGGGGATCATTGCACAGAATGGATTTCCCACTCTCAGTCATGTCGCCACTGAGAACCCAGCTATTGCTACCGATATGGGAACCCCAGGCGCCAGTTATCTCTCGAATCCTATTTTCGCTTTTGAACATAGATTCAGCGACTTCGCTAAAATTTTCTGGGATTTGCGGTACGATGTAGGGCTTTGTATCAGGATATACTGGATAGAGTTCACGCGCTTTTTGATCTCCCAGCTTATCCAGGACACCACCAAAAATTACTTCAGGCATCCAGGCCAGACAAAGGTCATGCCCCATTAGCCGGGCATAGCCAATAACATGTTCAATGGTCCAATGGATGGGTTTGTGTCCGGCTATTTTGAATTCAACTGGTAAATTATCGGCGTGTTCATCAATATAGTAATTGATACCCTCCAACCCTCGCTCCAGGATGCGACGGGTTTCAGGAGAGATATTCTTCACCACATTTTTGGCAATGCGATGAAAACCCCAGACTCTGAGATATTTGTCGTCTTCCAGCAAATCCGGCCCAAATGCTTCTGAAAGCCGGCCCTCTACAGCACGAGCTATAACATCCATCTTATACAGGCGCTGAGAAGCCTGTATATATCCGGCAGCAAAAAAGAGATCTTCCTCATTGTCGGCATAAACATGGGGAACACCAAATTCATCCGTGTATACCGTAACCGGGGCGGACAATTGGGACATATTGAGTTCGCCCTCCATTGGAGCCAGAGGACCCTTCAGATAGAAGAATTTCAACCAAACAACAGCAACAACAAGTATAACTACAATGAAACCCAACGCCATCAGCAGCTTTTTCATATCCCCGACCTCCAACTTTTTTTAGTGGCAGAAAGGTAGTAATCTAGTAAGGATTGTCCATGGAAATCAGTTGGGAGATTGGAGTTAGGAGTTGGGAGTTCTATGAGTTTTTGAGTTTTATGGGCTTAGAGTGAAATTGGATAAGTCGGGTAGCATTGCTCGTCATCCTGAGCTTGTCCATTAGACTTGGCAGATGGAAAAAACACTCAATAACTTGATCAGTATGATAAAAGATCCACACATTGCACTGGAGTTGAATAAGTCTATGAGCTTGTCTTGGAATAAAGCCAATGCTTCGATTAAGACCCAACCCAGTCAGTGGCAAAGGTTTTATAGTAATTCCATCCTAGCTATGATTATTAAAATGGACACAGCCCAGACCACCTTTGCAATGTGCGGATCATGTGACTGCAAAATAATCAAAGGAATCCCAGAATGAAACAGCCCAAGTATTCAGTTGGAATAGATATTTCTTCTGAAAGTTTTACTGTGTGTGCCAGTTCAAGACCTGGAATCAGTCTCTATGATCCAGAAGATTATGACAATGATCAAAACGGGTTTAAAAAGCTCACAGCCTGGTTCGAATCTCTCAAGCTG
>JAERTH010000154.1 GCA_016844955.1 Fidelibacterota bacterium | reverse complement strand
CTTGTCTTGAAGATGTTGAAAAAAGAGGGCTTGATCGATGACACCTTGATCAAAATGCTTATGTCCTGGCGGCATGTCTCCGGCTTTAACGTGCATAATGAAGTGCGAATCAAAAAAGATGATGAGAAAGGGGTGGAAAGCCTATCTCAGTATATTATTCGCAATACCTTTTCCCTGGAAAAGCTTAAATACGAAACAGGAGATTCTTCAGTTATTTACCGTTCAAAGATGACGCATGGCAAAAACAAGAGAAACTTTGAGGTGTTTTCTCCTTTGGAATTTATTGCGTCTATCACGCAACATATCCCCGAACCATCCTTTCAACTGGTCAGGTACTATGGCTGGTACAGTAACCGGATGCGTGGAGACAGGAGGGAACAAGAAGAGAGGGGAAGGGGGGAGGATGACAGAGAGGCTGCCCAGGACAACAAAATTATCGATATTCGAAATTATAAACCAAAGCGAATACCGCAACTAATGTGGCGAGAGTGTATAAAAAAAATATGGGACATGCCTCGCCAACTGCACTTGTTGACAATTCATCTTTGGGATGGGCAAAAATTACTCATCCTTTTCACCCTCATAGAGGAAAATCTTTCAAAGTTTTGGGAATCAGACGTGTCTCGGGAGTAGAATCGCTGGTTTTGCGCCTCGCTGCAGACCGGAGTTTCTATATTTCCAAGGAATGGACCAATTGGTCCGAACCGTCATTGCATTCAACCCTCTCAGCGCCTCATTCGATCCACAATTTTGAAAAATTATTGGTATTGGCTGAAATGACAGAACTGTTCAGCGATCAAATAAAGAACGGAAAGAAATAGTGTTCCTCAAGATTGAGGTAAGTTAGAACAGAAAAAAGGGGTACATTTATGAAAAAAATCCTAGACATTTGGGGCAACTGTTTGCATAATAAAGTTAGGGAAAAAGACAATAGCGATAGACTGCTTCCTCTATACCACAGGGCCTGAGGCATGAGCGAAACTTGTTTGCACGCTGTATTCGACGACGGAGAAGCGGGAGCGTTGTATGCAAACATGCTGGAACTTTTGCTTGACGTACCAGCTCAGGCACAGCAAATGGAGGACAGCGAATATGATAGTAAAGATAAAGGAACATCACCGTCGGCAACCGGCTTACATCTATATACGGCAATCAACACTGGGCCAGGTGCGGCATCATCGGGAGAGTACGGAACGTCAATATGGTTTCAGGAACAGGGCGATGGAACTTGGATGGAAACCAGCAAAGATTCGGACCTTGGATCGGGACATGGGGCTGTCCGGATCTCAGATGACCAATCGCGAGGACTTCAAAACCCTGGTAGCGGATGTGTCGATGGGGCAGGTAGGAGCGGTTTTTTCCCTGGAAGCTTCGCGCTTGGCTCGTTCATCGCTGGATTGGCAGCGTTTGGTAGAGCTTTGCGGATTAACGGCCACGCTCGTAATCGACGAGGATGGAATTTACGATCCCAGCGATTTCAACGATGCACTCTTGTTGGGGATCAAAGGGACAATAGCCCAGGCCGAGCTTCACTACATACGCGCGCGCCTCCTGGGAGGAAGAATCAACAAAGCCCAAAAAGGCGAATTGCGAATTCCCCTTCCGGTAGGTTATTGTTATGATGAGTCCGGGAAAATCGTTTTTGATCCGGACCAAGAGGTCCAGGGCGCCGTCCGTTTAGTTTTTGAATATTTTCGAAAGACCGGCAGTGGCTATGGCGTGGTAAGCGAGTTTAATCAACAGGGACTCATGTTTCCCAGGCGGGCCAATGGCGGAGTGTGGGATGGCAATCTCACGTGGGGCCGCATCTATGATGAGCGTGTAACATCGATACTGCGTCACCCTTGTTATGCCGGCGCCTACGCCTACGGCCGTCGTTGCATTGCCAAGGAACTTTCCAGAAAAGGTGAAGTGAGAACTCGAACGCGTAAAGTTCCAATGGATAAATGGCAGGTTAACATTAAGGATCATCACCAAGGTTATATAACTTGGGAGGAGTACTTGAAAAATCGTGAGAAGCTCGAGAACAACAGGACGAACGGGAAGATGACAATGTTGAGTGGGCCTTCTCGGGAAGGCCGATGCCTACTCCAAGGTTTGCTTCTCTGTTCAAGGTGTGGTCGAAAAATAAGCCCCCGTTATGGTGGTGAAGGGGGGAAATATCCGACCTATGCATGTCTTGGTGGCAGATGGGAAGGGCGTCGCAGCAAGGGGTGTTTCATCATCCCTCAAAACGTACTTGATTCAGCAGTTTCCAGGCGTGTCTTAGAAGTGCTGCAACCTGTGCAAATCGACATAGCGATCCAGGCAATGCTGGAATTGGAAGCCAGGGATGAGTCAGTGGCCCAACAATGGCGGATGCGCATAGAAAGGGCTGACTACGAGGCGCAACTGGCGGAAAAACGTTACCAGGAAGTGGACCCTCTCAATCGCCTGGTGGCTGACACACTTGAGCGCCGATGGAACGAAGTCCTTGAAAAGCTAGAAGAACTCAAGCAACAGTATAGCGAGTTTCAGAAAAAAGAACTGCGTGTGGCCACTGCTGAACAAAAGGCTAAGGTCCGCGCCCTGGCACAAGACTTTCCTCGAGTATGGAACGCGCCTTCAACACATATAAAAGACAAAAAGCGCATGCTGCGCCTTCTCATTAAGGACATCACCATAGAAAGGGTGGCAGAGCCACGACAGGCTATTGTTCACATTCGATGGCATGGAGGAGCCTGTGAGGACATTGTTGTGGATGTGCCACCCACAATGGCGGACCGGCTTCGATATACCAGAGAGTTTGTCGATAAAATACGCACCCTGGCGCAGACACTCTTCGATGATCAAATTGCAGAATATCTCAACCAGGAAGGCTGTAAAAGTGCGACAGGTAAACCCTTTACAGCTTCCAAGGTAAAAACGATTCGTCATTGCCATCGCATTCTCGCTCCTGAGAGGAAATACCCAGGGTATCTCACTGTTAAACAAATTTCTGTTGAATTTGAAGTGAGTAAAGATGTGATCTATTATCTTATCCGTCGAAAGACAATAAAAGTGCACAAATTTCCAAAGAGCAGATGTGCTTGGATTAAATGCAATGCCGAAACTGAAAATGCATTGCGGGAATGGATAAGGAATTCGCCAAAGATACAAAAGCAACGCCGGCAACGGTTTATAGAAAATTATTCTGTAAAAAATGAACAGCCATTATGACGAGGCAGCCTTTGCCCACCCTTGAACAATGTGGTCGTGTGATCACAATCCGGGAAGTCGAGGAAATTATCTCTACGGTTGCTGATTTCCCACAGCTGAGTCTTTCAGTGTTAGCTGAGACCATCTGTGAGCATTTAGAATGGTATACCGCGACAGGTCGATATAAAAAAGATGCCTGCTTGAAATTGTTAATTGGGCTTGAGAAATCTGGCCTGATAAGACTCCCGGAGAAGAAAAAACGTCCTGTTGGTTCTGCCGGTCAATCCCAAAGGAGCAATACCGCCAAAGAAGATTTCAATCAAACGGAAATGTGTGGTTCGTTACAGACCATACAACCGGTCACAGTTGAGGTTGTTACCTCCAGGGCAGATGTCAATTTATGGAATAGACTCGTGGGCAGGTATCATTACCTCGGATCTCATCGCCCTTTTGGTTGTTTTGTTCGCTATTTTGCCAAATCATCCAGCGGCGATATTGTCGCATGTGCTTTGTTCTCCGGAGCAGCAAGGGCTTTGACAGCTCGAGATCAATGGATA
>JAERTH010000153.1 GCA_016844955.1 Fidelibacterota bacterium | reverse complement strand
AATTGCCACGAATGATCACGAATTGTTGTAATTGAAGTTCTCACCCCGTCATCCCGAGCATTTCGGCCAGGCTCAGCATAACCTCCATCGAGGGATACATATTTCTGGCAAAGATTACGTCCCTCGACTCCGCTCGGGATGACACAGGTCAGGACCTATACCTTTATACCATTTTACTTAAAAAAAAGGGGCAGCACCTCGCCACCCCTTCTTCATTATGACTTCTTACTTCTTACTTAATGGTGGTGTCCACCTGCACCATGAACATGTCCATGTTCCAGTTCTTCGGCAGTGGCTTCGCGGACGTCCATCACCTCTACATCAAAATGCAGGGTCTGGTCGGCCAGGGGATGATTCATATCCACGGTTGCAGATGATTCACCAACCGCAGTAACGGTTGCAATACGCACTTCATGCTCATTCTCAACCTGGAATTGAACGCCAACTTTTACCTGTGAGGCATCCTGGAAATTTGCCATGGGTATTTCCTGCACCAGTTCTTCGCTGCGTATTCCATAGGCTTGATCCGGGGCAATGATAGCTACCAATTTGTCACCTTTGACCTTGCCATCCAGTTCCTTTTCCAGCCCTGGAATCAGGTTTCCATGGCCATGGAGAAAGGCCAGGGGTTCACGACCGGAACTGCTGTCCAGCACCTCGCCGTTGTCATTGGTCAGGGTATAGTCAATACTTACTACTTTGTCTTTTGCGATATTCATTGAATCTCTTTCTAAGCCATCACAGCTTTTTTCTACTCTTCTAAAACCAGACTAAAAGCCGTGGTTAGTTTCAATACATTTTTGCTCTCTCGTTCCAGATTGAGCGCCAGTTTTTTTGCAATATTTTCCATGACCTGCAGCCCGATGGCCGGATGCTTCGCACACGCAGCCTGAAAGGGAGCCTTTTCTATAATCACCATCTCACAATCTGAGGAGGCGGTGACCGATGCGGTTCGGCGTGATTCATCCATGAGCATGGCCATTTCACCAAAGAAGGGTCTGTATTCCTCCGTGAGCGTGATAAACGTTTTGTCCTTGGTGTCTTGCTCATCTTCTCCCAGAAGCGTCAATTTCTTGGATATGGTGACCTCACCTTTGATCAGGATCTCCAGCGTTTCACCGGCTTCCCCTTCGATCATGATGGATTCACCCTGCTTATATGACACCTGACGGCTTGCCGGTCGATAAACAGCAATTTCCTCTTCACTCAGCCCTTTAAAAAGGGGGCAATTCTTGAGATGTGGTATATAAGGCATAGGCGACTCAGTATTTGGTTAGATAATTCTGGAGATCCTTCACTTCGTTCAGGATGACCTTTATTTTAATAGTATCATATGTTCACCAGCTTTGAGGATGTAATCCTTCTCCGGGTTGATACGCACTTTCATTTTCTGTTCTTCATTTTGTCCGTGACCGGCAGCCTTGAGCTTGGCGGCAATAAATTGATCGAGATAATCACCTGAATCCGCGCTCAAAAAATCTCCTATCCCGGCTGAACTATCCTCCTGATAAACACCCATTACAGTTTCATCATGTTTTTCAAAGGATTCTGTAAACAGTTCGCGATATGTTTTTCCAATAAATGACTCAGGAATTGGCTGGGTTTCCAGACGACTCTGCTCCGTGTTCAGCATCTCTGATAAAAAGGCTGGAATTCCTGGATTGTGGAGCTGACTGGCCCCCAAAAAGGGTCCAAACTCATCGGCGATAATGATGCCATCCGCTTTGGCGCGACGCAGCTTGGATTTATTTTCATAATGCAGGATGTAGGCATAGACCTTGGCTTTGGGAGCCAGGGCTTTGATTGAATAGGTAGCCAGGGCTGTTTTTTCGTCAGCTTCGGTTTTACCAGCTTTGAGTAGATTCGGCAGAATAAGAACTGCTTTGGCTTTGGAGACATTGGCCTTGGCCAGGATTTGATCCTGGGTAAAGTCGCCCCTGACAAACCCCAGATGACTGGCATTCAGTTTTGCACGCCAGGCATCGATTTCTTCCTCTGACAATTCATTCACCAGGACGATAGGGGTTTTCTCCTTTTTGTCCTGTTTCAGAAATGCTTCCAATAATTCATCAGCCAGATCATTCCAACCGCAGATGATATAATGGTCGGTGTACTTTATCTTTTCCAAACCTTTACCCTCTCTGATTTTTCGGGCTACAAATATGGATGATATGGTAGCCGTAAAGAATGAGATCAGAGCCATTGAGAAAAACATCATGATTGAAGCGGCGATTCTGGCCCCGGGACTGGTGGGACTGAGATCCCCGTAGCCCACAGTGGTCATGGTGACCCAGGCCCAATAGAACGCATCAAAAACATTGGTGATATTGCGCTCATCAGAGCCATAATCCAGAATAAAAACAGCCACCGCTCCGATAAAGAGAATGATCCACAGCAGGATCAGCAGATCCATAACCCCTTCATCGCGCAGGCGTTTTACCCACTCCAACATTTTCTGGATGATCTTCATTCGCTCTAAACTAAGTCAAAAGGGGGAATCTTGAAGAAATAAGTTTTGGAAGAAGACAGAAGACAGAAGACAGAAGACAGAAACAAGAAAACCAGTTTTCAATCAGGTACAATAGAATCAATACTGAATCGGTGTCTTTCCAGTCATTGCGAAGGAGGGTGCTTCCGAGTGTGGCAATCTCTCTTTTAAAAATGGGGATCGCTTCGATTCTCTCGTGAAGACGGGTCTGGGGTCCCTCGATAGAGTTTACCCGTTAAGCTGGAGGAATAACCCCTTTAATCTTCCTTGATTTCGTCAATTCGTTGTAAGAAACCGGCATACCGCAAAAAACTGGAATTTGAGGCTTGACTCTGGATAATTATTTACTAATCTAGTAATGTAGTAATTTAGTAAATATTTGTAAGGACGAATAAAATGAAAATCCCCAGTGAATTGAAACACAAGCCGGTTATTGTTTCAGAAGACTATGACCGCATCGATGGTCGCAAAGCCAACAACTCCGACGCCAAAGGACTCTCCCTGGGATTGGCCCAGTGGAATGAGCGTGGCAAAGTCGATATTTCAGCCAAAGTGTGGCGTTATACCGGTGAGAAGTGGTCCCGCCAGTCTGAAGAATTACCCCTGCACCGCGTGCTGGATCTGGCTATCCTTATCGTGAAATCACGAAAAGTGTTTCTAGAACGTTATCACAAAAATGAAAAGGACTACCCCAACTATCCCCAGCTGGATCGCATTGGCCTGCAAGGTGACGCCATGAATGTCTCGGTCTGTGAAGACAACCCATTTATTGGTGATGATATGGATCTGTTTGAAGCCGCTCTGGCTAAAGATGATGAAATTATCAGTGAACGCTTGAACATCTTGGGTGGATTAATTAAAGATCTTCAAAGCTGATTGTATCAGTGCCATTTATGAACTTTATTTAGGACATACTTCAAAAGGGGGAATGATTGGAGATAGAGATGACCTTTAACTGGATAGATTTTCTCATTGGCTTCTTCCTGATGAATGCCATGCCCCATTTGATTTTTGGTTTGATTCGATTGCGGTTTCTCAGCCTGTTCGGATTTTCAGCCTGGGGTAATTTGCTGTATGCCCTGGTAAATGTTGGAATTGCTGGTGGATTGTATGATTACCAGTATGGGATTAATGCCTTATTGCAGGACGGTGTTGCCCTTGGTGGTCTCGCTATGCTGGTCATCTACGCCATTACCGGTCGACTCTTTGTGAAACTTTTCCAGGAAAAAACCACCTACGCCTTTCATGAGCCCTTTGATGAAGAATAAAATGAACAAAGGTTCTATTCTCTATTTACCGCATGGTGGTGGCCCCTTGCCCCTTCTGAATGACCCAGGACATTCAGAACTCAGTGAGTTTCTTAAAACCATTGGTGGAAGATTGGGACAACCCTCAGCAATTCTGGTGGTGAGTGCCCACTGGGAAAAAACAGTTCCCACCCTTCTTGCAGCAGATAGACCTGAAATGCTCTATGATTACTCCGGTTTTCCCCCAGAATCATACGAGATTCAATACCCCTCACCTGGTGATCCCGGACTTGCTCGTGATATACACTCGGTTCTTCAAAACTCAGGAATTCCCTCTGATCTAGATGATACACGTGGCTATGATCATGGATTATTTATTCCCCTGAAACTTCTTTTTCCCAAAGCCGATATTCCATGTCTCCAAATTTCTTTGATCAAAGGTCTGACCCCTGAACAGCACATTTCCCTGGGCCGTGCGCTACACTTTCTGAGAGATCAAAATGTCCTTATTATTGGATCTGGGATGTCCTTTCATAACATGCGCGCGTTCTTCTCAAGTAGCAATTCTCACAGTCAACCAGACCTGGACTTTGACCAGTGGCTGGTCAAAGCTTGTTGCAGTGAAGCGCTAACGCCTGCTGAGCGAGACCACGAATTGATCAATTGGTCACAGGCACCCTCGGCACGCTATTGTCACCCCCGGGAAGAACACCTGCTCCCCCTCCATGTTTGCTATGGTGCTGCCGGGCCAGAATCACCACCTGCAGAACTGGTTTTTAATGGTCGTGTTATGGGCAAAAAGGTTTCCGCTTTTCTTTGGGGTTAAGACGCCTTTGCATTAGACTTCGGGTATAATCTCGGAACATAGCTTCAAAGATCGACGTTAGTACGGCGACACCACTAATTTTCACAGGAGGGATTTATGCAAACACAATGGATGAAACAATCTATGGGCGTTCGTATACTTATAATTGGGTTTCTAATCCTGGTTTTGCTCATTCCCTCGGCTATGATCAGCTCTCTTATTCAAGAGCGACAGTACCGGCGCGATGAGGCCGTTCTTGAGGTGAGCCAGAAATGGGGGCAGCCGCAAACCCTCACGGGACCCATTCTAACCATTCCCTACACCTACGCTTCTACTGATAAAGACGAGATCATTCGATCCAGCATCGGTTATGCTCATTTCCTACCAGAGGTTTTGGTAATCGGGGGTGAGCTTTTTCCTGAGATTAGAAAACGTGGGATTTATGAAGTCGTTTTATATGGTTCATCCTTGAATATTGAAGGCGGATTTTTACCCCTGGACCTGGAAGATTTAAAGGTACCCGCGTCAGATTTTCTGTGGAAAGATGCGTTTTTGTCTATTGGTGTCTCTGACATGAAAGGCCTGAAGGACCAAGTCTCATTTCAGCTAAACGACCAGACCATTTTTGCTGAATCAGGACTGGAAACCCATGATGTTATCGGCACGGGTTTAACTATTCCTCTGGATACTATAAATCTCAAAGAAAAAATGACGTTCTCTTTTGATCTCGAGCTCAATGGGAGTAAAGGTCTTTCTTTTACACCACTTGGGAAGGAAACGCAGGTCAAAATTCTGTCAGATTGGTCTAATCCAAGTTTTATAGGAGAGTTTCTCCCCACCGATCACATTATCACTGAATCCAATTTTACTGCGAAGTGGAAAATTCTGCATCTGAATCGAAACTTTCCCCAGAAATGGACAGGGGGAAAACATAATGTCAGCCAGGCAGCTTTTGGTGTTGACCTGTTGGTGCCAGTGGATGAATACCAGAAAAACATGCGTACCGCCAAATACGCTTTCATGTTTATTGGTCTCACCTTTCTCTCATTTTTCATGATTGAACTTTTGAACCGCAAGATGATCCACCCCATTCAATATCTGCTCATCGGATTTTCACTGCTGGTCTTTTACACGCTGCTGCTTTCATTTTCAGAGCACATGGTATTCCAGTATGCCTACCTCATTTCCAGCGTGGCAACCATTGGACTTATCACCAGCTATACCAAAGCCGTCCTGAAAGACAACCAGCAAACCGGCATCATTCTGGCCATTCTGGTTTTTCTGTATGTATATCTCTATATCGTGTTACAGCTGCAGGATTTTGCATTGCTCATCGGGAGCATTGGTCTGTTTGTAATTTTGAGTGTGGTTATGTATTTAACGCGGAAAATTGACTGGTTCTCAACCCTGAAACTTCAGAGCTCAGATTCGGGACCAAAATGAAGCCGTAGTTAGTGTCGGTTTTTACTTTTGGGGAGTTTCAACTGAAATTTTGCCGCGGACCGTGCCACCCACAACCAGGGCTGCTGATATAATCATCAAGTTTTTAATGATGTACTGACCCTCCATTGTGGGGCCAAATGGAATTTTTCCTGGTTGAAATGTGACTTCGGGGAGAAAAAGCAGGGGCATAAATGTTCCCACCATCTGCAAGGCTAATAATCCAATCGCAACTCTGATCAGTTGGGGGAAAAGGAATGCGATTCCAATCAAGACTTCCCACCAGCCAATAATTGCTACCCAGGTTTGTCCTTCAAAAACTGGAAGCCAGGGTACTGTGGCCAAAACCAGCGATTCTGCGGCTGATATTCCCATAGGCTTGAGAATACCAAACCAGATAAATATTATCCCAAACGATACACGGACAGCAAGAATTCCCCAGCGCTCCATAAATGTAGATATCTTTTGATCAATTTCATTGAAAGTCATCATAACTGCCATTCTCCCATATATTTATTTACCAGCTAAATCAACCCGTAAACTACTCTTAGGACCCATACAAACGGGTGAGCATATCTGAAAATGATTCGGGTTGCTTCTCTGGAAACCCTTTTTGCTGAAGGACCTTCTTAAATTCTGGTTGGTGTTGAATTGGATCCCATAGCGGCTCTTCATTCAAAAACATCAACATGTTGGTTTCATGCAAAGCAAATTTTTCACATTCTAGTATAGCCTGGTCTAACCGTCCTAAGGTAGCAGAAGTTACAGCTCTCAAAAAGTACTGAGTCTTTCCGCTCTGCTGATAAAGTGAATCCATTGTACGCTCCATTTTATCAGCGTGTCCCGATCGTATCATCGCCTGTGGCAACCCTATGTGATACCAGTCATATTTATCCGCGAGGTACTCATAATGCGCATAGGCTCGATCCGGTTGGTTTAAAGCCAGTAGAGCCATCCCCTTAAATGCATCCGTCCGTTCATTTTCAGGGTCGAGCTCTAGACTCTCATCGATGAGATTCAGACCCTTCTGCCCCTGTCCAGTTCTTACGTACACTTGCCCAAGATCTCTGAGGCATTAAGCCGAAAATGGATCGTGTGCTCGACCAGTCTCCAATTGCGAAATAGTAACTTCCATCAATCCGAGACGCACAAGAAAAAGCCCATATTCACGACGGATCTCGGCGTCTCCCGGACGTGCTTCAAGCGTTTTTTAAAGGCTCTATGTGCCTTGGCAATATCCATATCGAATAGCTGATGATACATGGCCAGAGCCATCCAGCTTTCTGGCGCTTCTGGTGCAAGCTCCACAGCTCGTGCAACAGCTTCCTGGGCTTCGCCTTCACTTGCTCTTGGTGCTTTATTTAAAAACAGGGTAACTAACTTTGCAGCATGTGCCTGATACAGGTTTGAATCAAGAACAATGGCAGCATCGAAATACCTCAGTGCTCGCTCAAGAGATTCATCTTGTTCTAATAATCTCAGATTCCAGCCTTTCAGGCAGAGTTCATAAGCGCCTGAAACGACTGGCCTCTTGTCTTTCTCAAAATAAATCTTGTCTTCTGGTTTGAAGGTCCATTTTATCTGTTTTGCAATGGCGCTGGCTACATTCCGCTGTAAACTCAGGACCTGGTCGAGTTGCTTTTCAAAACTATTGGCCCAGAGGGGTTCATCAGATTGTCCGTCAATAAGCTGTACCGTTATCCGAACCTCATTGCCAGCCCTGAGCACGGAGCCTTCAACGATGGCATCTACACCCAATTCTTTAGCAATTTCAGTGACGCGCAACTCTGTGTTACGGTACTGCATCACGGAGGTCCTGGAAATAACCCGCAGACCTTCTAATCGGGCTAGTTCAGCCATGATGGCCTCGGTCATACCGTCAACGAAGAAGTCCTGGGAGGAAAAATCTTCACAGAAAAGCCATTCAAAACGATGCGGGGAATTTATCTGGATGAAGTTAAATACAAAACCCCACCCATTAGATTACCGGCTGAATAAAACCGGATTCAGGCTAGTGGATATCAGCTCCGCTGGTTGCGATCCTGGTGTAAAAGCATCTCTATCAACAGCTTGGGTTGGGGAGAGCCTTTTCAGCAACCGCGCATCATCAGCCATATATATGATAGTCATAACTTCCCTGTTACGGTCTGTTTGATTTGGGCCTGCGTGATGGACCGTCCATCCCGCATGAATACTGATATCTCCCAATTCAAATTCATCCCGACTTACTTCAAACCCTGATTCCCTGACCCAGTCTGAGAAGAAGGCTTCACTTTCATCACTGATAACCATCTCACGACCCTCAACTTTCAAGTGGCTGCCTTTTGCAAAAGAAAGCGTGCCCATCTCTGCAGTCGTCTTTTGTAGGGGGATCCAAAAGGTGCAGGTATTCACCGTGTCCATGGGCCAATAAACCTGATCCACATGCCAGGGGGTTGCTCCTCCTCCGGCTTCCTTGAAAAGCGCTTGATCATGATATAGACGAACACCATTAGCACCCATAATGTCAGCTGCCAGCTGCGCCAGGTCTGCGCGAAAAACAAAGTCTCTGATGATATCTGATTTCTGCCACAGATTGGTTACCTGGGTGAAGGCTCGTTTATAGGTTGATCTTTCTTCAAGAGGTGGCTGATTTTGGGTCAGGGCTGCCATCTTTTGCCTCAACTCCTTTGAAAAGACATTCAGTACAGCGGCAGTTAGTACTTTTCTAGCGTGGAAGTAACCATCTCGGGCATATTGGGCTGACATTTCTGAATTAATCATAAATCGTTTCATACAAGCTCCTTGATAGTATTCGGTGCGTGTTCAAAATATTATCCTATTGCGTTATTGAAAGCTTTAGACACGAATTATCTTCTTTGAAAACGAGGATATATCCATGCGATCAAAATATTTGTTGATAGTCTTGATCTTCATTCAAGTTCAACTCCTTGCCCAAACCCAGGTCAGTGGTTTCATTGGCGGTGATTGGTCCACCGATAACCACCCCTACACGCTTACGGGTGATGCCACTATCCAGGCCGGGCAAATCCTGAATATTGATACAAATGTTGTGGTAGATCTCGGTGGGATGTACGAGCTTCGTATTGAAGGTCAATTGAATGCCAGTGGTGCTGAGTTCATTTCCGGTGGGAGCATTTTCAGTGATGCTGGTACCGTTGAGCTTTCAAATTGCAGCTTCAATAACATTGATGAGGGGCTGAATTTTTTTGGTGGCGATGTCTTGATAGAATATTGTGTCATCGATAGTTCGAATGAAACGGGTATCACCCTGAGCGGGACAGACTATGCCATGATCCGCGCGAGCCACATTTTGAACAGTGGTGATTATGGAATAAAGGTCTCACAGGCAGATCAGGTGGAAATTATTGGCAACACACTCCAGGGCAATTCTACCCATGATTTCAACCATCCCGCGCTTTTTATCGATTCATGCTCACCACAGGTTATCGAGGAAAACATTATTGAAGAAAACCACGCCCAGGGTATCGGGGTCTGGACACTTACCGCCACGGCGGCACCTCAAATACATAACAACCTTATACGCAGAAATTTTACCGGAATTACTATCGTTAATAGCCCCGCAATGATTGAGGGCAACATCATTGTGGCCAATTATCAAGGCAGAAATGTTAATTCAGGAGCCGGTATTTATGCTGGCTACCCAAACTCAGATGGTATCATCAAGGGCAATTACATCGGTGGGAATTTCTACGGTATTTCCAATATCAATAGCGCCCAGCTTAACATGGGTGATATGGTAAATGATTTTCCTGGGGATGATGGTCTCAATATCTTTTTCAACAATGGTATTGGCGGTCAGGCCTGGCATATCTGGAATGACACCTCAAATGAGCTCATGGCTCAGAACAATTATTGGCCCGGGTTAGCTCCAGAAGATGTTGATGCCACCCTATGGGATAATGAGGAGGGTGGTGAAGTCATCATCTTCGAGCCGACCTATGCATCGCCCATTCCCGTTCCACCTGATGTCAATAATGATGATCATGTTAATGTTCTAGATATCGTTTTTGTGATTGAAAAAATTTTAGCTCCAGGATTCCCCGACCCGCTTGATTTTTACCTCTCCGATATAAATGGAGATTTCTATTCTAACATTCATGATGTAGTGGTATTGATTGACCTGGTGGTGGAGGGCTAGCTTTAGAAGGTAGAAGGTAGAAGGTAGAAGGTAGAAGGTAGAAGGTAGAAGGTAGAAGGTAGAAGGTAGAAGGTAGAAGGTAATGATGTGTGGTGGTTTTATTGCTGCAACAACTTTTTGGGGTTACGCAGCCCGCTGACATTCAAATTATAATTCGTTTGTTTCGTTGAGTTCGTTGTTAAAAATATCAGAACACCAATGCTGGATTAGCTTGAGGAGAATGGGCTAATTGCGGTGGGATCCATCATCTGAAAGCTTTGAGGAAAGATCCAGCAGGCGCTCCTGCTCTGCAGTGGTAAGCTGTTCGTAGCCTACTCTATTTATTTTATCCAGAAG
>JAERTH010000152.1 GCA_016844955.1 Fidelibacterota bacterium | reverse complement strand
ACGAATCTTATAGGCCATCAGAATCTCCCCATGACGGACATAGAGAACCCCTTCAGAAATCACGCTATGCGCCCAATGCTGATTCGATCCCTGTGTCACCTTGAAAGAGCTGACCAGTTCAAACTTAGTTGAATTGGGTTTTATCAAGCCAACTTTACCATTCTCACCATAGAAATAAATCAGGCCATCAGCCTGGATTACATTACCCTTACCCAGACCAGGAGATCTATAAACTTCCTCGCCAGTCTCCCAGTCCAGACAGTGCCAGGCTGGTTTTTTGTGGCTGGTGCCGTAGATATATCCGTCTACAACCACGAAGGCATCCATCTGACTGTCCAGGGTTTCATCCCTCCACATTTCCTTCACACTGGTTCCATCCGGGGAGAGTTCCAGCTGTACTCCGCCAGTGCCATAACCACTCACGCAATAAATTTTGCCATCCTGATAATAGGGTGTGTTAGGGTTGATATCATACTTGGTGATGTGCTTATGGCTCCAGAGTAGTTTCCCAGAGTCCGCATCAATTCCCAAAATCGTTTTTCCGGTCATAGTAACAATGATTCGCTTACCACCATGCTCAAAGAGTGCCGGAGAACAGTAGGCTGCCATATCACCATTACCTTTGCTGCTCCATAAAAGATTCCCGGAGTAGCGATCCAGTGCGATGACACTCACATCAGGACTCCCTGGTGTGCAGATCAATTGATCACCATCAATAAGCAGTGATTCAGTCAGCCCCCACCTGAGATTGCGGGCCGCATAGTCATCCATGAGATTGGTTTCCCACAGGATATCACCTGAATCTGAGTTCATACAGACGATCTGTCCTGAAGTGGATTCAATATAGAGCAGATCATCCACCACAGTGGGAGTGGTACGGGCCCCTTCATAGCTTCGATCCCATTCTTTTCCGTATTCACTTTTCCAGAGCAGTTTACCATTGTGATCAAATGCAAACACAAACCCTTTGCCGTCAATCATTCCAGTTGTGAATATCCCTCGCGAGGTGACCGCCACTGAGGAGAAGCCCTTGCCCAGGTAGGAAGCAGTCCACAACAATTCTGGACCATCCTTGGGCCAACTTTTCAGAAGATTCTGCTCATGATAGACGCCGTCACGGTTTTGACCACGCCACTGTGAAAAGGTATTCTCTGTTGGTTTTGCCAGCAGACTGGATACCAGTATGCCAAGAATCAGTATGGTGAAAAGTTTTCTAAATGAACGCATTGGGGATACTCCTCGATTGGATTTTTACTGCACAATAACATCAAATTCGGGGCTCATCAGGCCTGATAATGGAGCTATTAAGGTCATGTAGCACAAAGGCTGAAATATATAGTGTGACAACATTTGTGAATAGCACTTTTGTGGCTTATTTGACATGGATTCTAAGTAACATTTACTTTTTTATGCCGTGGATCTACACGGATTCTTACGGATGTTGGCGTTTTGAGGGTAAATGAGAATAGAGGGTTGTGTGAGTCTTTGTTTGCAGAATTAAGACCTATTGAGCAACACCAATTTTGCAGGTCATGCTAGCCATAGAGTGGCCAGAAGAAAGGCAGGACAAAAACTGCAATCAGACCAAACAATATGACCAGGGGTAATCCAACTTTGGTATAATCTGTGAATCTGTACCCGCCTATACCCATAACCAACAGATTGACCGGGTGTCCCACAGGACTCAAGAAGCTACTCGAACTGCCAATTGCCACCACCATGGCCAATGCATAAGGTGAAAGTCCCATGTCCGTTGCCGTTATCAACGCCATGGGTGCCATGAGTACCGCCACCGCCGCAGTTGGCATTACCTGAGCAAATAGACAGGTAATCAGGAACAGGCCTGCCAGAACACCTCGCGGACCAAGGAAGCCCAATGATTCCAGGATGTGGTGGGCCAGCAGTGTGGTCACCCCCGTTTCCTGCATGGCAACCCCCAGACTGAGCATACCTGCGATGAGCATGATGGCTTTCCACTCGATAGCTTCATAGGCCTCATCCATCGTGAGGCATCGGGTCAGCACCATGAGAATGGCACCGGTTAGAGCAGCTATGTAGATAGGTAACCACCCCACTGCCACAGTGAGCAAAACGCCTACTTCAATCCCGGCAGCAATGAGCACCTTTTCCTTCTTGTAGATAGGTTGATCCAACCCGCTGATGACCAGAAAATCATCTTCAGTTTGTAATAAAGCCAGATCCTTGCGCTCACCATAAACCATGAGCGCATCACCGGTTTCCAATACAAAATCCCGCAGATTGGTGCGGTACGCCCTATCCTTGCGCCAGATAGCCAGAACAGATAACCCAAATTTCTCCCTGAAATACAATTCACCAATGGTCTTTCCTGTGATGGACGTACGTGGTGACAGGGTAATCTCCGCCACGCCAACTTCATCCGATTCCAGGCGTTCCAGATCATTTTCCGTCTGCTCCTCAAGCTCCAGGTTTTGCAAACAATGCAGAATTTCCAGAATCTCTGGTTCTCCTATGACGATGAGGACGTCGTCGGTATGTAATTCCTCATGGGGTGAGGGCATGAAGATCAATTCATCACCCCGTCTGATCCCCAGTACATTGATTCCCAGAGTGCTCTTAAGATGACTCCGTGCGATACTGCGTCCGGCTAAGGTGGAATCTTCGGGGATATGGATTCCAATCAAATTCCGATGTAGTTTGTATTTCAACGCTACATTTCGTGGTCTAACATATTCAAATTCTGCCAACTGATTGCTGGCCAACATATTTTCCAGCTTTTCCGGCTGACCGATGGCTATGAGCAAATCATTGGGATTGAATCGATAGTTTCTCAATTGAGAAACTCTGACTTGATTCTTCTGTATGACAGCTATGATGTTGATCTCATACAGATTGCGTGTACCTGCTTCTTTAAAAGTTTTGCCTATAAATTCAGAATCAGGGGCAATTTTAAACTGAGCAAATTTGAGGGCATCGCCCAACTCATGCTCCCCTACCAGCCAGCCCTGCTTGAGGGTCAGGGTTTTCCAATCTCTCAGCGTACCCACCTGATCTCTGCGCCCCCCTACCAATAATTTATCATGCGAACGTAATTGTGTGTCCGGACCTGGTGCCAAGAGAGTTTTTTCACCCCGCAGGATAGCCAATACATTGAATCCCAGGGCAGATCCCAGGCGGCTTTCAGCCAGATTTTTATCTATGAGCGGTGATTCTGCTGGCAAAGTCATGGTGAGCAGACGCTCATGGAGTTCGTATTCACCGTTCAATGTGTCTGCAATGGAAGTGGATCGACCCAGGTCTCTATCTGGAAGCATGTGACGGCCCCAAAAAACCAGATAAACAATACCGACAATCATGGCAACAATACCCACGGGAGTAAAATCGAATAGACCAAAGGGTTCCAGACCTGAGGATTCCAGAGCACTGCTGATGAGAATGTTTGGCGCCGTTGCAATTAGGGTTGTCAGCCCCCCAAAGAGTGAAGCAAAGGCCAGAGGTATCAACAGTTTGGATGGTGAGCGACCTGTACGATGGGCTATTTCCATAACCACCGGCAGCATCAATGCAGCGACACCAATGTTATTCATAATTCCTGAAAGTGCCCCCACCACTACCATCATTATAATCAACAGTTTGATTTCAGAATCGCCAGATAGTTTCAGGATTTGCCCACCCAGGATTTGCGCTACTCCGGTGCGTACCAGACCCGCGCTAAGCACCAGAACAGATGCAATTGTGATAATAGCCGTATTGCTGAATCCGGCAATGGCATCCGTATGGGAGATCATTCCGAAGATGGCCAAAATGAGCAGAACAGATAGTGCAACCAGATCCACCCGGAGCCACTCAGTAATGAACATTAGTACAGCAAAACCCAGGACTGACAGAACAAAAATCATGGATAGGGTCATGAACTACTCAGCATATGTAATATTGTTTCAGTCATTGATTTAATTGGTAAAACTAAACAAAAACGATCCTGCATTCAGGGATCTGGATGGCAGATTTTTTCTGAATCAATCCCTTTATCGCAGCAGCGTCACTTTGTAAGCATTTCGCTCTAATATAGATTCAGAGAGGATAAAATAAACACCTCCGGGTATTTCTTTGCCCTGTATATCGGTTCCATTCCACGAGATAGTCAACATTCCATCATTCCCAGCATATCCACTCAGATTGTTGATGTATCCCCCACGAATGTCGAAAATTTTCAACTCGATATATCCTGGTTGGTCCACACGGAGTGTGAGTGTCTGTTGTGGATTGAAAGGATTGGGATAAACAGAACTTACCCTGAAATATTCTGGGATTTCAGCATTGGTTTCTACGGTCTGGGAATCCATCCAGGTCAGGCGGGAATTTATCCACCCCTGGAGAAATGTGATTTCATTGGCGTAGCTACCTCCAACATAGGAATTGGGCCACACCCACTCATCGAGTATTGGCCAACGTTCAAAATTTCGGGTCTGAGCAGCACCAATTTCACTCCCCAGTGAGTCGAGCATTGCCTGTATATGTTCATCAGACAGGACGGTCTGACGCAACTCCTGCCATCGGACATTAAAAGCATATTTAAAAGTTTGATCCTCCCAGATCTTGTACCACCAGAATGGAATTCGCCATGAATCCCTACTCAAATCAGTATCAAAATACCACCCTACTGGATTGGCGCCGTTGTAATAATTGGCATTCCCGAAAGCCAGGTTAAAGTCCCACACTGGACCCGTATGCAGTCTGGGATCATTACTGTCCTTATCCTTGTATAAAAAGGAGCTCAGCCTGAACCCATCAACATTTTTACCAAATTCCTGCATGATGGCGTAGTCCACGAATTGATCGAAATCAATACGATCGTAGTAACCATCCTGGGGATCCAGATAAGTATCGTCAAGGAACAGCGCCTCAAATTCAGTGATAAAGTTCTGGATGTATTCCCGTTGCTCAGTTGCGATATCGTCTTCTTTTGGGTAGTGGTATTGGTAGGTCACCCCACGATAATTCGGGTGGGGGTCTGAGAACCAGCCATCGGTCTCATCGCCGGCCCACTTATCAATTTTTACAATATATCCGCCGCTGAGATCATCCCCACTTATCTCATCAGGGTTCAGCGTAGCAATATCCACCCGATTGGCATCCCGCTTGATCTTCTCCATGAGGATATATACACCCTGATAATTATCATTGAGAAATAGCTCCAAAAAGCGGGTGCGGGTGGCATAATGACCTGTTTGCGCTGCCAGGGTATAGACCAACGCGTTTCTGATCAGAGATTTATCTGAATATGGTGCATGTAGAATCCAGTCATTCTCTGACGGGAATCCCAATAATTCTGTATTCAGGTTGTCACCCTGGGCATCCCTGGTTTCCACGGCATACTGTTTCTTGGGAAACATCTGAGACGATGCTCCACGCACTTCAATGCCAATATGCCCATCGTAGCCTGTGAAAGGATCCGAGATATGATTGAGTAAACCTGGACCATTATCAATTACACCCATGGTAGCGTCAATTTTGGGCTCATCAGGAATGGTTTGACCATTGGTATAAATCTTGACAATGGGTAGCAAAGATGAGGTAAACATTGAAGGGCTATAGAACCACTGTGGCAGGGTGCCAAATGGGTTGGAATCATCCAGGATACCAAAAGAGAGCCAGAATAGGCCAGTGAGATCAGAGGAATTGGCATCAGTATTTTGTAGCTGGATAGCCAAAATATTCTCACCCTCCTGGAGCAATTCCGCCAGGAGCTCAGCATCCAAAACTTCCATTTCAGGTACTTGGCCTTCATAGCCAATTGCTTCATGGCCCTGACTAACACCACCATCATGGGCTACAAAACTTCCAGTTTCGCCCATATTGAAAGTGCGGAAGACTTCCCCGCCGTTAAGAAATGCGATAAATCCATCATCATAATCAAAATGCAGTAAGCCAGCTTCAAGTATATCCAGATCCTCAACGTGAAATGAAGTCCGTAAGTAGAGAGCTGAGGTGGCATCGATTAAATAGCTGTCATCCCCATCACCATAACCGATTCCCCCTTGCGCCTGGTCCCATGAGGAGTCATCAAATTCATTGTCCATCCAGGTTGCTGGAGGTTCCTGGTTGCCAATAAAGAAGTGCCAGGTGTTGCTGGCATATATGGCAGTTTCCCAGTGGTCAAGGGCGAATGTAGTCTGTACACTCAGGATAGCTATCAGACAGATTAATCTCATGTGTCCCCTATACTCAATTCAATTGTTGGATCACCTACCTTCATGGTGTCACCATTATACAAAATAATAGTGATTCCAGCATCTGGAATATGTTTATAGGGTATTACATTTAGGTGTTGAAGCGTGCCCAATCCTACTTAACAGCAGACTCTCCATCTGCAGTGTCCTGTCAGCGGTGGCATATCCCTTCCGACGAACAGGATAGTTGATATGCAAACAATGAGAAGATCTTACTTGAGCAGGATCATCTTTCTGGTTGCATTGAATTCACCAGAGCTGACCCGATAGATATAGATGCCGCTTGCCAGACCAGGGGCGTTAATCTCCAACCGATTCCAGCCCTGCGGGTTTGATTCCCTTCTGATTGACCTGACTCGCTGTCCCCTTAAGTTGAATATTTCAACTTCAATATCTTCAACGGTATCAAGATGATAGGATATCCATGTGGACTGGTTAAATGGATTGGGATAATTCTGAGACACATGGAATGTTGAAGGTCTTATATCCTCCTCGACCACAGCTGTTGGATCTGAAATGCCAGGTGTACCATGGATATGAGCGGATGCATGCCAACTCTCCGCATCATCCGCACATGCAATTAAACTTTCGTCACGTAGCACCATTGAATATCCCGATCCATCGGCAGAGTTGGGCCAGGGATAATTATCATCATAGTTCAAACTAATAAGTGTGTCTCCCGAAGCGTTCAGAAGGCTGATGGTTTCACCACCATTGGACAATTGGCCTTCATACTCACCGAAAGCCTCGTATCCATAACGATTTTCGAATGCTTCAAGATTTGATGCCAGTACGATGTAATTTTCTTGCCCCAGTTCAGTACCACCGGGAAAAGAATATTCTATGCCTTGAGCAAAGGTCATAAATCCCAGATTCATGGGAACATTTCCAAAATTTTTCAACTCAATAAATTCCAGCTCAGTGTCATTTACATCCTCACCATCAAGAGGATGGTAATGAATTTCAGTGATTTTCAGATAGTCCAGATCATTTGGAACGACCAAAGAGATCTCATTCAGTGCGCTCCATTGACCATTGTTCAATGCACGAGTTTTTATTTGGGTCGTATGATTGATTTCAAGCGCTTCTGTGTATTCAACAGCGCTTGCTGAGATCGAGCCAACACTGTCAACTAATTCGAGTTGTCGAGGATCATTACCATCAATCGTATAGTAAATAATTCCCTGTGATGCAGTAATACTGATGTTGGTTCCAGCTGATACCACTCCATCCTCCTGGTTAAAGACTGGCGGCTCAAATGTAGGATACCAACCTCGAGATCTAAAAACAGCTCGCATAAATACAGTTCTACCCGAGAAAAATTCATCAGTCATGTAATTTACCGCCGGTAGCCAATCATCATGCTTTGTACGGGCTACATCTGATCTGGAATCACCCCATCGGGCTGATTGAGCGATAATGGCCTGTTCTATTTGATTTTTCCGATCAACAACTCTATTTATAGACACATCCCCAGTACAAGCGCCATTGTTATGCAGGTGCTTATATACCCGATCAGCAAAACGCATTCGATATTCTGGATGAACAGTTAATCTTTGTTGTAGCCAGCGTGGGTTGAAATGTCTGAACTCCTCCCCACCGGTCACTGGACCAGTGAGATCACCGTTAGGATTCAACAGGGAGTGTTCAGCATCATGTCTGAAATACTTAAAGCCATCTGGATTGGTTCGATTATAAATCGCATAAAAATTATTTGGCATCTGGTTGCCATTAAGTGGACCATCTCCATCGCAGACATAGTAGGTACAGATGAGATAATCAATCAGGTTATCAACGTCGATCAATTTTTCATAATCAGGGTTAATAGTTCCATCTACATTTAGCCCCTGAGCACTATAATAAATTGAGTCATTATCAAATCCTTCAGTTGCCATTTCCCAAAGACGGTTATAAGCATCAAGTGTCCCGTCAGTGGCTTCTATTTCATAAAGGTTCAGATTCTCACCTACATCCACCTTCACCACATCATAATCTTCCCGCTCCCCACCGAAATAGGATTTGGCATAAGCCGCCTCAGCACGTTCCTGGGTTTGATAAATCCCCCAGTAAACACCATTGAGAAACAGGTTATAATATCGGCTGCGTGTGTGGGGTTGTCCCATATCACGCTGGATGTCTCTAGATATGACCTCCCGGACTAGCGTGTTTCTTCTGCTACCTTCCGCTGCCCAGGAATAATTTTGGCTGGTCCTGAGATCAACCTTGTCGAACTTGTCCACACCTGCATCACCAAACAGGGGAAACTCAAGCTTACTATACCCATATTCAGAGCGAAAGAACAATCTGAATGCGTGTTTGGGATTTTCATTTCGACGACCCCAACCACCTCTGATTCTCACCCCTGCATCAACCTGAAATCCAGGACTTCCATCAGGATTCAGAAGTTCAACCGATGCAGGTCGCTCCCACTCTCTCCCATGGCGTAAAGCGTTAAAATAGATTCCTGAATCGGCTCCAAACAGGTTTTCAAGATTTGTCACCAGTGAGATGGATGGAATAGATGTAAAGGCACCCAGAATCTGATCCGTGTATCGTGGGTCATTCAAAACATCTGGATCTAATCCATAGTCCATGTACTGGGAGTTTCCATTACTCATGTTTCTATCTGGCCAGTTCGGCCCTGGAGACTCTTCATGAGGAGATACATCTTCGATCTCATCAAGAAATAGATAACTGTGGGTAATTACAGAGCTGGGTTGAGATCCTGTCAACGACGAAATCGCCCTCAGGATAACGGTGGGTGAGGTAAAACGCCCCGTTAAATCATAGCAGTCGATATATAAGGTAACAGGAGCGCTCTGAGTTGTCGCGTTAGGTGAGTCCGTAGGATCAGAACCATCCAGGGTAAATACTATGGAGGCGCCCTCAACGTCTGAGTTGATGGTTAAATAAATTGGCTCATCATAGAAGCCCCGTTCATGAGATACCTCCGGAACATCAAGTGTATCCTGTGCAAAGGAGAGTGAGACCCAGATCAACAGAAAGATAGTTTTAATGAGCAAGCGAAGTTGGCAAATGGTGCATTCCAAAATAGTCCCCAATGAACAGATATTTTTGCTGGAAGGTTGAATCAGAAAATTAATTGCAGATGCTTGCCTCAGTTTGAGCATCAAAAAAGTGCAGATTTTCAAAATCGGGAAGGAAGGTAAGCGTGTCACCCGGGTTAACCGATTCGCTGGCATCGACACGAGCAACAATCTTATTGTCTCCCATGATAGCATGTAGATATGATTCACTTCCCATGAGTTCACTGAGCTCCAGTGTGACTCCAATACCTTCCCCGGAGGGCTCAAGAGTGAGGTGTTCTGGTCTTACCCCGACGACTACCTCCTGGTCAATATACGCCTTCAACTTTGTTTCGTCAGCTTCTGGATAGTTCAGTGTAAAATCTTTGCCGACCAGCGTGATTCCTTGGGTCGCTTCAACTTTGGCTGTGAGGAAATTCATTGCGGGTGATCCAATGAAACCGGCCACAAACTTGTTTTTGGGTCGATTATATATTTCCAATGGCGCATCGGCCTGCATGAGATAACCATCCTTCATGATCACTATTCTGTCCCCCATGGTCATGGCTTCTACCTGGTCGTGAGTTACATAGATCATGGTAGTCTTGAGTTCAGTGTGCAGCTTTTTGATTTCACTGCGCATCTGGACCCGTAGCTTTGCATCCAGGTTAGACAGAGGTTCATCAAACAGAAACACGGCAGGATTACGGACAATGGCACGGCCCACAGCCACACGTTGACGCTGTCCACCGGACAATTCCTTGGGTCGACGCTGTAGATAATCCTCAATGCCCAGAATATTAGCCGCAGCCAGTACCCGTTCCTTGATTTCATCTCGAGGTACTTTTTTCAGCTTCAGCCCAAATGCCATATTGTCATAGATATTCATATGTGGATAGAGGGCATAGTTTTGAAAAACCATGGCGATGGCCCGATCCTTTGGAGCGACATCATTCACCTGTTGATCGCCAATATATATTTCTCCACCTGAAGCATCTTCCAGACCTGCTACAAGACGTAGAAGCGTTGATTTACCACAACCTGAAGGACCTACGAGCACAAGGAATTCCCCATCAATGATATCAAGGTTGACATCATGGAGAACATGGGTTTCGCCAAAGGATTTATTGATATCTCTCAGTTTCAATTCAGCCATAACTCTTCCTTTACTCGTTTATATCATTGCTTCAATCAATTCAACCGATTTGATTATTCCAGTTGATGAAAACCTTATCTCAAACAGATAATTTTTATGGTTTGACTCATATCTCCAGCCTGGATTCTGCAGAAATAGATACCCGTAGTTACTGCATGGTCCCTCCCATCAAGACCGTTCCAGAGGAGAGCGTATCGACCAGCTTCTTTCTGGTCATTTTCAAGAGATATAACCTGCTTCCCTTGAATGTCATAGATGTTCGCCCGCACATGAGAAGCCCTGGCTATTCCATAGTTGATTGTTGTGGACGGATTGAATGGATTCGGAAAGGCCGGTGCAATAAAAAAGCTCTCGGGTTGCACTCCTTCCCCTTCATTCTCAATACTCACTGGTGCCTGATATAGATCTGATATCTCTTCAGCGCTCAAGGCGTAATCGTATAACCTGATGTCGTCAATGATTCCCTTGAAGTTGTACTGCGTATTGCCCGGCAATACCTGTCCAATGGTTAGATCAATATTTGTGGGATTGAGCGTCCCTGAATAGGTACCGTGCTGATCCAGTTCTCCATTGAGATAAATATCAAAACTAGATCCATCGTACAGTGCAACTACATGATAATAAGTATTCAACTGCAACTCTGTTTGGGAGTCCAGATCAGTGATTCCAGAGCTGGTTTTGATTGTCCAGCGAACCTTCTGATTGGTAATGGAAATTTTCCAGCGACTTTCCCAATTGCCATGACTGATTGGATAGGCTTCCCGACCAAAGAATTCCTCCACCTTCAACCAGATACTGACACTGATAGCATCTGTGAAATTCAACAGGGAAGTGTTGGTGATCTGGACCCTGTCATCAACACCGTCAAATCGCAGGGCACGCTCTGCATTTCCACCCCGATCAGCGACAAATGTGGCTCCTGAGAGCTCGGATTGGTTGCCATAACTGCTTTGATCATTCACATTCCCACTAAAAGGGAGAAAAAGCATGGGAAAGCCAAAAGCTCCGGTGGAATCCGTCACATTGATAAAAATTGATTCGCTATCACTTCCGTCATAAGGATCAGTAACCGTACATGTGATCTCATATTCCCCGGTTTCAGCAGGAGCTGTCCATGAAATCGTTGAGCCATTGCCATGGAGGGTGCCACCATCTGGAGCTGTCCATGCGTAGCTCAATTCGTCATCATCTACATCTGCTGCTGTGCAGGTGATGCTGGTAGATGCAGATGGTAGTATGTAAGATTCGTTAGCCTGCAGTAACTCGATTTGTGGTGCATGATTGATGTGTTCGACAACATCAATCATCATTGAATCTGCATTGGTCAGGCTCCCTGAATCTGTTACAAGACATCGTACTTCGTAGCTTCCAGTATCCGCAGGGGCAGTAAATTGAATACTTGATCCCGTAGATGCCAGTGGGGCATCATTCAGGAACCAGGAAATGGAAAGATTCTGTCCATCCTCACGGTCCTCGGCTTCACAGGAAAAATTTATAACGGATGAGGATGCAACCATGTGATTCGCCGTACCAAAACCCTTAATCCGAGGTGGATGATTTGTTACAACACCTGCGTCATAGTCCACTACAATGCCATCAATAAGCAATTTTTCATACTCGAAGGTCTGGATTCCACCCGTAGGAACGATGGATATGAGCCAGGCGCTATCCTCCATAATATTCAATTGTGTCGTACCTGAGACACCGGTCAGTACCATCTGATTGGTAGTCATTTCATAAATATCGTGAGTACCGATGGGCAGCATCAAATCAACCTGCATGGGTATATCGTAGGAATTATAATAAAGATACGTAGGATAGGCTGAATCATTAAACCAATCGGTGGCCAGAAGGTCCAACTGCAGGATCCCTGGAACATTGGTGGTATCGACCAGAGCACCCAGATAACCAACATGGGATGAGCCATAAAGCGCCAGATTGGTTGCCGCCCAACCGCCGTTGATAGCATCCCCGGTAGCATAGGGGCTGGTTCCATTTGCAAATTCCCGCATTGATTCATGAGCGATATAGGAATTTGGATCATATTCGGTGGCCCAGAATTCGCTATCCTGATTCGATCCAGGTAGATAATTCGGGTAAAACAGCCGGCTGGCATTAGCCAGGTTTAGGATCCATTTTCCCAACGCTCTTGCATATCGGTCATCGTAACGGGCTAGAGGTGCCAGTGCTGACGCGTGTTGAAAGCCATTCATTGCAAAAGCATACCCCTGAGTGAGAGCTTCCCCAATCAAACCATCACAATCATAGCCACCCCAGGTACCCAGAGTTGCCCCCCAGTTTCTAAGCGGAGTAACATCAAAACACCAATTCAGCATTTTATCCACATCGTAATTGGTACCCAATTCCGCATTCATCCTGGCAGCTACTACTGCTCCGTAAGGCATCTGGATTTCATAAGATGGATTGTCTGTCCGGTTGTGCAGAAATTCAAGCGCCCACTCTGCCCCCATCCTCAAGCTATCATCTCCTGTTTGGGAATATGCCATGTACAGCAGCCACCCTATAGCTCCAGCAGCTTCCGGTTCAACGACACCATTATTATTGGCAGTCATGGTCGAAAGTGACCAGGCACGATGGCTAAAATTGCCATAATTCCAGGGAACGGCACGCCCCCCCATATTCCTAACCGCTTCCAACCAACGCTGTGCCACCATTTCAAACTGATACTCAGAATCTCCATACTCGGCATATAGGTCTTTGAGCTGATAGAAAAAGATATTGGGCATGGTATCATACCACCAATCATTTCCACTTGATGTAGTAAACCCGTTCAAATAAACGTTTTCGCTGGGACGTCGGTTAAACCATTCCTGTGTGGCCAGGACATAGTCAAAGCCAAATTGATCAGATTTGTCAATGCCCACCAGGGAAGCGCCAACCACGGCGGGCATGCAATTGATTCCTTCAGCATTGTTGGGATGGTGGGTGCCCACGTAAGTGTGTAATCCAAAAGCATCATTATCGGGATAGTTGGTTGTGTTGGACGTTATCCATGTTAGTGGCAGATAGGTTCCGGTAGCGCCTAAATCGAACACCAGCGAATCATAACCGCGGGCTACGTCTTTCCAGTCACGCATCTCATAAGGTTCGGGAAAATTAGGCATCAACTCAATACGCTCAATATCGATTTGCTGGGCCCCGACGGAGCCTATAATCAACAGTGCAAAAATAAGTATACGGTTGGTCATGGACATCATTTCCTTAAAGGACTGCTTTGCATATTATAAATATTTCAATTAATGGTGAATGAAGAATGTGGGATATGCGTGATGCGACAGCACAGGTCTAATTCACCTGAAGCTACCACATAATGGTATTCATCTGCTACAATTCCCGAAGTAAAAACGATATCTGCTAAATAGATAGAGTCCTGGTAATTCCTTGTCAATGCAGGTTTTGCCTCCATGAGAGGCTCGACAATTTGCTCAAGAATTATTTGCTCAGGATTTTCCAGGTCAAGCAGCATCCACACCGTTCGATATACTCCTGCCAGACCTTCATTATCAACTCCATGAAATAGCACCAACCAACCCTGGGGTGTTTTAATTGGAGGTGCGCCTCCTCCCACCTTCCGGGATAAAAGCGAATTGTTTCGCGGTCTGGCCAGAACCGATTCTCTGGGGCGCCAATGCAGCAAGTCTGGTGAACTCGAGATATTGATACCAGGACCGGGAATCATAGCAGCATCTGAATCCACAAAATACAATTCACCCTGGGGTCTGGTCAGTGCGTGGTACATGCCATAAATCTTCTCTGGAAAAAGTACCATATCCTTGTTTTGATGGTCCAGGATTAGTCCTTCATACTTATAATTGAGTCCATCGTCTGAGGTGTACAGGATGGTGGAATGACGTCCTGATGAAACCGCACAGGTTGTCATATAAAAAGTTTCACCAATCTGTGTAATCCGGGCATCCTCGACACCATATTCCTGACTCACATTTTCCGGAAGAATCATTTTATCGTAGTGGACTCTCACCACTTCAGTGCCCTGAGCATCAAGTTCTACTGGCAAAAGCCAGGACATAGATGTGAGAGCATAGACCTGTCCCAGCTTTTTAAATCGATATTTACGTGGATCTGAGAAATCAATCTCCGCTGCGGGGTGGCTGTCAGTGGTGAATGAATTTGTATGACCATCGAACCGCAAAACCTCCACTGTATCACCTACTTGCGGAGATTTAAGGGCTTCGGCGACACGCACCATCATGAGCAGGTTGCCCGCAGGTAAACGACATAAACCTGGATTGAAAGTTCCCAGTACAAAAGTCTCCCGACCTGTTGCTTTTGCAATGGGCAATTTTTCTGGTTCAACATCGTTGGGACCAAACAGAATCTCATCAAAGGGGAAATCATGCACTGCGTTACCACCCGCCATGCGCTTGAATGGCCAGCAGGCACTCAACTGTGGACTCTGCACCAGAATTGTGGTTTACAGACTCCATCGCATTGATGCCATCGAAACAGCGTCCAGTAACTGGATCATACATTTGGGTTTGAGCCACATTCTGACCTTTAAACCAGGCAAACACCTGCTCAGCTTGAGCCGCGTATTCTGGAGAAGCTGTGATAGCCGCCAGCAGATTCATGCCCCTATAGGTGGAATTCAGACCGTAGGCAATCTGGTTATAATCCCGAATTTGCCATACACCGGTGGAATCCAATGTGAATTCTGCCGGGAAATTTTTCTCAATAAGTGTGGGGATAAAATGATCCGCCCAGAGCTTCACACTGTTCAGGTACTCTGCTTCTCCGTGAATTATATACGCCTGGAGTAGAGCCAGGGCTTGATTATTGCCCCAGCCATGCCAGGTGTTCTGCCAGCAGTAATACATACCTCTATATGCTTGATCCGCTCCCCTGTATTGCCATCCCATCAAAGCTTCCGCCAGATATTTGATCTCTTTATCATAGTTGAATGGCCCCAGACCGTGAACACCAGCCAAGGCTGTGAGCAATTCTGCTGATTGGTCGGGAGCATTGCTCAAATTCCAGGAGGGACGCAGAGATCCATCATCAGCAGGGGTTAACTCGGGATAGGTGGAGAATAGAGAGTCGAGATGTGATTGAGAGTGAAGAAACCGGGTGGATATTTCTTGAGTTAAAACATCATAGTCAGGTCGGTTGGCAAAAATTCTGTATCCTGCACCCAATCCTCTGAGCCCTCTTACTGCCCACCACTTAAAAGAGGCTACGCTATTTTGATGGGTTTTATTTATTGAACCATCGGGAAAAAGAAAGTTATACCACAGTCCGTCCTCGCGACTGAGATGCAACAGATATTGTACCATACCTTCAGCCAGAGGTAGCAATTCCTGCCGATTCCTTTTATTGATTTCAAACTCTATGACTTCCATAAACCGGCCCACGTCATCAACACAGGTCGCGCCTTCATCCGCATCCACTATGTGGTCATAACTGGGGGCATCAGCATAGATGGCAATCCATTTCAGCAGTTCCCCATCAACCTCAGAGCTATCTACCAGATGAAACGCATGATCAAGATTTGCCGGGATTAGTTTCGGTTCAGCAGGACTACAGTTAAAAATAGCTGCCGCTATACTCAGACTTAAAATCAGGTAGATTAATCGGGTCATACCAGCCAATATTCCTTTTCAAAGACCACATCGCTTTTCAAGATGTAGGCAGCACCAATCAAACTATCGGCACCAGCATATATAATGTCATAGCGATCATCTTTATCAATGGTTGCACAACTGAAAATCACATTGGGAACCGGTCCCTGGCGTTCCCATTCCTCTTCTGATTCAATCAGAGGTTTATCATATCTGGCCAGCACTTTGCGGGGATTATCATGATCCAGGAGAACAGCACCCAGGCGATACTGGAATTTTTCATCAACTGCATGATAGATGAGCAACCAGCCCTTATCATGCATTACAGGAGGTCCTGCAATCCCCAACTTGCGTGATTCCCATCCACCTGGTATTGGCGACATAATACTCGTGTGCTTGGTATAACTTTTAAAATCCTCTGTATTGGCGATCCAGATATCCTCCCCGCCACGCCTGTGAAGGAATAAATATTCTCCTCCAATTTTTTCAGGAAAGAATGCTGCATTCTTGTTTTCCTCATCCAGGACAACACCCTTTCTTTCCCACTTCTTAAGATCATCACTGACAGCCAGACAAATTCGATGATCCCCTGGGAAACGCCCTCCAAAACCAGTATAAGTCATGTAAAAGCGACCATCCAACTTGACAATGCGTGGATCCTCTGGACCGCGAAGTTCCTGGGGTACATCATTGCTGAGTACGGGCTCCGGAAGTCGCTCCCAGTCCAGGATATTCTTACTCCAGGCATAGCCCAGGTTGTTTACGTAATCTCCAAAGCTTTCATGGCCACCAATGTCAGTAGCACGGTAAATCATGTGGTACAATCCATTGTCATATACTGCACCAGCGTTAAAGACAGCAGCTCTTTCCCATTCATGTTCAGGGACAGTTTTCAAGACGGGGTCGCGGGAGTAGCGTGTCAGTTTCATTTTATTCTAAATTCCTTATTACAGATAAATCGTTTCAATTCTAAAAAGCATTAACCACAGCGGGCGCAGAGATCACGGAGGTTTTTTTTGTCAATTCCAAGAGTTACTCTCCTGCGTGACCCCCCAGCCTAACCCTTCGACGGGCTCAGGGACCGGCTTTTCTACCTTCTACTTTCTACCTTCTACCTTCTACTTTCTACCTTCTACTTTCTACTTTCTACTTTCTACTTTCTACTTTCTTACTTCTTACTTAATTCTTAAGTCCCGATGTAGCCATACTCTCAATGAAGTATTTCTGGAAGAATGAATAGATGATAATTATGGGTGCTGCCAGCAAGGTGGTTGCAGCCAATTGGACGCCCATTTGATTGGCAGCCTGTCCCCCGATGGCAAACAGCGTCACCAGTTGAGGCATGGTCATTAGCGTTTCCAACCTGATTACCAATAATGGCCACAATACATCATTCCAGGATCCCATGAAGGCCAGTATGCCAACAGTGATAAGCACTGGCTTTGACAGGGGCCAGATGATGCGAAACAGAATCTGAAATTCGTTACAGCCATCTATGCGGGCAGCATCAATCAAATCTTGAGGAATGTCTCGGAAAAATTGTCTGAATAGCAAAATGCCAAAAGAATTTATCATGCCTGGGACTATCAAACTGAGATAAGTATCCACCCAACCAAATTTCACCATGAGTATATACATGGGTATCAGCGTGATCTGAAAGGGAATCACCATTGTAAATAGAATGACAGCGAAGATCAGTTCGCTCCCCAGAAACTTGAGTCTGGCTAATGCATAACCCACAATAGATCCAAAGAAGAGGACACAAGTTGTAACACACAATGAGACAAACATGCTGTTCATCAAAGCCCGGCCGATGGGAATTTTGGTAAATACTGCTCGATAATTATCTAAACTCATGTTGGGTGACCAGAGTCCGATACCCGTGAGTTCCATTTCAGGTTTAAATGTTGAGAACAGCATCCAAATAAATGGATAGGCGAATATCATCCCTCCCACAGTGAGGGCCAGATAGATGGGTAGATTCTTCATGCGCTGCATCTAATCCTGCTCCACAAGTTTTTTCTGAACCAGGATGACCATGAGTACAATGCCTGCGAAGAAAATCCCCAGTGTTGCAGAATAGCCCATATGTCCAAAGTAGAATGCCTGATTATATATATACAACATGGCTGATAGTGTTGAATTCATGGGTCCTCCCCCTGTCATGACGAAGGGTTCGATAAACAGGGAGAAGCCACCAATCGTTGACAATGTCATCACGAGCACGACGGTATTATTCAATGCCGGAATCGTGATATGCCAGAATTTTTGGAGCGGACCTGCACCATCTATATCTGCGGCTTCATATAGAAAGCGAGGAATGTTCTGGAGGCCCACCAAGAAGAGGATAACATAGAGTCCGACGTTCTTCCAAGTGGCCATGATGGCGATGGAAGGCATGGCCCAATCCGGGTCATTGATCCAGGGAATTTTATCCATACCAATTTTTAGCAGCAGCATGTTCAAAAGTCCGGTTTCAAAGCCATAGAGTTGGCGCCACAGGATGGTGATTACTACACCTGAAACTATTACAGGCATGAAATAGAGAGATCTGAAAAAACCACGAAATCTAATTTTCTGATTCAAGCCAATCGCCAGAAGCAGGGCCACAATTATTTGTAGTGGAATATGAATCACCAGGAAAGTAAGGGTATTCCAGATAGCTTTAAAAAATTGGGCATCATTGGCCAAGCGCACAAAGTTGCGCAAGCCGACCCATTCCATAGGTGTAATGATATTCCACTTATGAAACATAAGTACAAAAGAAAAACCAATAGGAAAGGCTATAAACAAGCTGAAGTAAATTATGTAAGGCGAGGCCATCAAGGAACCGGTGAAGCTCTCCCCTCTCATTTTATTAACCAGTTTTTTCATTTCGAACGATTCCAATCGATAATTACCTGAGAACGTTCTGCAGCGAGGTGAATGGACTCCTCAGGGGTGCGGGCATCAAATATGGCACAGGCCTCAAATTCCTGAGAAATGGCATCAAAAATTTCCTTCAGTTCTGAAGCACCATCAACTCCACGGGTGAACACCGCCTGTTCAGCGAATTTTACCATTCCCGGGTTCATGGAGAAATAGTCCGCAAAGCGTGGGTCACTGGTGAGGTTTTTCCGGATGGGAATTTGACTGGTTAACACCAACAGCAGGCTGTCAGCCTCTTCCGAGATGAGATACTTGGCAAATTCCCAGGATGCTTCTGGATAATCAGTCGTACTGAAGATTGAGATATTTTTATGATCCCCATAGGTATAAACCGGCCCTGTGTGGTCATCAGGTGTGGGGATAGGAAAAAAATCATATTCAAATCCCTCATGTTTGAATTTTTCCACATGTGGGATGGAATAGGGTCCAGTAATTGAGGTTGCAATTTGTTCACCAATAAACTTATCCCCTAGCAAGTCTGTAATGGGGAAATACCCTCTTTTGTAAATTTTCCGGAATAGGTCAAACACCTCGACTGAGGCTTCATTCTCAAATATCAAACTATCGCCATTAAAGAGTGAGAGTCCTCCAGAGGCCGCCACATAAAAGGCATAATAGTCAAAAAAGCGCTGCCACCAGATCGGCTTGATATTGCGATATCCCATCCATTGATCCAATTGACCATCACCATCGCGATCCAGGGTCAGTTTTTCCCCTGCAGCAAGCAGTTCGGAGTAAGTACGTGGCAGGGTGTCAATGCCTGCATCTCTAAACATGGTTTTATTGTACATGACCATGATGGGATTGGTTTTCCAGGGTAGCTGATAGTAGTGACTGTCACTTGCTGCGAAGGTTTCCATGAGCGTTTCAGGCACGCGGGCCAGGTTAAATTCAAAAAAATCATCAAACTCATCCAGGCGAACCAAGCCACCTGCATGGATAAACTCATCCATGGCACCGGGCCACATATTGGAGCAAACGTCAGGGGTGGTTCCACCGGCTATAGCTGCCAGCAACACTTCTTCTGATGATTGGCTGGATGGGATGGGCTGCAATTTAACCTTTACGGAATGATCCTCAGCATTCCAGGCATCTACCAGTATTCTGGCCAGTTCCATCTCATGGGGGTTGGAAGAGCACCAGTAGGTCAAGACCGTTGCTTTTCCAGGCGAATCTACCGTCGATGAGGGCTCTCCACCGCAACCGGCTATGAACATCCCGAGCAACAAAATGATCAGGCTAGACCACACTCTATATTTTCTTTTATTATTCAATAGTTACTTTCTTCAACAGCTAAAAGGTGATTCCCAGTGTATATCGGGAAATTCCTCCCAGACGGCCCATATCCGAGTAGGCATAGTCTACTATAATATTTGATGCTCCAAACAGCTTATAGTTCAATCCAGCCCCCATGGACATTCCAGCTTCAGTATCAGTCTGGAACAGGGCTGCGTATCCACCACGCAGATACAACATGTTAAACAATTTCACTTCAGTTCCCAGGTTGATGCTTTCGGAATTATTGATGGGATGAAGAGCATCAGCTGTGACCCTGACTCCAACTCCTGGTGAAGGATCAACGGTATAGGATAGGCCAAATTGCATATTCAGGGGCAGTGGCCACTCATCGGTCTTAAGTTCACCAATTATCTTGTCATTGTTGCCCAGATGGATGGGATCTGAATCGTGGTAAATCAACAGATCACTACCCGTTAGTTTTAGTCCCTTACCAAAGTTTGATATGCATGCACCAATCTTAAGCCCCTTAATACCAGTATCATACAGGGTTCCAACATCAAAAGCCAGACTGCTTCCCTGTTCATGCCAAATCCGCTCACTTATATATTTGGCATTAAAACCAATCGAGAACCGATCGGTAAGCATGCGGGCATACGAAAGTCCCAACGCCAGGCTGGTACCGTTGTATTCTTCACCATTTCCATCAGGAAACTGGACCGTCCGAACGGGCTGGTTTGGTAGGGTCATGGCGTTTATAAAGAGACCAATTGTCCCCATGTTATTGGCCAGCGGAACAGTGGCTCCCATAAAATTGAAGCTCACATCCGCGATCCAATCGACCTGTTCAAAGACACCACTGGCATTTGAGATTCGACTCAAACCTGCAGGATTCCAATACATTGCCGTAGCATCCTCAGCCACTGCCACGTAGGCTCCCCCCATCCCCATACTACGGGCACCTATCCCCACTTCGAGGAATGATGCTGCTGTGGTTCCGGTGTTGGTCAAGCGATCACCACTCCAGACGACTCCGGTTGATAGCATGAGCATCCCCAGCAGGGTAATTTTTGTGATGAATCGTATTCTCTTGTTCATTCCATCGCTCCAAATCTCAATTTAGATATGCGGTAAAAAAGTCAATTTTTCGAGGCAGACCTTCGTCACTTGTCCTCAGACTTAAAAGAAGATCCCGGTTAACGCTAATTTCAGCTTGATTTCTCAAAGATTTAGTGAGTTCTGCCAGCGCCTGACTCGCTTCACTTTCACCTTCAGCATTGCCCTCGCTCTGAATTTGTTGTTCCAGCTTGGCTGCCAGGAGGCGTTCTTGCCAATATTGATAGTCGTCCCTCACAGCTGCGCTCTGTTGCAGTCCCTCATTGCGTCCCAACTCAGCAAAAACAATATCTCTCACATAAATACCAATAGAGTTGACCAGTTTGTTTCGCAGTCCAGCTTTTGTGTTTGCTTCCAGCTTCTGGGGATTCAGCTGATAATAAAATCTGAAATCATCTGTGGTAAGTATACCGGTCTGAAAATGGGCCAGCTCAGCAGCTCCAATATCATCCAGACTCAATTTCTCGATTTTATACTCACTTTCGGGTGTGCCATCAAGACTGTCCTGAACGGAATTGAATGTCCAAAGTACCTGGGTCAACTGTTCCAGGACAGGGCCTTTAATGGTCAGATTTTGGGGTTGCATGGTTTCCTGCACAAATGCGAAGGAGTTGGCATGCTCCAGGCGTTTTCGCAAAGCGGAATGGTAATGCTCCTGGTCCTGTGCAAACTGATTCTCGGATACCAGCTGATTGGTTTCAACATTCACCAGCCTGAAGAGATGAGTGTGGCCACTTTTTTGAATGGGATCAGTCCACTCATTTAGTTGTAATCCGTACAGAGTAGATTCCAAGTCTGCATCTACATCGTTCCAGCCAACCAGATTGACCATTCCCAGATCCGGTATTTCCACGGTCTTCAAAGCAGGATTAATAGGCGTATGGGTCCAGGCTGAATTCCAGATCTCTGGTTTTTCAGAGAGGCTTGAATCCAGCTGGATGTGTTGAATCCACAGGGTCCTCTGTGCCAGGGCAAATGCCTGTCTCACATCATCCTCACTGACCACCGTAGTTTTGCGAATTTTTTCTCTGAAGAGTTCTCGTCGAATAGCAGCATCCTCGAGATATTTCAATTCACGGGCTGTTTCAGGCGCGTTGTGCAAACCCCTGCGTTGTGATTCCTGGGCCAGCAGAATGCGTTCTATCAATCGATCGAGCACCTGATCATACGCAACATCCTTAGGGGCTGAGGTCGCAGACCGTGGACTGGTTTCATAACTAAAGATAAAGTCCTCTGCGCTAATGGATCGTCCATTCACGCTGCCAATATCCTGGGGTGTCTGCTGTCCACAAGCGACAAGCAGAATTACAAGAATAAGTAGGATTATATTTTTAGATTTCACGCGGTAGTCGTCCTATTTAATCACACTGAACCGACCGATATGGGTACCCACTTCAGGGGCATCCACATGATAAAAGTAAGTACCGAAGGATATCTCATTTCCTTCACTACTTAACAAATCCCAGGCGACCATCCCATTATCAGCTGAGGACTGGTGTTCAATGGTATCAACGAGATAACCATTGAGGGTATAAATGCGAATGGTACAATTTCTGGGTATGTTGTAGAAATGAAGTCGGCGTTCTCCCCTACCGAATTGGAAATAATTCTGCGGTTCCCAGGTTGCCGTGACAACATAGGGATCTGGTACTACATAGATGTCTTCCAGCTCATCTTTAGCCAGCGCATCACTGGAATCAGCACCATTTAAGGAAAACCGGTATTTCTCCCCGTCACGAAATGGCTTTCTCGTTTTCAGTAGAAAGACATCCCCTGCTTCTGGAGGATCGATCGTGGCTGCGGTAGTGTCTAGCATGGGTACACCATTCACCCAGACTGTATCCACTGAATATTTCCCATCGAAGCGAATAATCCAGGATGTATGGGTCCGATAAACAAAATCTGCATCAGGGATACCGATAAACAAATCATCCCCATCGGTATATGTCTCACTCCCATCATGATCATACAGCGCAAACACGGCATCCGTAGTATCAGTGATATTCCTGATCTTCACGCCGACCATCCGTGATTGCTGACCGAATAGCCTGGTTGTCTGTATGGTATCCTCACCCAGAAATTCAATTTCATAATCAGCAGGAGATTCAATGTTTAATCGAACACCGGAGATATCCTCCCACTCTGGATTCAGTCGAATTGATGGAATAAAATCTGATTCACCCACAATCCAGCCACTGGCCTGAGCGTCGTAAACTATGCTGGTGTCATTATAGAAATTGATTACGCTTCCGTTGAATCGGGGGCTCTCCTCACCTCTGAATGCCACCAGGGTAGTATCAATAACCAGGGTATCCTGAACCACATCTCGGACTGTGTATTCAGGGGTGGTTTCAGTATGTAAACTGCTGTTTTCAATAAACTCCAACTCATATGTTACCAGGCCACTTGGGACATCATGTTTTTCCACAATATTTAGACCTATGGCACCTGTTGCTGGACCTTCGTGTTCAATTTCGCCCACAACAGCCGGTGGCGTATAGCCAGCAGAACCTGGTCGTGGAACTGCTTCACCGCAATTCACATCTAAAAAGGTGACTCGGCCAAAAGCATCCGTTTTGATAATGGAAGCGCATAGACTGGGAGCAATCCCTTCAGGTGGACCATTTCCATAATTCACCTGGCCATAATCATAGGACACAATAGCATAGTAGTAGGTCTGGCCGTTGACCACATCGGTGTCGGTCCAGGTGTGCTTCAGGCCTGTATTTTCACCCAAATTGAATTTCACACCATAAATATCCAGCGGATGGGGTCCGAACCACTCATCTTCCAGATCGAATTGAGCTTCTGGGGTGCGAAAGGTCAGATTACCATAGGAATCAGTAATGGTTTTATTCTCCAAAAATTGAGCTTCAGTGGATTTATAGATGAGGTAGCCTTCAAAATCAAATTCCTGGAGGAATGGGTCAAAGGAGTCTTCGGCTATATCATCCCAGACCAATGTGACTTCATTGTCACCGGGGTACACTGACAAGGTGGGTTTTAATGGAGGTTTTGAAAAACGATAGTCCGCATTGTAAATCTGTTGGACCGTGCGTTTGTTTTTAATAAGATCGTCTTTATCCTCACCAAATAGTAATGCCATGGAATAACGTTCAGTGCTTGCCACTTCAAGTGGGAAGGTTCCGGATGAAAAGAACATACCCAGGTTTGCGGGTTGCAGGAGATCAGATACTGGCACCAACGCGCGAGAAAACACATCCCAATTTTGTTCATCATTGGTCAATTCATATTCATGAACGGGAAAAATGTCAAATCCGGTTAGCCCAATCTGATCAGATTCGTCGGGATCGGTTTCATTATAATCTGGTTCACCATCTGTAGGTAGCCCATCGCCTTCTCCTTCATCAGGGGCTACATAGTGAGCATCGTAAGGTCCTACACCATCGGCTCCGACATCATCGTTCAGGGGTTCATCATAATCCCAGACACCATTATTATTCATATCGGTGTAGGCATCCCAGTCGGCATCCTCATCATTGGACCAATGTGGTCCAGGTTCAACCAGATAGGTCTCAACAAAGGCATCCCAATCAGCACCTTCAAAACCATAGGGGGCAGTATCCATAAATACACCTGGTCCATCGCTGCTACGCTTTTCATCAGTCATGCCGTCCCCATCGTTATCAACACCATCCGTACCAATTCCGGGGCTTTCTAGAAAGGCATAGCCAGCATAACCAACTGGATACCAATTCCCGGGAGTTCCCAGACCATCAGTATCATATGCAAAAGCAATATCCATTTCTGAATCGTATTCACCAATATCATCAGCGCCATCTTCCACACCCCCAACGCCCCAATCCAGATATTGGGCATAGAAGGTTTTCTCATAATCATGAGTGGATTCATTGTAGATGTTATATAGCCAGAAAATGCAATCTTCAGCCAGCACATGGCTCCACTGGAAGCCTCTCGCTTTCACCACCAGTCCTAACCCACCGCGTGTGGAGTCAAGATCATCGCAATAATAGTCCATATGCAGATTTGGCTCTTTATCAGGATCATCGTCAAAGGCAAATACAGTTTCCAGATCAGCATTAAAAATACCTTTTCCAAAATATCCGTTCCAGTAACCATCCCAGGTGCCGGGTTTGTCTGGCCAGGAATCAGGCCAACTATTGGGCTCATTACTCACCGCTGGAATGTCATTCTCCTGTGGATCACCATTAAACCAAAAAGGTCTGGGTTCAAAGCCCCAGGGAATATCATCAGGAGATTTGTCTACAAATTCTCGGTATTGCGTTTCCATGGGATGAATTTCCTGATTGTCGCCATTCAACACCTCAGCAGAGACGATAAGTGCAACGCCGTCACAATAATGACGACCATAACTGGGCCAATTACAGGATGGTTCATTAGGGTAATCGGTGACTTCACCATAGTTCTTATAGCGTGTCAAAACCAGATTCCCATCCATGGTTCCGATCCGTCGATATAGCAAATCTCCGCGAAATTGCAGGGGTGTCTGAGCTGACAGCTCTGAGAAGAGTGGCAATACCAGTGTAATCGTCAGAAGTATCAGAACTGATTTCAATGTGCGTGCTCTCATGCTGGACCTCCAAACCGTACCGACACTCCAAACAGGATTTTTCTGGGTTCGTAATAGAAATCCGGCCGGCTAAAAAATTCTTCCTGGGTCCCATATCCGCTATAGTTTTGAAAACTCATATCATAGTCGTAATCCGCTGAGCCACTTGAATCATATACATCCTTGGTATTCTTGCGATCAAGCAGGTTTGAAACTTTCAGATAGGGGGATAACTTGAGACCTGCCACCATCAAGTCCTTGGCGATGTTCAAGTCCAGACTGGCAGTCATGGGTTCTCGTTCTCCATTATAAATTCGATTAGAATAGCGTGCCGAGGATCTTGTATAAGGCAGTCCACTACCCAGTTTTCCAATGATACTGATATGGTAACCGGCCTGGGTGGTGGTCCCAGTAAGGTTTAATGAATGGGTTTGATCCCAATCCAGGATCACTCGTTTTTTCTCAGATTCAATGGGCGGATCAGCCTGTTGACGTACCCATTCTTCATTGGGGTCAGAAGCATTTCCCGTGGCAACCTGATAGGTATAATCTATGCCGAAACCAAAGCCACCTGGTGTCTGACGCTGTTCCAGAGCCACGGTAATTCCCTTTACATTGGCATGATCCCGGTTGATAAAACGGAAATAGCGACCACCATAGATATCATCCCGTACTTCCATTCCGATGAGATCTCGAATGTCCTTGTTAAAGCCGGTAATATCCAGGGTTAAATCCTCTGTCAAACCCTGTTTGAGTCCGATTTCATAACTAACAGTCTTCTGAGGCTGAAGCTCGGCATTACCCATAGAGTTGAAGCGACCGCGTGGAGGTTGATCACCTACAAGCTGGATGAGAGAGACTTCAAAATCTGGATTGATGTATAAATGTTCATAAGCAGGAATCTGAAAGAAATGTCCATAACTGAAATGAATCACACCCACATCTGTGATGGGGTAAGCAATACCCAGGCGTGGACTCAATTGAGATGATGTCTCAGCCTTTCTCAATTCAGAATGTCGCGGATCATTGAAATCCAGGGGAACTTCACCATCAGGATCAAAATAATCATAACGTAATCCAGCATTGATAATCATCTCCCCCAATTCCAGTTTGTCCTGGATATAGGCATTCACCTCAACCGGTTTATGTCGATAAGTATTGTTATACCAGGATGAATCGGGTGGCTGATTTACTTGATTGTTTTCATCAAAATAGAGCCAGAATTCATGGAGCCACAGATTGCCCTGTTTCATACTCATCCCTAAGCCCAGCTTCTGTTCCTTGGTGATCTGGCTGGTAAAATCTATCTTGGCAATATTATCCTGGTTGCTGCGACGATGCTGCCACATACGCATACCACCAGTTGAAAAACCGTTACCACCCGTGCCAGTTGCATACCATAACGGCACATAGCTGGTATCTTGCCAATCTTCGTGGACATACTGGCTAAACTCGGTATGCCCCTGGGAAGCGTTCAGTGTTATAAAAGTTTCGGCACTGAACAGGTGTGTGAATTGAAGGGAACCGCGATAGTCGCCATTAATGCGTTGATAATTTCCCGTAGGGTTATACTTGAAGAGACGATCATACTCACGGTATTCTTTGTTTTGATAGAATCCTGAGATATTGATTTTGCCTTTGGAGTATGGCTTTAATGTAAGTTTCCCCTGGACAGTAACGCGCTCGTTGGGCGCCAGTGAAACCACGTCTCCACTCCCTGAAGCAACAATTGATGGATCGTCTGGATTGTAAAAATTTGAGGAGTCCCGGGGTAGAAAGATTTCTTCTCCAAATAGATACCCGGCTGAATAGGAACGGCGCAACATGGCTGAAAAATTTGAAGTTATCCCGAATAGGGTTGGCAGCGGACCGCTGAGACTGAACTGGAGGTTATTGATGGCCAGTGGATTCACATCATCAATGTGGTCAAATGTTTCTTCATGGTTTGAGAAATAGTCCCCAAAATAGGTGGAGAGTTTTCCAGCGAAATGGTTCTGACCTTCTTTGGTCACAATATTCACAATTCCAGACATGGCCTGCCCATATTCTGCATTAAAAGTACCGCTTATGACTTCCATGGCTTGGATCATGTCATTCTCAATATCCATGGGGACATCACCGGAATAACTGTCATTGATGGGGATGCCATCGACGATGTACATAACCTCACCACCACGACCACCACGGAAATGCCCTTCTACCACCCCTGCCTGGAGATTGATGATATCACTGAGGGTTTCCACCTGAAGTGCTTCGATTTCTTCTGAGCTTACTCGATACGAGGTAGAGGTCACATCCTTGCGGACGGTAGGTGCTTTGGCAACCACTGTCACCACCTGTCCTTCCAGCATTTCAGACTGGAGTTCGAAGTTGATATCAGTGGACAAATCCACCATCACCTTCACATCAGTAATTTGCAGTGAAGCGTAAGATATATAACTGGCTCGAATGGAATAAGTGCCTGGATTAAGGCCAACCAGATTATAGTAACCATCTATATCAGTAGAGGCACCCATGTTGGTTCCATCTACAATTACATTAACACCCACGAGTGGTTCATCGGTGATGGCATCTACAACCCTACCTCTGATTTTACCAGTAACCCCTGCGGACAGGATGATGGGGATGATGAGCATTAACCATAGTATTTTCTTATTTCGGTTAACAGACATCATTGCGATGACCTCCTCGTTTAGATGGAAATTTTGAACAAATTTGTGGTTGGGTTATCAGGTGACAACCCAACCACAATTGAAACTTCTGACCGCTACTTAGCGGATCAGAACCATTTTCTGGCTGACCTGGCCATTTACACCATTCAGCATATAGATATAAACCCCTGTGGCCATAGTTTCGCCTGATGCATTGGTTGCATCCCAAACGACACTATGATGTCCAGCAGATTTATGACCGGAGTATAGTGTTCTGACCTTTTGGCCAAGAACATTGTAGATATCCAGACTGATCATTCCATCGACAGGAGTAGTAAACTCAATAGTTGTCGTAGGATTGAAAGGGTTTGGATAGTTCTGACTCAATTGGTACCCGACAGGAGCCTGTACCAGATCGAAATCATCTTCAACCGAGACAACAGGTCTTTCGACTAACTTTTTGACTGTAAAATCATCAAAAAAGGTCAGACCTGTGGGGTGAGATGTATAACGGGAACGTACAGAAATACCTGTAACTTCTTCTGGTGCTTGTTCCGCGACCTCATAATAGGTCCAATCAGTATCTGTGGTTCTTTGATCCACATACACGAATTTGTCTCCACCCACGATATTCCAATCATCCATGAGTACGGGTCCACTCGTATGGAAGAAGTATGTGATACCTAGACGATGATCATCCCGATCCTTGCGGATATATGATGGCTCGAAAGCGGCTGAGTCATTTACACCAATGGTTTTGGCCCAGAATCCCACTTTATACCAATCTCCCCCTTCGAGAGGAGCGGGGACTGAGTAGTAGACAATCTCTGAGGATGAACTGGTAGTATCTGGTTTGAAAAGTTCCTGAGCATAGTCACCAGAATGTGCGTCATTCATAGTCACAGTTCCATAGGAACCATTGTCACCAGCATACCAATTCAACCAACCATCAACTGTCTCGGCACTACCGTTGAAGATACCAATTCCTTCAACATTGACATTGTCAAAATAAGCCGTACCAGTGGCATCTTTGCCCATGATGGCTTTGGCAACAACAGAAGCAGGGTCTGCGGCGAGAATAGCCGGCATGCTAAGCTCTGCCCAGTCTGCGTCTGCAGCTGTTTGAGTTACCCAGAGGGTCTCAGTCAGTAGCTCGGCACCGGAATCGTCCTTAAATTCAAAGATCACACCGATACGTTCATCATCGTTGGCTGGATTAACATTAACACCAGCGAGTTTTACCATCGCTTTAAGGGTGTGAGTTCCAGCGGCAGCATCTTGCCATAAAATCTCAGCATTATTGTCGGATTCCCAACCAACCATGTCAGTTGTGGCAGCAGACTTGGTAA
>JAERTH010000151.1 GCA_016844955.1 Fidelibacterota bacterium | reverse complement strand
AATTGCCACGAATGATCACGAATTGTTGTAATTGAAGTTCTCACCCCGTCATCCCGAGCATTTCGGCCAGGCTCAGCATAACCTCCATCGAGGGATACATATTTCTGGCAAAGATTACGTCCCTCGACTCCGCTCGGGATGGGCGTAATAGTCAAAAAGTGTTGTTTTTCTACTTAGAGACAAGATGTAAATACCACCGAAAGTATGTATCTTTTCTGTAAGAAGCGAGCCCACAGTGTTGTCGATATCTTTGCTTCATTCTACCAAAATATCCTTCAACAGTATTTGTGCTTTTAACTATATCAGGATTATCCAGGTATCTAAACATATCGGGTAAAGCATTAATCAACATGCTCCTGGCTCGTTTAAGATCGCTGAACACCCGCCCCCTTCCTGGAACCCTTCTAATCGCTTCGCCATACTGTCCTTCCCAAGCTTGTAATGCTGAATAGAAAGACTGTTCATCTTGATGGTCATTCACACGTAAAACTGTCAAGAAGAGACTTCGTAAGACCCTCGCATCCTCCCTTTTCGGAACCATTCTGCACCAACTAAGCCCTTGCCGTTGAATGTGTATTAAGCAGCGTTGTATCGCGATGTCAGGCCATGCATACCGCAATGCATTTTTGATCGCCGGATTCCCATCAACCGTTGCTGATATTGGACTAGGTGAAAAATTTAGTGTCTTAAAACAAGCCTTTAGGTCGGTATAGTTCTCCGATAAATTTACTTCTCCATGGATGACTTTGTGAGTACCAGAGTCTAAGATCAAGAAGATACCTTTTCGCTGTTGAATATAGGTTCCATCACACACTATGTGCCTGGGAGTAAAGTCCACTTCTGATGGTGGTATTGGCTGATCAAGCCAGTAGTGTATGATACGTCTCAGTTTGGAAGGACTATGGTGACTTAACTGACTAAGTTGGTGAATGTTGTAGCCCTCAATTAGCCATCGCTTGAACCAGATAAACTCTCGTGAATGCTTTACATGTTGCTTGATGTCAACAAAACTATGCTTACAAGACATGCAGTAGTAGCGTTGCTTTCCCGTAGAGGATTTTCCGTGCTTTTTTACTTGAGTGGATTGGCAGTGTCTACAGTTCTTTTTTTAATCATTTTTGGGACAATCTTTAAACTAGTTGAAAGAGATACAAGCTATCTCTCTATCACTGAACCACTTACAAGCATTTTAGCAACATTCTGTGACTATTACGCCCAGGATGACGATTCTGTCTTCCGTCTCCTGACTTCTGACTTCTGACTTCTGTTTTCTGTCTACTAAAACTTAATACATCAACTTCTGCTTCATGTGCTGCTCGGTGCGGAAGGAGCCTGAGCGCGATCTCTCATTTTCTGATTCGCGGTTGTTCTTTTCACCCCACAGAATAGATATGTATCTGATGGAGTTATTGCGGAAGGTGTTGCCTGTAATATTCACATTGATGATACCACGGCTTTTTAGCAGGATATTGTCGGATTCTCTTCTGCCGCAATTAATAAACTCACTGTTGGAAACCAGCAGATTGCCACCAATGGTGGATTCATCATAACCACCGCGATAATAATTAATGACGTTCTGCTTGATATTGTCAAATTCACAGCCCTCGATAAACAGAAATTCGGCATTATAGTCACCCTTGTCATCAACTTCAGCAGCCAGAACAATCCCGTGCTCACTGTCCTCGATACGGCTGTCGGTAAATTTGATGGTATCTGCAAAAGACCCACGATAGGCCTTTGTGATATAGTCAAAATCCTTGATGTTTGTATTTTCAACCGAGAGGTAATACGCACCGGACATATTCTCCGCCAGGGGTGCAAAGGCAATCTGTTCGTCCTTACCCTGCAACACAACATTCTGGAGGGTTAACTCTCCGCCTGGATTCATTTCAAATGCGGGGGAGTCTTCTGGACCGGTATACAGAATAAGCGCTCTTTCATCATCAGCTTTTGATCGCAGGGTGATGGCTTTATTGATCACCAGGCTGGCTGTAATTTCATATTCGCCGATAGCCAACTCCAAAACATCGCCGCTTGCGGCTGCAGCCAACTTGGCTTCAAGATCGCCGGCCTCCAGGATAACAGAATGGACAACTGACGGAGCTGGAGCAGGCTTTCCAGTATACCAGGGAGCACCATATTTTGCTTTGTCGATTACTGGCTCTTGGGTTGTGACAGGAGCTGTGATGGCTCCAACAGAATTGTATACTCCGCGACTCTTCCCGAATAGATCTTTGGTGATGCTTTCAAAACCAAATCCATCATAGACTTCAGCCATCAATGCTTCGGCTTTATAAACGGGTGTGTAGAGCCAGTCTGTTTTCATTTCCAAGCCAAAACCGGCTGAGGTGATACCTTCAATGCTTTCGGTTTCAGCATTGACCAATACATTGTTTTTGAAGGATACACCGTCGATTTCATCGTATTTCTTAATGGCCAGTGTATCGGTAGTATGGTTGTAAACCAGGTTGTTGGCCAGGATGGTGCGCAGGGCCCGGGCCGAACGAATCTCTGAGGCCGGCAATACATCTTTCTTGTCATTATTGGCACCTACACCAAACTGCCAGGGTGAGACACAATCAACCCAGGTGTTATAGGCTACTACAACATCGGTAACTTGATTATAGCGATTCAAGGGGGATTTTGGGATACCATTCATAACAGCCAGTGGTGCCCTGAACTCATCACTCTGCAGCTTGTAGAAATAATTATTGGTGATCCAGTGACCAGTATTGATAACCCGAATACCACCATTGAAGATTGATTTCTCATCACCAATAAAGATATTGCCATCAATGAGGCAATAGTTCCCGTGACGCATCACCAATGAGCCTTCACACTTGTCAAAGATGTTACCTGTGAATTCGTTGAAGTTTGATTTGCTGGAGATGACTTCCACTTCACCATTACATTTTTCGAAATAGTTGTTTTTGACCATGACATAGGATGGAGTCATGGATGTGTAGCTATCACCGATCTGCATGGTTTCAGCCCGTGGTCCACCTTTTCGGGGACGAGGCCCAAAATGGTTATAGCTAATATCGTGATAATTGCGGATATGCTGGTTGCCGCTGAGATTTACGCGAACTGTGGGTCCCTGGTTGGTTTTTCCAGCGATGTAGCAATGGGTCAGTGAATTATATCTGCCCCAAAATTCAACCCAGTGATCCTTGGTATAGCGATTGAGCTGATTAAAGTCTTCAATGACACAATTGGTCACTTCACAGTTATTAGCAATAGTGTTTTTATCGATACGGAATTCGATGAGGGCGCCTTTGGGTGTATAACCATTGCGGAAATGGAGCCCACTGACACTGAGATATTCTCCACCGAACTTGACAAAAGACTGACCCTCGATAAATACTTCTCCAGGGGTTTCCGCAACGATGCGAATGGGTTTATCCTCAGTACCGGTTCCAGTGAATTTCAGTTTGAGATCGGTCCAGACTCCGTTGGCCAGGACAATGTCGGTTCCAGCCACTGCGGATGTGAGGGCAGACTTTAATTCTTCGGCATTATTTACCTTTACCACTTTTTGATGGGATAGTTCTCCACATGAAACCAGAAGCACTACAAAACTCAGGGCCAGCAATTTTTTAAACATTGTCTTCCTCATTAGTTATACAATTTATCATATGTCATACAGATTAACCGGATTCAAACTAATATAATTTCCACAAGAGGGAATCACAGATTTGAGTGAGGGTTTTGGTTAAATCAGTCCTTGATTAACAGGGGCAATTTTTTAACCGCAAAGGTCGCAGAGGTCGCGAAGTGTTTTTTGAACCACGAATTACGTTAATGGCGCGATGAATCTGTTTTTTTTTACAACGGGGCAAACGAATAGAACGAACCTTTTTTAATGTCATCCTGACCGGAGGGAAGGATCTTGATCCTCATCCACCCACTCACATTTCACAAAGACGTAAAACAAGGTTCGTTTGTTTCGCCTGCCTTCCTAAAGGCATTGGATGTTTCATTCCCTGACGCCACTAGTTATGACAATTGGCAGTCTTCCTTCCGGAGGCTGAGCCCGCCGAAGCCTTGTTTTGTTTCACCTCAGGGCACCAGGCACGTCTTCGCGAACGACTGAAGGGGGTGCGGCAATCTCTCCTTTGAGTGCAGTTATTTGGAGATTGCTTCGTCGTCCCTCCTCGCAAAGACGCAATTCATGATACGGTTTATTCGTTGTTTTCGTTGTTGAGAAAAGAATGCTTCAGGTTAGGGATCAAGATGCTTCGGCTGGCTCAGCATGACACAACTGGAGCTGGCAACTTCAAAAAGTGTATTGCAACAAAAGCTCAAGGGTTTGAGAACAGTTTCTCCGCCCGGTCCCGGGTTTCTGTGAAGGCTTCTGGGATGCTGCTTTTGGTCATTGGCTCCACCAGCCAGCCCAATCCAAATGGAATCTCACCTGGATCGGAGTACACATGATATAGCACCAACAATCTGTTTTGGGCCTGCTCCTGGATCAACCAATATCCACGGGTATCTCGGATAGTTTGGCTGGGCTTTAGGCCCGGCCATTCCACAAGATACCATTCCAGCCTGGCGGTTTTTGCATCCGGCTGGGATAATTCAATCTGTATACGATGCCTGCGACTCAAGTCCATGGGTAACTCAAGGATAAAATTGAGCACAGCCATATCTCCGCTTTGTTCAACAATATCCACACGGCTCACAGCGGGCATGAATTCACCATAGGCTGCATAATCTACCAGGACATCAAGCAATACATCCATTGAGGTTTTTACTTCTCCCGTGACTTCATAGGTAACCCCTGCGGCTTGGGCTGTTGGAATCTCTTTAACAACTATCTCACCTGAGCGTACGTCCATTAACTCAGAGTCATTAAGCGTATTGAGAATTGATGTTTCTTCGGAGAATACACAGACCGGCAGGGTTGCCAGACTGAGCACCATGATATTGGCGAAAATGATTCTAGACAAATCGCACCACTTTAACGTGCCAAGACCATCTTATTGACGGACTGAAACTCACCTGCATCCAGGTGATAGAAATAGATACCTGAGGGATAATTGTTGGCTGCAAAGCGGATATTATATTCCGCCGGGGTTAATGTGCCATTCACCAGCGATGCAATTTTATGACCCCGAATATCATAGATTTTCAGGGATACGAACTGTGTTTTCACCAGGTTAAATATTATGTGAGTCCCAGCATTAAAGGGGTTTGGATAATTCTGATTTAACCTGTATTCCAGGACAAGCTCGGGACCTGAAGTGTTTACAGGCCCAATATGGGGTTCTAGAAATGGCATCTGAGGTTTATCAACACCGTTAGCCGGCTCTATTGAAAACATGTAATCCCCCCATCGAGGTCCGGCAGCCCACCAGGTCCACCCCAGCCAGACATCCGTATTGGCGTCAACAAAATTGAGCATATTGTTCAGGGCCACCAGACATGTGATATCACTGGAAACCCCAAATTCACCCAGCCAGCCCCTTTTACCATTGGTACGTGCCCAGTTTGTAAAGTCCTGTAATCGCGCAGCCCCGATGGTGGTACTCACACAATCAGGATTGCGGCCTGATGAATCCTCATCCAGATATTGGTGGACATCAAAAGCCATATTATCCAGGGAGTCAACGATGGTGAGCATGGTTGTGGCGTTGGGGGTTCCATACCAGCCTTGAGACCAGGAATGAGCACCTGTCCAGGCGTTGCCGGGCACCAGAATCAAGTTGGTGGCTCCGGTGGCCCGGATAGCCGCGATGGCCGCGTTGGCATCATCTCGCCACAACTCGGAAGACATGGTATGGGGTTCATTCATCAAACCAAAAATAACAAGCGGATTATCCATATAGTGGGTGGCCAACCGGCTCCAAAAATCCTCAAAAACCGCTACGGGAAGGGCCGTGCTACCAATAATATCTCCATAGTAGCGGGCATAATTATGAGGATCCAGAACAACAGAAGCCTGTGCATTGGTGGCGTAAGTGATGAAATCATCCATGTAGGCCATTTCCTCTGCATCGAAATCTGCATACTGTGACTGCTGGAGGCGCTCCCACCTGAAGGGCAGTCGAAAAACATTCATGCCTTTATCCATGAAGTAGTCGACTTCATCATGGGTGGGATAGCTATAATGAACCCCGTACTCACCGGGTAGATTCGATTCTCCAAAATCTGCACCTGCCAGGTTGACACCTGTATACTGGGTTTGTGCAATCAGGGGTATACAAAACAGTCCCGATATGAGGAGCAGATAGATTTTTGTCTTCATGTTGGCCTCGCGGTTCATTTTTTTAAAGTTAATCCAACTCCTTATCGCCAATGTCTGATGGAATTTGCGTAATATTCCAACAATGGCTTTGATCTGAAGTCTGCCCTCAAAAGCGTGTCTTCAGAATTCACCAGACCTCGCCCAAGCAACAAGCCCAACGCATTGGTTAGCACACCTTCACAGGCCTGGATGGAAATATCAATTGGAGCGCCTTTGGCTCTAAGCTCATCAATCCTTTGCACTGCTTGAGATTTGATCTCCAGCTCACTCTTCCACACATTTTTGTGCTCCAACAGAATATCAGACAACAAAGCAACGGGCAAAATGGGAATAACGTCACCAATATTGTCCATGAGCTGATCAGCCAGTTTTTTTACCTGGTCAAAGCGTTGTCGCTGATCCGTGCTGTTGAAATCCACCTGGTTAAGTTCACACCACTCTTTTACCGAGATCGGGGAACCAAAATTCACACTGGCATATCCAAAGCGGCGCCATCTAATCTTACGTGACAAGAGAAGTGTTTTGTAGGCAAACCCAATGGTCGTCTTTATCACAAACCATTTTCCTCTTTTACTTACATTGGGATCAAGTTTGCGAATCAGGCTGCGATCTTCTATAACCCGGTCATAATTGATACCCACAGGGACAAAAACGATATCCTTGTCAAAATCAGGATGATATTCCCGAAGCATATAATCCATAAAACCCAAGCGAGGCTCCAGCAACTCACCGGATTTGGTCAGACCTCCTTCTGGAAAAACTGCCTGACAGACGCCGGCTCGTGTGGCCAGATGTACATAGCGCTCCAGGATTTTGCGGTAGAGCGGATTGCCAGAATTTCTTCTCACAAAAAATGCACCCATTGATTTAAGCAGGGTATGCAAGGGCCAGATGCGGGCCCACTCTCCCACCGCATAAGACAGGGCTGTCTTTTCAGCCACCAGAAACGAAACCAGGACATAGTCCATATTGCTGCGATGATTCATGACAAAGACCACGCTGGACCCCTGGGGTATTTTTTTTAATCCATCTTCATCATAAAACCCAACCCGAACCCGATACACCAGACGGGCTAATTTTCTGGCCAGCCAGTAGCCAAACCTGAAATAGATATATGCATTAAAGGCCGGGACAATTTCACCGGCATAGCGCTTGGCCCTCTCCTGTGCCAAAGCCATGGGCATTTCATTTTCAGTTGCATAGGTTTTAACGGATTCGATGACCTGATCATCAAAAAGGAGTTGATCAATGAGGCCTTGTCTGCGGGTGAGCTGAAAGGGTCGGATCTCAATATCCAGCCGTGTGCTGACTTCATCCATGACCCGCTTGACCCGCCGACGCAAATACCAGCGCAGGCTAGGCATGAGCAGGCGATCCAGAACCATGATTCCCGCGAAAAGCAGAAGCACATTAAAAACCCAGGCTGGAAGGGTGATGGTGTTATCCATAAAATCTCCTGCCTATATAATGCACAGTAATATCAGCTTAAGCAAGACACCTGTTTAAAATGACTATTGTTATTGTTTGCTGTTATTAATGCTTCACTACTTCAGGTGTGCGGGGTGATAATTCTTTATTGAATCCTCAATTCGGCAAGCACTGGCATATGGTCCGAGGGAAAGTACCCGTCAAATGTATCTGATAACGTGGCATGTTTGAGTACGTCAATTCCATTTCCAATAAAAATATAGTCAATCGGGGCTGCTTCCGTTTTCAACGTCTCCAGGTCAAAGCCATTAGAGGTTCGCGCTGGGCCATGATGAGGAAGCAGGGAGCGTTGTTTGGCGTCATTCAGCTTGACACTGCGTTCACCAGAGTCTTTGGTCATTATCTCATAAGGTTTGGAGGACGGAACCGCATTGAAATCACCAGTGACAATCACAACTTCATTCCCGGCAATGCTTTGGATGCGTGAGCGTAGTAATTTTGCCCCTTCTTGTCGTGCCCGTTCTCCACGGTTATCCAGGTGGGTGTTAAAGTGGTAGAAAGTGCTCCCTGTTTTTAAGTCTTTAAAATGACCCCAGGTTACCACCCTGTTCCAGGCGGCATCCCAACCCAGGCCCGGTCGATCAGGAGTTTCTGAGAGCCAGAAGGTTGATTCATCCAACAATTCAAAGCGATCCTTAAGATAGTAGATCGCCATGAATTCACCCTGCTGCTTCCCATCATCGCGACCAATACCTATCCAATTATACGCAGGAAGTCGTTCTTCTAAATCCTTGACCTGTCCATATAGTGCTTCCTGAACTCCAAATATATGGGGCTGGTAAAATTTGATCATGCTTGTGGCAATCTCCTTGCGCTGAGGCCAGGCATTGACACTATCTGAGGGAAGATTTAATCGAATATTGAAGGTCATAACTGTGAGAGATGCCGATGTGGCTCCTGTTTGACAGGACAGCATTAAAAACAAAACAATTAACAGCACCACAACTTTGATGTACGTCAAATTAATTCCCTAAAGGTATAGATTGATTAACACTCTGTATTACTTACAGCCAGACCTCCCAGGGAGGTTTCCTTAAACTTCTCTGACATCTCCAGCCCGGTCTGTTTCATGGCAGCCATGCAGTTATCCAGAGACATAAAATGCCGTCCAGTTCCCCGTTTGGCCAATGAGGCAGCCGTATATGCCTTAATTGCCCCAAAACCATTGCGCTCCACACAGGGAACCTGCACCAGCCCCTGGACGGGGTCGCAAGTCATCCCCAGATGATGCTCCAGGGCTATCTCGGCGGCATTTTCTACCTGTTCTGCATTGCCTCCACGGACAGCACAGAGTCCGGCCGCTGCCATGGATGCTGCAGATCCAACTTCGCCCTGACAGCCCACTTCAGCGCCCGAAATGGAGCTTTTCAATTTTATCAACCCGCCAATAGCTCCGGCTACCAATAAAAATTCACGTACATCTTCCTGTTCAATTCCGTGATGGACCACCAGATAGTATAAAACGGCTGGAATAACACCAGCCGCTCCATTTGTAGGGGCGGTAACCACCATGTGACCCGCAGCATTTTCCTCACTGACGGCCATGGCATAGGCACACAACCAATCCGTCACATTGGCGGTTTCCGGTCGATCCAGAAGTTGATCATGTAAATTTTTAGCGCGACGCTCTACTCTAATTCCCCCAGGCAACAATCCTTCGCAGTTAAGTCCACGTTCAACACTGGTGCGCATGGCTTTCCACACAGCATCCAGACCATCTCTCAAGGCTTGAGGTGTTTGGTATTCTCGTTCATTGGCCGCTTTTAGTTGAGCCACACTCATACCGCTTTCTCTGGACATCCTGATCATTTTCTCCCCTGAGCCAAAGGGGAAGGGAATATCCCTAGCAGTTTCCATTTCCTGGGGAGCTACAATATTTTCAATATTGCGGACACGGGTAATAAAGCCACCACCGATGGAGAAATAAGTCTCGGTATAAAAAACATCCCCTGCAGGATCAATGACCTCGAATATCATGCCGTTGGAATGCTGTGGTAACGGTTCTCCCCGATCAAAAATGATGTCTTCCGTTGGTGAAAACAGAATGGTTTCATTGGCCAGGTTCTGTATAGAGTTTTGTTGCCAGAGCTCTGCCAACAGGGCATCCATGTCAATATCGGTGAGGTTGTGAGGGTCATACCCATTTAACCCCAACACAACGGCATTATCCGTAGCATGTCCCTTTCCGGTATAGGCCAGGGAGCCTTTTAACGTACAGCGAATTCGAGACCCGGGAGAAGCACCAATAGCCATCTTTTCCAGGAAGGCATTGGCGGCTTTCATAGGGCCCACTGTGTGTGAGCTGGAGGGGCCGATTCCAATCTTGAAAACATCAAGCGTGCTAATAAATACGGGGTGCTGCATAGGGTTGCAATATCAGCGATGTAAACCTGTGCGGCAAGAGGTTAGACTTCGAATAAATCTGGTTATGCGGCAAACTGAACGGAACGTCTCGAGGACATGAGTCTTTTTACAACGAAGATAACGACCTGTACGAATCATTTTTTGCTGGCTATGGGTTGGGTCAGAACAAACCAAATCTTTTTGTGGGTGCTCAACCTGACACCGGAGGGGTTGTTTTAATATGCTTTGTGTCCTCTGTGTTTAGAAAAACCTTACCCTAAACCCGTCATCGCGCCTGCCCGGCCATAGCTTTAAGCGCAGGCTGGAAGAAGCTTGCGACTGTGGCGATCCCTCTTTAACTCCAAATTACTTAAGTTCGTCATCCCGAGCGAAGTCGAGGGATTAAGATTTATCCTTTCGCGCAGGAGATTGCTTCGTCCTCTTCGTTGTAAAAAGGGCGATTCGGAGCAAGGATCAAGATGCTTCCCTTCGACGCTGCTCAGGACAGGCTGGCTCAGCATGAAAAAACACAATAGGGCACCAGCCCAACCTCCTAATTCCTAATACCTAAAATCATCATTTCCCACCAGCCAAGCAGGCGCTGTAGGTGGTGACCATAGACCATGACAAGGTGATTTCCCAGGGGGGCATTGAGTAAATCAGAGACTTCACCGGTAGACAGTTTGATCTCAGCCTGGGTGCGACACAGGTCTTCGGCGGTACCGGCCTGGATAATCTCACCTTCAGCCAGCCACAGTTTCTCCATGTGCTTCCCGCCAATACGGAAGAGCGTAACCGGGCCGCTGGCCAATGTGCCTTGAATACCGACACCCATCCCTGATTCAAAATGGGACCGTAGACCATAGTTTTCTACAATCCCTCTTGGGACAGTACAGTGGGCCAACCAGAGGGTGTTGTTGACCTCGTCCAGCTGGGCTGGATTGGCCATCCAGGGCGTCTGATTCAGGAGCTTTTGTACCCAGAGCATGCCAACTGTACTCACCAGGTCTCCTTCACACCCCGCGATGATTCCATCGTCTGTTAACTGCGCCAAGCCATAACAGCCAGTGGTTTGCAGACCCAGAACCAGATCAAAACACCTGAGGGTAAGCGCCTGAAGCTGGTGTTTATCAATGCTATCTTTAAGCGCCAGGTAGACCTTTACCACATCATCTATATCTTCATTTGATGGTTCTCTTACTTCACTGGCGGCATCAAGCAGCGGTTTACGTATGGGCGGGATGGACTCACTGGAGACCGCCTCAATGGATTTAATGATCTCATCCATCTCCACAGGCACTATGGTTGGTCCCCAGGTCTGCTTAATCAACTCGGGATTTGGGCTACTGGCTACCAGCCAGTCAGAGGGCGTGCCCACCAGACCAATTCGAGTTTGCTTCAACTCCAGGCTCACGTTTAAATCGTGAATGGCAGTTTCTATCTGCTCTAGCCCAGTCGCATCATCTGGGCCCTTCAGGTAGAAGATGCGACCACTGTCATTGTCCTGTTGAAGACGAGCCAGAACTTCCAGTGAAGCCGGAAGTGAATTGTATGCTGGATGAGCCACAATCCACACCGCTTCACTAGGAATGTGATTGCGACGCTGTTGACGAATATCCAGGAGGGCTTGTTCGGTACCACCTGTGCTCATGAAATACAAAAGAGGTATATCAACAGGAGTGTCTGGATCAGAGCAGAGCTGGCCTCCCATCTTGTCTAGCACCGTTGTATACGATTCCAGGTGTTTTTTGAATGCATTGCTATCGGGCACCAACTCAGAGTATACCAGCGTATATTCGAATTTTGACTTCATCTCATTTTCTCCAGTTTATCTGTATGCTTGCTGCACTTTGACAAGCCAGCACTTGTGAGCTTCGTCTGTGTAGGCAAGCTCACTGTGACGAGGATTGTGTTTTGACAATTGCTGAATACCCGACTGATCCCGGCAGGGGATTTAATCGTCGCTTAATCCTCTACCATTCTATCGATGTATTTGATGATTTCACTTTCCAAACCATGATACTCAGTGGACCGCTCATAGCCCTTCAGGCCTGATAAGGCTTCAAAGTGCAAACGGTGGGGAAAAGAATTATTTATCTGGAAATTTAAAAATATTTCATTGTCTGGATCACCGGCCGTGTAAACAAATGAAAGTTGAAACTTCATAATATTACCATCTTCAATTGTGAAATTGACTGGCTTAATAGAATCGGTACTGATCTCACATTTTTGACCAATCAAAGTCTGAATGTCCTTCAAAATAATGACATGTAAAGCGAGCGCTTTTTCCATTCTGGTTCCTCTCTTCTGACTACCGGCCATGCTGGGATTTAATCCAGCCCGCCTTATCAAATAGTGGTGGTTCATATGCATCAAACAGATCCAGGAGCGGCTCGGGATTTTGATGAACCAGGAGCATGTCTCGATGAACTGCCTGGACAAAATCTTCAGTGACAGCGTGATCTAAAAACTCCAGCAGCTTGCCATAGAAGCGAGCAATATTCAATAACCCGACTGGCTTTTTATGAATACTTAATTGACCCCAGGCCAGGACTTCAAAGAACTCCTCAAACGTTCCCAACCCTCCCGGCATTGATATGAATCCATCTGATAAATCATTCATCAAGGCTTTACGCTCATGCATCGTTTGAACCACCCTGAGATCCTGGAGCTCTTTATAGGCAACTTCCTTTTTTACCAGCCCCTCTGGGATAACACCAACTACCTCACCACCACCTGACAGGACGGTGCTGGCTATCATGCCCATGGTCCCAACACTGGCGCCACCATAAACCAACCCTATTTCACGGTTAACCAGGGTCTCTCCAAGGGCTTTTGCTGCCTGAAGATATTCAGGACGCGCGCCGGCACTGGATCCACAGAAGACACAGACACGCTTCATTAGATAGCAGTTCCTGACTGGAGGATGGGATGGTTAAAGTTCATTATTTTTACCCTTTTTGTACTTAGACCGCCGGGTCAGTCAGATTTAAGATATCCATCAAAGGCTTACCTGGAGCCAAATACTCCATACAGAGACCACTGGCTCCTGCCTGGAGACATTTCAAAGCCATTTCCCGGCTCTCAATCCCCCCAGAAGCAATAATCCCTAAATCTTCACCCAGGACAAATCGCATTAGCGACACATTCTGGGCCTGGTTTTCCAGGTCGGTAAGACCAGTGGCGGTTTTCACATCATCTATACCGGCTTCTCGACACAACATACAGCCAATGATAGTCTGGATGGGATCCAGCAGGCCTGTTTCAATGATTACGGTGAGGTCAACTTCTGGACAGGCATAACGCACGGCCCTGAGCTCCTCAAAGACTTCCTGAAAATTGGAGGTCTTCAACAAACCCACATTCAGAACCAGCTCCAATGCCTGAGCTCCATGGGTCGCCGCCAACGCTGCTTCAAACACCTTGGCCTCGGGATGGTTGGCCCCCAGAGGAAACCCCACGAAGGCGGCCACTGCAAGCTTTCCATCTGAAAACCGAACACAACGTTCAACATGGGCTGGAGTCACCGTGACATAACTGACATTATGAGCTTTTGCCTCCTTGCAGAGCTTATTTACCTCTGAGATAGAGGCGTCTGCCTTAAAAAGGCAAAGATTCATACTCTGTTTCAGCGTTTCAGGGTCAGGTTCGGCCCAATCAGCCAGAACAACACTGTTGTTCTTCCAATTCTCCAGCAAGATACGGGCACGTTTGTGATATTCTTTATTTACCAGATTCATTGATAAGCTCCTCGATGAGTAAAATTAATCCTGCGACCCATTCATCAAAGATCATTAAACCCTGTTGGTGTTTTATTCTCGATGGTTTCAACAATAATAGCCTCCTGGTATTTCACAATCCCTGACAATATGCAGAACCGAAATGCTTCGAGTCCCATTCCCGTTGGTCATGCCTCAGCAAGACCGGTAATTGAATTTTATCTGTGTATATCTGTGGCTAGGAGAGCAAAAGCTCAAATGACGCGGATCAGTCGTGCATCGATGATGAGGACAGCATTGGGACCGATTTTCCTGCCAGCACCCCGTTTACCCCAAGCCAGGTCAGGATGGATAAAAAAGCGATAGCGGCTCCCCACACTCATGAGTAACAAACCCTCGCGGTAACCCGCAATAGCTTCCTCCATTGAGAAGACAGCCGGATCTGAAGTCTTGTAGGTGTCATCAATGATGGTTCCATCAACCAGACTGATTCTCTGGTGGACCTGAACGCTGTCATTCAGGCCTGGTTTTTCACCATCACATCCATCAATAAGAAGATACTGTAAGCCACTCTCGGTAATTATCACATCAGGCCTGGTGGCATTCTTACTCAGAAAGTCTGCCGTGTTTTTGCGATTGAAGCCCTGAGACCCTTTGGTCTTGCGCTTGTTATTGTCCCTGGCCATATCTAGTAGTCACTCACTACCTGAAAGGTTTTATCGGCCATAATCTCTCCCTCCAGTTCAGCAATCAAGCGCCAGGGTCCAATCTTGTCATGAACAGGTTCCCAAATGGTGTCTCCCAGAAAAAACGACCATTCATTGCTACGGATATAGACTTCTCCAGTAAAGGGTGGCGCAATTTGTCCTGATTCATTCAGGAAAGGAGGATGCTCAATCGTAAAATAAATTTGTTTGCCTCGTCCTTTTTTGATTTGCAGAATGAATCCGAATTCGACGCCTACCCTGGCGGGGATTTCCATGGTAAAATCCTTGATCTCCGGCAAGTCCCTGGAATCGCGATCCCAGGCTGAATACAGGCCATAGCTTTTGATTTTCCATGTAGTTTTTGCTTTAGCCACAGTAATTCCTAGACCCTAGCGATGTCCTGTTTCGGTTTCAGCATAGCGGGCAAAATGTATATCCGTTGTAGATTTGTAGCCAGGATAGAAAACACCTGCAATACGGTTGATAAGCGGATCACTTACCCCATTCAGGAAGGCATAGTTGGTGTTGTCCTGATCATGATGAGGGGTGTGATGTTTTCGCGATAAAAGCAGACCTGCTCTGGCTAAATACTCAGCTACGCTTGAATTTGAAGTATGACATAAATAGTGAGATACTTCGGCGACAGAGGACAAGATGCTAACAAGTACAAGGATATATGCCACCAGCGGACTAACGCTGGCAGTCAGCAAGAGTAGCAAAACGACGACCTGAAAAGGGACCAGCCAGATTTTCGCACCTGATTCATTAAAGTAGACCACAAGCAGAGGCCTTTTGGTATACATTGGGGTTTGATGATGCAAGTGAAAATGAGCCACCAGAGGACCATAGCTTGATGTGTAATTTTCATTGTGGTCCATGATCATATGTACAATGCCATTTAAAAAATCGGCAATAATGTAGGCCAGAATGAAGGCCAGAACCTGATTGCCAAAGCCCAGGTGGATCCAAGAAAGCTGGTAGAGGAGAAGTAGCTGCAATGTGACATTCAGCGTCGCAATTATTTTTCCAAAATTCACGTATTTCTGGCTGGAGTTGTAGCGCTCCATGGCGGCATTAAACTGTTGTTGTTTGGTTTTTGTCCTGGTGTCGTTAATCTTGACCACCAGCCTCACACCCCTGCAAAACCAGGCGATATAGCAGGGTGTCTTGCTCCATCAACAATGACATAACTATGCCAACAATTGATTAATGGTCTCTATGAGATCTGTTACCAGGTAGGGTTTAACCAGGGCTCCTGAAAACCCAAAGGTCTGAAAATTAGCCATGACAGGGTCATGTGAGTAGCCACTTGAAACAACGCCCCTGGCATTGGGGTCAATCTCCAGCAGTTTTTGCATGGTCTTTTTGCCACCCATGCCACCGGGAATGGTTAGATCCATAATTACCAGATCAAAGGGTGACCCTTCATCAAGTGCTTGTTTATTGAGCTCCAGGGTTTCAGTTCCATTTACCGCTGTAACCACCTCATGCCCTTTTCTGCCAAGCATAACCGACGCCACATCTCTGATTGAAGCTTCATCATCCATGATCAGGACTTTTGCTTCAGCAATAATGAGTGGAGGCTTGCTGGTTGGGGTGGGCTCTAACTGGTCATCCACGGAGGCTGGTAGATATATGGTAAAAGTGCTGCCTTTGTCAGGCACAGAACTCAGTTCAATTTTGCCTGCGTGCTTGGTGACAATTGAATGGGTGATTGCCAGTCCCAGGCCAGAGCCATCTGGTTTTGTTGAAAAGTAGGGATCAAATATTTTTTCCTGGATGTCATGTGGGATACCAGAGCCAGTATCTGTTATTTCTAGCTTGACATAATATTTTTTCTCCAGGCCGGGCATTGCGTCTTCTGCGTAGATATTTCCCCCGGAAACATAAACATTGCCCCAGTCAGGCATGGCATCCCTGGCATTCAGAATAATGTTTTGAATGACCTGACTGATCTGCCCTTTGTCAATATCGACATACCACAGATCATCGGCAAACTCGTAGTGAATGGCAATTTTATCACCGTGTACTACAAAATCGGCTGAGTCTTTAACTACTTCCACCAGCGATGCGGTTGTAATGATCGGTTCTCCACCCTTGGCAAAGGTAAGTAATTGACCCGTGAGAGATTGCGCTCGATGGGAAGCTTTTTCAGCTTCAAGCAAGAGCGTGCGGGTTTCACCCGAGAGTTCTGTGGCATCAAGTGATAAATCAATATTGCCAAGAATAGCTGTCAGAATATTGTTAAAGTCATGGGCGATTCCTCCAGCTAAAACACCGATAGATTCAAGTTTCTTAACTTTGGTCAGTTCTTTCGCGGTTTGTAATTGTTCGCTTATATCCCTGAATACCAATACCACACCAATGACTTCGCCTGATTCACTTTTTATGGGTGCACCACTATCAGCAATGCTCTTTTCGGATCCATCTTTTGCGATTAAGACCGTATTCTCTTCCAGAGAAATATTTTCACCTGAAGACAGTACTCTATCCACCGGGTTGGCACAGGTAACCCGTGATTCCTGATGAATAATATTGAAGACCGTGGACAACGGATGGCCCACGGCATCTGCACTTTGCCAACCCGTTAAGTGTTCTGCGATATCATTAATTAAGACCACTTCACCCCTGGTGTTGGTGGTGATCACACCATCGCCAATACTGCGCAGGGTCACAGCCAGTCGTTCTTTTTCCTGAAACAGGCTGGTTTCAACCCTTTTCATTTCGGTTACATTTGTGGCAATTTCCAGACGTACATAGCGACCATCTACCCACTTAATGGCCCGGTCGCGGATGTAGTACCAGGTTTTCATGTTTTTGTTTTCAAATTCCCAGGTATAAATATCACCTGGCTGTCCATTTTCATCAAGCAAATGCTTGTTGGTACAGAATTCACAGGGTCCCGTTTGTTCTTGTTGAATGGTTTTCCAACAGGTGAGTCCTGTGATATCCCCGATCTTTTCCTTTCCATATTCATTGATGAATAAGACTTCGTGGGTGTTCATATCAGCTACGTAGACCAGGGCATCCAGACTATCCATAATCAGGCGGAAGCGAGCTTCATTCCCCTGGAGCAGTTTTTGGCTCACACTTAAAGCTTCAGCCATATCGTAAAACGCATCCGTCAGCATTTCAAATTCATCTGGATCATCTGCATACTCATGGCGCATATCCAGGTCTCCCCTGGCAAACTTCTGAACAAGAGTCACCAGGTTTTTAATGGGTAAGATTACCATCTGTTTTCCCAGCAACCAGGAAATGAACAGGGTCAGCAGCATTACCAATAGCATGATGAGCAGGTTGCGTGTCAAAACCACATTTGCCGGTCTGAGAATATCGGCCTCGGGAACTCCTGCCCAGACATATATATAGGGGGGGGAGTCAGGATGAAGTCGAACCTGGTCATAGGCAAAGATGCGTGCAACACCATCTGAACCCCTGGAAGTAAATCGGCCTGACTGATCAGCTCCCTGGGCTACATTCCAGGACTGGGCTTTAATTGGTTTCCCTATGGGGTTTGACGCTTGGTTGGGGGGATAATAATACAGGCGAATCCCTTTGTGATCTGTAATGGCAACAAAAGATTTGTCGGCCATGGTAGCTGCAGCATGTATTCTTGAAAAACGCTCCAGTGAGATGGCCAGCGTTAAAACCCCAATCAATTCGCCTGAAGTTTCCAGAACGGGATAGGCAAAAGCAAAGGCGGGTTTTTGTTCACCCACGCGGGTCATGATATATACACCAACGGCGAATGACTTTTGGGAAATGGCATCCCTGACATGTTTGCGGTCTTTTAGGCTGACAGCACCAGAGGAAATCCCAGAGGCCAGAACAGTGCCTGCCGCGTCTGTAAATGCAATATTTTGAAAGTCAGGGTTTCTTTCCAAAACTGCTTTAAGAATTCCTCGAACGGCAGCTATGTTTAATGACCGAATTTCTGGAAGCAGGGATAATGTTGAAAGGGTCTGTTTGGAGGAGATGGCCAGGTCTTTTTGAAGCTCGGACATGGCGCTGGCTATTAGCTGAACCTCTCCCTGGGCTATTTCAATGGACTGTCTCCTCTGTTCCATCCCGGAATAGACCAGAATAGCCATTGCTGGAAGAACCACCAGCATGACTAACAGTGTCAGGTTTTTTCCAATTGATCCAAGGTTCAGAAGTTTCATCGCGCCATGTTTTCGTCAATTAATACAATTGTATTTGCACCCTACCAAATTCCATTGGTTTTACATCTTACCCAACCTTTTTTTGTGCTGATCTTTTGCTGAAAACTATTCAAAAAAACAAATACCAATGGCTTTCAAATACACGGAACATCTGGAGCACGCGGGACCCAATACATGTAAATGTCTTGTAAACTCTGACTGCATCGCCAAGATTGTTGGCAGAACCTATAAGAAGGACTTGATATGTCAGATTCAGAATTTTTTCACAGCGGGGAAGCTAAAAAAACACAGGTACAGACCATGTTCGATGGCATAGCCAGGCGCTATGATTTTCTGAATCATTTTCTCAGCCTGGGAACTGACCTATACTGGCGCAGGAAATCTGTCCACGCTTTGCAGCTCAAAGACGGACAGGTATTGCTGGATGTAGCCACGGGAACTGGGGATCAGGGATTTTCAGCCCTAAAAGCAGCAGATGTCAGGGTAGTTGGCCTGGATTTTTCCTTCAACATGCTGGAGCTGGCCAAAAAGAAGATTGATGCTCGTCAGTTATCCCGCAAATTTGAAGTGGTTCAGGGCGACGCTGAGAACCTGCCCTTTCAGGACAATACTTTTGATGCGTTGAGCATCAGTTACGGCATCCGTAACGTAGGTACCATTTCCGCAGCGTTGGGTGAGTTTTATCGTGTTTTGAAGCCGGGTGGGCGCATGTCTATTCTGGAGTTTTCGGAACCCCAGGGCTGGTTTTTTGGCCGGCTCTATCGTTTCTATTTTGATCATATTCTACCCAAGCTGGCTGGAGTGATGTCCAGCAAATCAGCATACACCTACTTGCCTGAATCAGTTCGGCATTTTCCTGATCGGCATGACTTTAAGGCCTTGCTGACCAGTGAGGGTTTTCACCATGTCAAGCATCAGGATCTCACTTTTGGAATCACTGCCATTTATAATGGTGTGAAGTAATCCCTCTTTTTTACAACGAACCTAACGAATAGAACGAACCATTTAAATTGTGATCCTGAGCTTGTCGAAGGATCTTGATCCTTGAGCTATTAATTCATATTGACTGCAAGGAGCGAATGGGTCGCAAAGGGTTTTTTGAACCTCGAATTGCGCTAATACCGCGGAGAATTGATTCTTCTTACAACGAATTGAACGAATTCTGAATAACGTCTTTGCGGGGAGGTACGACGAAGCAATCTCCAAATTACTGAACGGAAAAGAAGGATCGCCACAGTCACAAGCTCCCTCGCGGTGACGGGTTTGGGGGTAGCTCCTTATTAACCACAGAGAGTCCCGGAATCCCGCGGCTAAAACAAAGAAGGCTCCAAGATGGAGCCTTCTTTGAACAACTATATGTTACTACATCTATTCTGAGAGATATTTCCAGGCGATGGTATAGACACCACTTTCACCCATATCACTGTAATAATTTGTAATCTCAAAAGCTGGATATTTTCCATCGGCAGTATTGACTACATAGACATAATCCAGAGCCTCAACAATGTGTGCATCGTTGGTGGTATACCAGTTATCTTCTTCTTCAATAGTGGAAAATGTTCCTGTAGAGAAGCTACCGGGAACTTCTGTAACATCATCAAGAGAAGCCGCATCCACCTGAGCAATACCCAGATCTGGAGCCCCCATAAAATATGGACTGCTAATGGTCATTCCGGGGACGGGAGAGAATGAGAAGGTGGCAAACATGATGTCCCAGCTTCCAGTACCCAATGTATCTGCTGAATTATCTGCAAATGAAAAATAATTTTCCGGTCCTGTTTTCACATTATCGGATACAAAACTATAGGTTTCTGGAGCATCATCATTGTCGTCTGATTCACAGCCAAACATGAGAAATGCAGCCAATGTGATCAATAGTGTCTTTTTAAGCATTGTTACCTCTTTTTGTTTTCGTAGTTGTAGTTAATTCCAAAGTACCATTCTCTACCAGGCATGGGACCCCAAACCGGATCATAAACATCGGTTAAATTCTTTATGCCAAGATTACCATTAAAACCATAGATGAGTTTGCTCTGCAGGTGCAGGTTCCAGATGGTGTAGCTATCAATCCATTCTTCTGATTCTATATCTCCGGAAAGACCTTCTTCTCCATAGTATCGATCACCAATATATTGACCACTAACATTGAAGCTGGCAGAATTGGTTAGCTTGATGCGCAAACTGGTGTTGGCCTTGTGTTTGGCTTTCAGGTTGATTGGGCTTTCATTGTCAACATCCCAGGTATTTAGAAATGCGTAGCCCATGGTCAATTCAACCCGTTTGTTAAAAAAGTATGTTAAATCAACTTCAGCACCGCTGGTAATAGCCTGTTTGATATTGGCGGTTTGCCAGAGCTGCATATTGTCTTCCAGCCGAAGAAAGGTATAGTCAATCAGGTTCTCAATCCGGTTATAGAAGAAATTCATTCTCCCATGATATTTCTGGGTGTGCCACCTCTCTAAATCCAGGTTGAAATTATTGGACCTTTCTGGGTTCAGTTCGGGATTACCAATAATCCGATAGCCGATACCAACCACCGTGTAGTCAATAAACAATTCTTTAAAGGTCGGGGCTCTGAATCCCTGCCCAAAAGAAAGCCGGATTCGGGAAATCATCTCGGGTTTGAACATCAAAGAAATCTTTGGTGATAAGTAGTCACCATAAATTGAGTGGGAATCCCAACGTGCCCCAAGAGTGGTTGAGGTTTTTGGGGTTAGAGACCACTCATCTTGAAGGAAGAGATGGCTCAGAGATGCGTTCTGCTCACCACCTACAATACGATCAGACTCTGTTCTTTCACTCTCATTACCCACACCAAGCATTAGGGCATGGTCATTATGATCCATTTGTCCGCGTAACTCTCCCCGAATAAGCTGCTCCAGGGTCTGGTCGGAGGAAGAGACAAAACCGCTTGAGGTAACAACTCGTTCATATACATGGTCATAATCGGAATAGTCAAGACCCATGGTCCAGGTCATGAGTTGACCTTTACTGACCAGTTCCAGACGGCCTGTATTTCTCAGGTTGGTGGTGACATCATCAAAGTTCGTAGAAACATCTGCGGTTTGAACTTCTGTAAAACGTGAAATTTGAAAGTCCATTGACAGGGCTTCAGTCAGGTGTCCAACGGTTTGAAAACCGTAATTCAGCTTATCATATGCGCTGCCATTTTCCCAGAGACTACCTGTGTTCAGTGTATTGCCACCATAGATACGTGAATTCGCATGTAATTTGGATTTCCACCCCAGCAGGTTCGCGCTTAATGATATACTGCCTCCAAGGCGACCGTAACCCCCTAGAACACTCCCTATCTTGATTCCGGGGTCGTGGTTAGATTTGGAAGTAATAATGTTTACCACTCCACCCATGGCTTCACTGCCATAAAGTGCTGAGGCGGCCCCTTTCACCACTTCAATGCGCTCGATTTGTTCAACGGGAATCTGGCTAATATCAAGTTGGCCATTGGTGCGTCCAATCATTTTGACACCATCAATCATCACCAGAACATGATTGGCATCGAAGCCTGAAAGCTCAATCCCTGTCCCAAACTGGTTTTCCACCACTGCAATTCCAGTGACATAACCCAGGACCTGGGAGATATCTGAACCACCGGCTTCCTGGAGTTTTTCTCTGGTGATCACCTGGGTGGTGACTGGCACATCCTTAAGAAAACGCTCCGTACGGGTTCCGGTTACGACCAGGGTAGACATTTCAATTAATTCTGGTTTTAAGGAGAGGTTTAAGGGTGCACCCTGTGGGACACTTATTTCAAAGATTTTCTCTTCAAAACCAATATAGCTGATTGAAAGGGTATGCGTGCCTGTGGGTAAATCAGAGATAGAAAAATAACCATCATCGTTAGATGTGGAGCCCAGGCCTAGTTCCGTCAGGACAAGATTGACATAGGGTAAAGGTTGGGCGGTATCTTCGTTTAAAATTTTTCCTGTTACTGTATGAACGGATGGTTGAGCAAGGAGCGGTACAACGATTACCAGCACTCCAAACAGCACTTGTGTGATTTTCTTATATGACATGGGATCCTAGTTTGATTTTAGCATGTTGTCGAGCATCTCTTCAATAAGATCCTCACTAACAATCTGATTGTCTTTGCCCCAGAAAACCAGGCCATGGAAGAGACCACCCAACGCTTTGAGAACCAGATCTGGATTCATTTGCGGGAATTGGTTTTTCTCGATACCTGCCTCAATGAGCTCCAAAAGCACTCGATAGAGGCGAGTCTGATATTGTTTCCATTCAGCTTTTTCGATTTCTTCTGAACTGTAGGAACGGGGGACAAAGAATAAAAATTCATAGAGAGGACGGTCGGCGTTAACCACTTCGGCGATCTTTTTTAACATGGAGATGAAGGTACGTCTCGGGCTGTCACCACCCTCGATCGTCTCTTCTAATTCACGCCAGAGTTGTAGCCATCCATGGAGGAGGAGGGCATTGAAAATTTCCTCTTTAGAGGAGAAGTAATAATAGAGCGTCGCTTTTCCAAAGCCGGAAACACGAGCGATCTCATCGATCTTCGCCCCCTCTAATCCTTTTTCTTTGAAAACGGTTAAGGCGCCTTGAAGTATAAGCTTTTGGCGAGCTTCTCTTTCGGCTGCTTTGCGGTCTGTTGTCACGTCAGGGTCCTTTTCTTAACCGTCAATTCGATTATTCGAACGAACGGTCGAATAATAGCAAATGCGATGCCAAATCAAAACACAATTTGATGAATAACCGGGTAAATGATAGTGGCATGCACTGTTTATGTCATGTTTTGCCGGTGGAAATCATCATTGGGGTGTGCAAAATTCATGTTTGGGAGTGTCTGTTCCCAAATCTGGTAATTATGTGGCGTGGGGACCGGCTTTCTATTCTAAGTTTAACTTTTCACGAGGAGATAAGATCGTCCTGAGTCCTTTCCTGGCAAAGGTTCTGGGCGAATCCGCTAGTACATATATTGATCATCCCACTTGTGGGATCAACCTACAGGGGCATAACAATATCCCAACAAATTTCTAAAAAAAGTGAGCCCAAAACCCGACCTGGGGTAATTTCTGGGCGAACAATGTTTCAGAAAGTCATTTTCATTCCATATTTTTACAATTCAACCCTCAATGGGCTGGTTAAGGCTGGCCATTGACCTTTGGCAACATTACGTGGCCCTTTAAACACAAGGTAGGAGTATTTGCCATAATGCGGGATGAGTTGCCCTATCCGAGGCAGTGATTCCAGGTCATCAGAAATCACAACTAACATTTTGGCGGAAATCTCTTTGTCCTCAGTGCTGAGGACAAAAGTATGTCCCTCTCGCAGGAATGACTGTCCATTTATGATGATAGATGCTTTATCTATTTCAATTTGTTGTGCCAGATTCTGGGGTAAGTCTGCGGGATTCAAACTGAATATTGCGCTATTGCCTTCCATAACAATATCTACAGTTCTGTCAATCAAAACCGGTGTGATATTACCCTCTGTAATGGCATCACCAAACGCTTTTATAGCAGGGCTCTCAGCTTCGGTATTGTACCAGAAGTGTTTCTCTTCAGCACCCATGGCTGCGGCAACAGTGGCTTCAATTTCCTGGGGATAGAGATGACGAAAGGTGTTATAGTCAGGATCCAGTTCAAATGCAGTGGCTTTGCCTTCTACAGTGAACTCAAAAATGGCTGAAGTATCTGAAAGTCCTACCATGCCATCCTGCTGCTCCACCCCATAGAACTTCACCGGAAGTTTGAGGGTATAGATATCCCCACCAATTTGCTCCACCTGAAATTTTACACGGGTATGACCTGCTTCAAACCTTGAATCAAGCAATTTGATTGCGATCTGTGCCGCCCCCACACGATCTACCCACTGCGGAATGATGTGGCTCAGATCCATGCCTGATGTTTTCTCGTAAGCAGCAATCCACTGTTCCCAGGAAATCTTTTGCCCCCGGTTCTGATCATAGACATCCCGCCAGGCCTGGAAAAAGGCTTCCTCGCCAACCAGCTCCTCTATCATGTGAAAGATCATCATGGTTTTATTATAGCCAACAGTGCGACTCTCGGCGTTATGTCTGGCCACAAACTCACGCACTGGAAATTCATTTTCTGCGGTGACATAATTTTTGTACTGTTTCAGGATATCTTTACGGTAATCACGAGCTGCTGAAGGTCCTCGTTTCAATTTATAGCGATAGTCCGCTCCGTAGACTGTGAGGCCCTCACACCAATTCCCTTTTTTATAATCCACATAAATGCTGTTGCCCCACCAGTTATGAAGCACTTCATGACCAAGGGAGGTCATGACAATAAATGGCAGGCGAATCACCTGTTGCCCCAAGAGGGTCCAGGCGGGCATTCCATAACCTGTGGGAAAGAAATTTTCAGCCACGGTGAAACGCTTGTAGGGGTAGGGACCAATCATCTCTGAATACATGTTTACATAGTCAACAGTGGCCGGCAGGTAGGTTTCGAACAGACTGGTATCTTCTTCGAAGAAGTAACAGTAGACATCCACATCTTCGGCTTTGGCATGTTTTACAACATAGGGAGCGGCCATAAACATTAGACCATCGGATTTATAGGGATTCTGCCATATCTGTAATCGGGTGCTGCCAGTCAATATATCTCCTACTTTATTCCCGTCAGCAATAGACTCCCAGGCAGCAGGAATGGTGGCAGTCACTTCGAAACTCATGAGACCATCATTACCCCTGGGGTAATAGTAGGATGAAGGACTAAAATATGCCCCCTGCTCCAAGATGGTTCCAGTGACTTCCCGACCAACATTCTGATTGGAAAACTTGACTTCAGAAACATCTTCATGGAAAACACCTGAGTATTCGATTGTGAAATCTGTGGTTTGGGAACTGTTTTGCTCAAAAAGCAGCCACATCGCATCATTTGGTGGGTCTAATGCGCGAATACTATAAGCTAATGATGAGTTTATAGCCGCTAATTTCAAAGTGTCCAATACCATAAAGTCTACTGCTACTCCAGAAATAGTCACCGTAGATATTTCAACATCAGGTGCCAGATAAAGCAGGTTTGCCCCTTCATTTACCTGAATTTGCCCCGTATCTGTGAAGATTGCGGAGTGATTATTCACATTTATGCTGAAATCCAGTTTGTGAGATTTAAAAGTCACTTCACTCACCGTGGTGGACTGACAGGCCAGGATGATGGACATTAAAATCAGGGCTGTCAGCGCTTGTATATATCTTCTCATTTGATCCTCTAGTTCTTTTGGTCGTGTTTCAATGTTGGTCTGGTTTCGGGAGCACTCTTACTCTGAATACCAAGCCGAAGCGTCTTCCTGAGCTTGTCGTGGGACGCGTAAACTGATTCATGTTAGCCTCCAAATGTCCATGCAAGAATCTTTCTGTGGGTCATTGTGAGCAATACGAAGAATCTTCACAATTATGGAGCAAGATCCTTCGACGGGCTCAGGATGACGAGTAGCTATCTAACAACTATCGAAATTGGGTTTTCTGCTTTCAAATATTTATCAGCGACTCTGTTCACGTCAGCAAGGGTGACCCTTTTCAAGGCATCCAGAAATTCCTGATCATGATTCATATCATTTTCAAAGAATAATGAGGTCCCAAGGTAATAGGCCTGGTTGATACTTGACAGACGACGAAACATCATGCGACCCAGATACATATTGATGGTCTTCTGAACATCCTCCTCGGTCAGCTCACCCAGGGTAACATGGCTCATCAGTGATGGAAACTGAGGGATCAGTACCTCTGCGTTCTGAGGCCGCGTTCCCAGACTGATATAGAACATGGCTTTGTCATTGCGAACACTGGCAGTAGCTCTAATGCTGTAAGCCAGGCCCTGCTGCTCGCGAACATCGAAGGAAATCTTATCCGAGAGGATCAATCCCAACGCTTTAAGGGCCGCTTTATCACCAGATTCAACATCCTTGATAAATCCCCAGAATAAATAGGAACGCTCACCGCCACCGGATTCATCCACACTGGTGGTGGCTGATTGTGTCAAATATGATTTGTTAGTAAAGGGAAAAAGCTTCGATGGCTGGTTACCCTTTCTGGGTAGTAGCTGGCGGGTCACTTTGTCCTCCGGCTCTGGAGATACCACACTGACAATGCGATTATTGACATCAAAATGTTCTGCAGTAAAGGCCACCAGACCTTCATAAGTCAAAGCCTTGTCTTCCTTTTGATCTGAAGCGCCATACAGCACAGAATCGACCAATGTATCGAACCGATCCTTTGCTTTATCCTTGCTGCCATGCATCATGGATTGAGAGAACTTTCCCTGCGCGATCTTAAATTCTTCAATGGTGGGCACAAAGTAGTTCAACTCCATATTCAGGAAAGAAATGGCACCCTCCAGATCATGGGCCAACCCCTCAACTCGGATATACCCAAAGTCCGGATGGAGGTAAATATTGTCCATTGGAATCCAGGGGTTGTCATTCACTGTGAATTTCAGACCATATTGCTGACTCTGAGCCATTTTTGCCGCACTCTTCATGCGCTGTCCAAAGCAATCGTGCAAATATTTGGAAGCCTCAGCTCCATACTCTGCCTCGTAGGCCGATTTAAATTTGAAGAGGTAGTGGATGGCCAAAAGTTCAGTCGCCGGATTCTGCCTTATCACCAGGCCCATTCCTTTAGCAGGCTCCTGGACCAGAGTAGTTTTTACTTCACTTATGGAAGTTTCTGCTACTGTGGATTGCGCGTGATGGAAAATCACCGTCGGTGTCATATCCAACCGGAAGTATTTCAGTTCTTGTGCCGCTTTGCTGAACTCCGCTTCTGTCGGTAGGTTTAGCACAGCATCAATTCCACGTACGGCCAGATCAAAGGCATTGTAGATTCCGAACATATGGGGTTTTTCCACGTTCTGCAGAAAGGCTGTCTTCTCTTTGGTGGCCAGAGATGCCACAGTAGTGGCAGGAATTCTGAATTTAGCCTTAGCAACCAGCTTGTTTAACATTGCACTGATTTCCCTGGTATCTGACTCACTTTGCATGTTGAGTTTCAAGTCGACATAATTGGCGATGGGGCTGGTATGAAATTCAACGGAGAGCCCATCCACAACCTCTGGCCATAATTCTTTTAGTTTAGGCTCAGTGCGCTTTTTGAGGTCCTTCAACCCCATATTCAGTAGCAGAATAAACTCCTTTGAGGCATCACCTGGCAGCGTATAGATCTGATGTAGCGTGGCAATCTCACCACTATAGTATCGATCCAACCATGCCCCGGGAGCTAAACCCATGTTATGTGGCTGCTGCATCCCGGTTTTCAGCTGGGTGTCTTCGGGTCTATACACAGAACCGGGTGAAGCGGCCCCATAGATACGATTGATCTCGTTAAGCATGCTGGCACTGTCAAAATTTCCAATGGCACTGAGAATCATATTGTTTGGCCGGTAAGTAGATTTGTAATAGTCATTTACACCATCTCGGGTCATGTGCTCGATAGTGGCATAGGTTCCCAGGGTGGGCAAGGAAAGTGAGTGCCCCTTGTACATCTCGGCGGCCAGATTGTATTCCATTTGGGTAGCCGGCTTCGACAGGCTTTGTGCAATTTCTTCAAGAACAACGCCCTTTTCCTTTTCGAATTTATCTTCAGGAAGGATGGAGTTGAACAGCATGTCGGCCTGAATTTCCATTCCCGCAACCTGATCCTCAGCGGGCATGACCATCATAAAATTGGTATAATAGTCACCCGTATTGGCGTTGTTGTATCCACCGATGAGGTCTGTGGCATCGTAAAGTTCACGTTGGGTCCGGGTCGTGGTGCCATTAAAGAGCAGGTGCTCCAACATGTGACTCATACCGCTGGTTTCGTAGGTTTCATACGCAGAACCGGTCTTAATTACCATATTGACGCCTACCATGGGCAGCGCTTTATTCTCAATGAGCAGGACTTCCATGCCATTGTTCAACTTATGAATGGAAACACCAGGCTGTGCTCCAGCGAGGATAGATGCCAACATAAACAGCATTATGATTTTAATCTTCATATGTGTGGTCTTTCATTTTTTTAATGACTTAGCTTGCAGACAAGTTCTGTCTGGAAATGTGCGGAGCAAGGATTTCGTACTATCACCAAGCGCGGATTGACTACGAGCTATGCTCTCGTCTTACTTCGTTTCGAATCCGCGCCCGGAATAGAAAAAACATTTATTTTCTGGTAATAAGAACCCTGGCATCAAGCTCAGTGGGGATATCAATATTCAGCAGGTCCAAAATGGTCACACCAAGATCGGAAAGGACACCATCGGAGAGTTCAATATGCAATTTGGAGTCGTCGGCCATATAAAGCAGCTCAACCGGATTCAGGCTGTGACTGGTGCGGACTGCTCCGGTCTCATAGTCTATCATCTGGTCCACATTGCCATGATCAGCAGTCATTAGGATTTGTCCGTCACGCTCAAGGGTGGCCGGGATGATTTTTGCCAGGCATTCATCCAGGACTTCAACAGCTTTGACACCTGCATCAAAATTGCCGGTATGCCCCACCATATCACCATTGGCATAATTCACCATAATGAAATCATATTTGTCAGCAGCCAGTTGTTCGAGAAAGGCATCCGTAACACGATAGGCTTCCATTTCGGGATGGTCTGCGAAACTGGCAGGGTCAAATCGACCTTTCAGCTCAACACGCTCCTCGTTTTTATAAGGAGTGGTGAGCTTGCCATTGAAGAAACTGGTTACATGGGGAAACTTCTGAGTTTCGGCCATGCGTAACTGATGCAGGCCTGCTTCAGCAATGAGTTGACCGACTGTGACTGGTGGTTCAGCATCGTCAGCACGTGTTTCTACCAGTAGAAAATTCTCAAAGCCATCATAGTAGGCTGTCATTCCGGCATACAGAACATCCAGGGGTGGTTTGGGTGATCCCGGATAATCTTTTTCTACAAAAGCTTTGGTCAGCTGGGTGGCCCGATCCTGACGATAATTGGTATGCAGTACAATATCACCAGCATTAACACCGGTGTAACCATCCATGACAAAGGGTGGGATATATTCATCAAACATGTCTTCCCCGCTGGGGGTTTTGTCCTTTTCCCATGAGGCTTGAATGGCATCAGCCGGAGAGGTCATGCCCTGACCCTTTCCAAAGACAACGCAATCATAGGCCTGATCGGTTATTTCCCAGACATTTCCACGATCCATGCCGTAATAGCGACCCATAAGGGTGCCGATAGAGACATTCTCAAAATCATTGATCACTGCTTCAAGCTTGGCCAGGTGCTCCAGACCACTACGCGGCGGGGTGTCGCGACCATCCATAAAAGGATGTACTGCAATCTTCCCTGCAGGGTTTTCTTTTACGGCCTGACGGATAAATTTGAAAAGGTGGTCGTAATGGGCGTGCACGCCTTCATCCTGCAAGAGTCCTAACAGATGAAAAGTTGAGTTCTTTACTTTCCACTGGGACATCATGGCCTGCCAGAGCTTTCCTGAATAAATCTGACCACTCTCCAGCTGATCATTGATGCGTTTCAGTTCCTGAATGACCACCCTGCCGGCACCCATGCTCAGGTGACCCACTTCACTGGACCCCTGAAAACCATCGGGTAGTCCTACCGCTTCACCTGAGGCGCCCAGTAGACTACGGGGGTATTTCTTTCTGTAGGCGTCCATATTGGGTGTGTTGGCTGCCAGAACGGCATTTCCTTCGGTTCTCTCGGTATAGCCTACGCCATCTAAAACAATCAGTACAACGGGTTTCATATATATAATACTTTCATTTTTAGTTTAATTCTCATCGGCTGGGAATTTAGGATTTGCATCGGCTTTGGGAACCACGGATTGCGCTAATTTCACGAATGACTGTAACCGCAGAGTACGCAGGGTGCAAAGAAAAGCTTTTGTCTTTGATGGAACACAAACGCTCGTCTTGCTGAGCCCGTCGAAGGATCTTGATCCTTACCCTGAATCCTTCTTGTTTTTCAACGAAATAAACGGATACAACGAATTTTTCAAGGTGTCTTTGCAAGGAGGTACGACGAAGCAATCGCCCACACAAAAGGATAAATCTTAATCCTTAGACTCAGGACTACGCTCTTTGAGCTTAGACCCGTAGACCGCTCGGGAAGACGAGGGACATATAGTTGGATTCGACATTTCGGCGGGCTCAATGTCCGAGAAGGTGTTTAACAGACAATTAAAAATGGCTTTTCTCTGTGCGCTCTGTGATCTTTGTGGTTAGGCTTTACAGTTTTCTTGGAGAGAGTTCAGAACCATATCCCAGGCATTGTCAAAATAAGCGTAGGTCTCGTCCCACTTATCACCATCTAACCAACCCACATGATTCAGGGTGACTTCAGTGCTCTCGGTAGTCACGGCTTTGAAGGTGACCACTACCCAGGTTCTGTGGTCATGATTGCGAACCTCAGGTATTGTGGGTGGAGCATTCCAGGTGAAGGATAACATTTCGTCAGGAAGATAGCTTAAAACCTGATTGCCTTCTCCACCGCGGGTTCCCTCTGGGTTATCCATGAGGAAATAGATTTCATAGGCCCCACCAGGATGTAATTCAACCTTGTTATCCATGCCGAAAAATGTCTTGAGGCCGGCGGGGGTTGTCCACCGCAACCAGGTGTCATGGAGACGGGCTGCTACAACGATGCTTTTCTGTATTCGCTTGGTATTGATATCCATAAATCCCTCTTTGCTGCTGATCGACATTAGTAATTCTGGTTTTGCTCCGCATACATGGCGTCAATTTGCCCGGCATAGTTTTTTTCAACCACGGATCGTTTGATCTTCAGACTGGGTGTTAATTCGCCACTCTCAACTGTGAGGGGGGTTGCCAGAAGAATGAATTTTTTGACCTTTTCAAAGCGAGCGAGGTGATCCTGGACCTGCTGAATATTGGTTTCATAAAAATCCACAACGGTGGGGTTGGAAATCAACGCCTCGTCACTGGAAAATTCTATACCCTGCTCTGCTGCCCACAGATGCAGTGCTTCATAGCTGGGGATAATCAAGGCGCTGACAAATTTGCGTTGATTCCCGATGAGACACACATCTTCAATATACTTACTCTTCTTCAGGGTGTTTTCCACAGGTGCCGCCATAATGTTTTTACCGCCAGAAGTGACCAGCATATTCTTTTTTCTATCAGTGAGGTAGAGATAATTCTCTTCATCTAGATGTCCAATATCTCCGGTACACAGCCAACCCTCTGCATTAATGGCTTCTTCAGTCAGGTCAGGACGATTGAAATAGCCTGACATGAGTGTGGTTCCCTTGACCAGCACTTCGCCATCACTGGCAATTTTCACATCAACCCCTTCAATGGGTTGACCGCATGACCCATAGCGGGTATGCCCGAAGGGCGTCAATGTGATGATAAGGTGGCCCTCTGTCATGCCATAGCCTTCGATTATCTGCATATCCAGAGCTTCAAAGAATTTCAGCGTCTCCACTGACAGGGGAGCTCCGCCAGCAATGGGGTAGCGCATGTTGCCACCCATAATTTCTTTGATCTTTTTAAAGACCAGACGATCTGCCAAGCCGTAGCGAGTTTTTAGCCACCAGGTCAGCTTGTTATCAATTTTATCACTGTGATACTGTTTGCCAACCTTCTGGGCCCAGAGAAAGATGCTTTGCTTGATGACAGAGCTTTTCTCAACCTGCTCCTGAACCTTGGCGGCTATTTTTTCAAAAACACGGGGCACGCTAACAATCACATCGGGCCTGGCATCCTTTAAGTCATCAATAACGGTATTAATGCTCTGGGCATAGTGAATGGTGGCACCCACATACATGGGGCACCAGTGACCGGCAAGCCTTTCATACAGATGACTCAAGGGCAGAAAAGACAGGAAGGTATCGGTGGGTTGCAAGTTCAAGCGGGCTTCTGAATGAATAATATCATGAACAAACCCACGGTGATGCAACATGACGCCTTTGGGATTTCCCGTGGTTCCCGATGTGTAAACCAGGCTGCAGATGCTTTCTGGATCGATGGATGCCATGCTGGTCTCAAAAAAGTCTGGATGCTTCTGAGCGTATTGTTGTCCGGTTTCTAATAGCTCCTTGAATGTGCTGACTTCACGCATTGAGGATTCAACTGGCTCAATGGAAATTATGAACTCCAGGTTTGGCAAAGATGTATCAATTTCCTGAATTTTTTCGAACTGCTCCTGGTCTTCAACGAAAATCGCACGGGCTTCAGCATCTTTCAGGATAAACTCAATCTGATTGGGGGGCAGGGTCTGATAGATGGGAACCGTGATACCACCCAGACAAAAAATGGCAAAATCGCTGATGGGCCATTCCGGACGATTATTAGATAGAATGGCAATTTTATCACCACTTTTCAAGCCCAGACCCGCCAGGGCGTTGGTCATTATTTCAACTGAATCACATAGCTGACTATAGGTAAAGGTTTGGTAGCTCTCACCTTTTTTAATTTTAAGGGCAATGTTTTGGGGATACTTCTTTACGGTGTTGAACAGTATTTCTGGAACAGTGTGGGGCATGATACATCCTTCATTTAAAACAAGTACTCGAGTTTCAGGTCAACTTCAAATTGACCCCTTGTTTTAATATGGAAAGGGGCTCAAAAAAACAGATTTGATTCCATGGGGTGGTTTTTTAGCTCAGGTTGTAAACCTTGCGATATTTGGCTTCCAGGTAATCCATAAACGGCTGAGCGGATAGTTCCTGTCCTGCTAGCTCCAGCACCAGTTCTTCAGCTTTGCGACCACGGCCTTTGCTGTGAATATTTTCTCGTAGCCAGGTCAGCAATCCTGAATAATCTCCCCGGGCAAACGATTCTTCCATTCCAGCAACATCTATTCTGGCCTGGTTGAAGAACTGCACACTGTACAAATTACCTAATGTATAGGTGGGGAAATATCCAAAGGCACCAAAAGACCAGTGCACATCCTGAAGCACACCCTCAGAATCGTTCTCCGGCCTGACGCCGATATACTCTTCCATCTTATCATTCCAGAGCTGGGGTAATTCAGCCACGGGGAAATTCTCATTGATCAGCATTTTCTCAATCTCGAAGCGCAGCATGATGTGGAGGTTATAGGTGGCTTCATCAGCTTCAACCCGAACCTTACTGGGGCGAACCCGGTTCATGGCTGCGTGAAACATATCTCGATCCGTATTTCTCAATTGGTCTGGAAACTTGGCCTGCAATTTGGGATAAGCAAAGCGCCAGAATTGAGGGCTCAAACCCACCAGGTTTTCCCACATGCGGGATTGACTCTCATGAATACCCAAAGAAATGGCCTGACCCAGCGGGTTACCATATTCCGCTATGGGCAGTCCCTGCTCATAAAGGGCATGACCGCCTTCATGGAGGGTGCTCAGCAAGGCTGACTTCAAATCATTCTCACGCAGACGGGTGGTGGTACGAACATCAGTTGGATGGGTACTGGTGGTAAAGGGGTGAGCGGATTTGTCCTGACGGCCATGATTCATATCAAAGCCGATGGCTTCAAGCATGCTGACACCAAAATCCCACTGCTTGTCAATTTCATATTCTTTGGTGAGTACGCTGGCATTAACGCGATGTTTCACTTCCTGGATGTTCTGAATCAGGGGTACCAGTCTGGTCCGGATTTCCTGAAACAGACCACTCACCTTTTCAGAAGTCATGTCTGGTTCAAATTGATCCATAAGGCTGTCATAAGGCGTATCGCCAATGGCCAGGTAGCCAGCTTTTTCTTTCTGCATTTGAACCATCCTGGTGAGAAAGGGCTCAAAGAAGGTGAAGTCATTGTCTTTACGTGCCCGAACCCAGGCCTGCTGGGAAACGGAGGCGTGTTTGGCCAGCTCACTGACAAAATCTGCTGGTAGAGTAGCCTCCTGGCGGTAATCCCTCCAGATTTCTTTGAGTTGACGGGTTTCCTGATCATTGAGCGTCATGATGCGCAATTCACCTGTTTGCAGGTCAATGAGCTCTTCAAGTGCATCCTTCAGGGGGTCACCAACCAGCTTTGAATGCATGAGGGTGGTGATATAGGCCACCTGTTCAGATCGTGCTGCACCAGCACCTTCAGGCATATAGGTCTCTTGATCCCAGCCCAACAACGCTTCTACGCCCTGGAGGTGACTGGCTTCAAGTAGTTCTTTTAAAATGATATCTCGTGCCGACATTTTCCGATCCTTACCGTTCTTGGATGTATCCTAATCGTTTGGAAGACTAACTAAAATAACTTTAAATACAATTTTTACCATGAATGAATTGGGGGTTGAGTTTGTGCGTTCGATGGGTTTCTGGGTTGGTGAGAGGGTTAACCATGTCCTCTTGCCGGGTAAAATGTTTTCAAAATCGTCATCCTGAGCGGAGTCGAAGGATCTTGATCCCTACTTGAACATCCAAGATAATTTAGGAGATCGCCACAGTCGCAAGCTCCTTCGCTAAGACGGGTTAGGGATACCTGATAACAAGTTTCACCTCCCCTCCGCGGGAATAGCCTTTCACCCCTGTGGTTTTGATTTAATTTTCGCGCTATGGAAAACTCAAGAAAACTCAGAGCCGGCTTGATCGGCGCGGGCCATATCGGCCGCTTTCACACCAGACATCTCAGCCAACATCAAGACTGGGACTGCCTGGGTATTTATGATACAGATAATGATCGTGCACAACTGGTAGCTACGGAATTCGATGTCCCCGTTGCCAGTGATCACCTGGCACTTATTGAAGCCTGTGATGCCATCTTTATCACCTGCCCTACAAAATTTCACTTCTCCTATGCCCGGTCAGCTCTGGCGGCAGGCAAGCATGTGTTTATTGAGAAACCGATCTCAACAACCCTTGAGGAAGCAGAAGAGTTGGTTGCCCTGGCAGAAAAAAACAATACCCATATCCAGGTCGGCCATGTAGAGCGTTTCAATCCTGCGCTGGCAGCTCTGGACGGAGTCAATCTGGAACCAAAATTTATTGAGGCGCATCGATTGGTGAGTTTTGTTCCCAGGGGTATCGATAATCCTGTGGTTCATGAAAACATGATCCATGATATTGATATCATTCTGTCCCTGGTAAAAAGCCCCGTAACTGACATTCAGGCCAATGGTCTGGCTGTCGTCTCTAAGCTAGCTGATATTGCCAATGCTCGCCTGACTTTTGAAAATGGTTGTGTTGCCAATGTTACAGCCAGCAGAATCTCTCTCAATCCCATGCGTAAGATGCGCATCTTCCAGCCCGAGAACTATATCACCATAGATTTCCAGAAAGGCTCAACTGAGATGTATTCACTGATTGAGCAGGGGTCTGAAGTGGCGGGTGACAAGGTTATTCCCATGGAAGGTTCGAATAAATCTATTGTCTACAGCAATCGTGAGCTGCCCAAGCTGGATGCCATGTACGCCGAGCAGGCTTCCTTTGCCGCTTCGATTCGCCAGAATGAAACACCCCTGGTCAGTGGTAGTGATGGGCTTGAAGCTTTAAGAATTGCCGAATTGATCAACCAACAACTTGTGGATCAGAAATAGAAGCCAGCGCAAAAAACTTTCTTATTGTGGCCGGAGAAATCTCCGGTGACCACCACGCGGCCCCCCTCATGGCTGCCATCAATGCTCACAACCCGCAGCATGTATTCTGGGGGCTGGGTGGCGACCTCATGGAGCAAGAAGGCCTTGATTCCCTCTATCATGTTAAAGATTTATCCGTCACAGGGTTCATTGAAGTAATCAAGCACCTACGCTTTTTCACCGGTGTGATGAACAGGGTGGTTGCGGAATGCAAGACCCGGAAACCCGATGCTGCCATTCTACTAGATTACCCTGGATTCAACCTGCGCCTGGGCCTCAAACTGAAGGCACTGGGCATTCCTGTGTATTATTACATATCTCCTCAGGTCTGGGCCTGGAAAAAAGGTCGCATCAAAACCATGCGCAAATTCATCAAGCGCATTTTTGTCATCTTTCCATTTGAGGAAGATTTCTACAAAGACCAGGGAATCCCTGTGACCTTTGCCGGCCACCCTCTGGTTGAAAAGAAATTCAACCTCCCTGAAAAGGATGATTTTTACAAGCAGTACGGTCTGGAAATATCAAAACCCCTGGTGGCCATTCTTCCCGGCAGCCGTCGCAATGAAATGGAACTGCACACCCACCCCGTACTTGACACTTTGCAGTTGATCCAGGAAAAAATTCCTGAGATACAATTCACGCTGGCAGGGCTCTCATCACTCTCAGACAGTTATTATGAACCATTCAAGGGTGTCTCAAACCTCACCATCATTAATGATGACCCCTACCCCATGATGGCGCACGCTGATGTCGCCATTGTGGCTTCAGGAACGGCAACCCTGGAAACCGCCTTCCTGGGGACACCCCTGGTGGTGATCTATAAAATTGCGGCACTTTCGTATATCATCGGAAAGCTGCTGGTTGACATTGAGCATCTCGCCATGCCTAATCTCATTGTTGGTGAGCGCGCAGTACCTGAGCTGATTCAAAAAGACGCCACGGGTGAGATTATCTCGCGGGAAGTGCTACGTTTGTTGACCAACGATGCAGACCGTTCGACCATGCTAAGCAGGCTGGAGCTTTTGCAGACTGCGCTTGGGCAACCAGGCTGTGCAAGAATTATCGCTTCACAAATTCTGGGTGAATTAGGTTAGACCATGGGTTTAGACCGAAAGACACAAACCAAAATTTCGCGTGGAGCTCGTCGAGTAGGTGGCTATTTGGTCAATGCCATTGGGCGAAGTCTAAGGTTGGAAGTTCGAGGGTGGGGTCGCATTCAACATCTTTTGAATAGTGGAGTACCCGTAGTTTTTCAATTTTGGCATGGCGACATGCTCATTGCCTGGTATCTCACGTCGCCACTCAAGCCTGCTGCAATTGTGAGCCAGGCTGGTGATGGTGATATTGCCAGTGCCGTTTTGGAAGGGTTGAATTATGTGACCTTCCGGGGTTCCAGCACACGAGGTGGTAAAAAAGCCTTTATGGGAATGCTGCGTTACTTGAAAAAGCAAGATGTAAAGGTTTCGGCTTTTGCTTCAGATGGACCGCGTGGCCCACGTCGTGTCATGAAGCCGGGGACCTTCGTTACAGCTCAACAATTGGGTGGGTACATCATCCCAACCGCCACAGTTTCGAAATGGGCACTCCGGGCGAAAGGCTGGGATAAATTTGCAATTCCGATTCCCTTCTCAAAGGCTATTGCAAGTTTTGGTGAGCCCATAAAGGTTAACCCAAAATTGCGCGGGAAGGATCTTGATGCTGAATTAGCCCGAGCCAGCGAGCATTGTAAAGCACATCAAGACGAGCTGGATAAATCTTTTATTTCGTAAAGTTATGAGTTTCAAAAACTACATAATTTCAGCGACTTGGTTATTGCCATTTCGCATCATTCTGGCTGCCGTTTACGGCCTGATTACTTCTCTAAGAAATCTATTTTTTGATAGCGGTGTTTTTAAAATTCACAAGGTTAAAACAACGGTCATTTCAGTTGGTAATATCAGTGTTGGCGGCAGCGGTAAAACCATCCTGGTACAAGCTCTGGTTGAGTACTTTTTGCAGCAGAAAAAACAGCCCTCAATTCTATCGCGAGGTTATGGTAGAAGCTCATCTGGACTGGTGGTGGTTTCAGATAAAAATGAGCTTCTCGGCACCCCTGCAAACTCAGGTGACGAGCCTTTTCTTATGGCCCAGAATTTTCCAGGCGTACCGGTTGTGGTCTCTGAAGACCGATTTAAGGGAGCACAATTTATTGAGGATTCATTCAGTCCAGATGTGATCATCCTGGATGATGGCTTTCAGCATCGACGCCTGCATCGGGATATGGACATTCTCTTGATAGACTTCCCTGAGAATGCTAAAACCCACCTTTTGCCCTGGGGTCGTTTGAGAGAAAACCACAAAAATATTGGTCGGGCTGATCACTTGATTTTCAGCAAAAAAGGTCTCCGCCCTGACTCCAATTCCAACTTGATAATCACACTGGAGAATGAGGTCATTGACTCAACCCAAAAGCACATCGCGTTGAGCTTATTAAAAGGTGAATATGGACTATTTGCAGGGCTTGGAAATCCAGCACATTTTTTCGATATGATCCAGAAAACTCATTTACCTCCCAGTGTAACAATAGCCTTTGATGACCATGTCATTTATGGTAAGGATGAGTACGCTGGAATTGAGGGCAAGGGCTGTGACTATTGGATCACCACCCAAAAGGATTTTGTAAAACTATCGCCTACATTTTGTCAGAAAAACAAGGTGTATTATATCAGGGTAAATGCCGCGCTTCCCACAGTACTTCTGCACGACCTAAAGCATTACTTTAACTGAAGACCAAAGGGTGTTTTAATGGGTTTAGGTGTACATATTATGGATTTAGCCCCGGATTTAGACCGATAGCCACCTAATGATTGACAGTTTACAAGCCAATATTCTGATTTTTGCTGTTTTCATGAATTTTTTACTTACGAGGGTTTTGTAATGTCATCACACCAGGTTAAAGTGTGCTGTATAAGCTCATTAGACGAGGCAAGAACCGCCTTGAGAGCAGGGGCTGATTTACTGGGTCTGGTTTCTGAAATGCCCAGCGGTCCGGGTGTGATTTCCCTAGAAGATATCACTGGGATTGTAAGTAAATTGCCAACTGAAACCAAGACGGTATTGCTAACCAGTAAGCTGAATTCTCGTGATATAATTGCACAGCATGTCCAGGTCAAAACCTGGGGGATTCAACTGGTAGACAAGCTGGCTGAACCGGAACTGATCTTACTCAGGAAAGCCCTGCCAGACACCTGCCTGATTCAGGTCATTCATGTGCGAGATTCTGCTTCCATAGAAGAAGCACTTTCGTACGAAATGCTGGTGGATATACTGTTGCTGGATTCAGGCAATCCTGATGCAAAAACAAAAACCCTGGGGGGCACCGGTGATACCCATGACTGGGCACTTAGCCAGGAGATTTGTCAGCGCAGTCGCCTACCTGTTTTCCTGGCCGGCGGTCTGAACCCAAAGAATATTGCCAGTGCAATTTCCAAGGTTAATCCACGGGGTATTGATCTCTGCAGTGGCGTTCGAACTGAAGGAAACCTGGACCAGGATAAATTGAATTCGTTTTTCAAAAACCTAAAAACGACATTTTCCTGAAACATATCTAGGAAAGTATATTAATGATTACTTATGAAAAATTGGAGACTATAATTTTGTCTTTTCCAGGGGCTTCCTTGAGCTTTCCCTTTGACAACAAAACACCCGTTTTTAAAGTCTCTAAAAAGATGTTTGCCCTGGTGGCAATTATGAACACCCCCCTTTCAATTAATCTCAAATGTGACCCGGAAGATGCATTGATTTTACGGTCCCAATTTGAAGCAATTCGACCGGGTTATCACATGAATAAAGACCACTGGAATACTGTCGTTTTGGACGACACGATTGAGGAGCAATTCCTCATCGGTTTGATAGGGGATTCTTATGACCTGGTGGCAAAATCTCTTCCCAAAAAGGAACAACGAAAACTCGGGCTTGCATAAAATAATTCTGTCGTTTTTCCGTGATAATTTTCTGCTTACTTTAACCAACCACTACCCCACGCCCAAAAAACGATGACTGCATCTTCTGGTCAATTTTGATTTTCCAGAAGTGTATTTTCAGCTATAAAGACTCGCTAGTTATCTGTGAATTATAACAATTAGGGTGTTCATAAGCTTGATTGCCTTAGTCATTTACTGTCTCTATAATATTACATCGACGAAAATTACGTCATATTTAGCTACCAGACTCTGGGATAAGCCGGCTAAAAACAGCACAGCTATAAACCATAATATCATGCACTTATCACGGGTTCCAGGGGGTGGCACGACCTTTGACATATATATAAGAACTTATGAGAAGATCAACTTACCAAATTAGATTATCCCCCCGTGCAGTAGTTTTTAGCCTTGAACCTCATTTCACCTCAAGGCAAAACAACTTATACGGTAGAACATATTTTATCTGTAAGGAAACTGGATCCTGAAAACCATACTTGAAAAATTCGCCCAGAAATCTGAGAAAAACACTCCTTTTTTAAGTGCTTCCAGGTTTATCAATTCATTCAGAAATTTAAGACCACTTTTTTATGTGGCTGTCTTTTCACTCCTGTCTGCACAGTCAGCATACAGCGCTGAATACTTTGGTGATCGGGTTTGGTACGATCTCGATAAGGATGGAATTCAGGATGCTGGAGAACCCGGTGTTGCCAATGTCTCAGTTAGCATTGGCTGGAGAACCTTCACTACTGATGCAAATGGATACTGGCAAAGTAATGACCTGAGAGATGGCAGAAGCTATACCATCACGTTTAGCAACATCCCGGCAGGATATGTCTTCACCTATCAAGACCAGGGCACCAGTGACACCCAGGATTCTGATGTCAATCGTATTGATGGAACAGCAACTTATACTGCCGTACTCAATACTACCATCACTCACATTGATGCTGGTATTTTCCTCCCCGTTCCTGAAATAGATATCAAGGGAAATGGCGTTTCCATTTATAATGGCAAGACGTCCACCAGCGAAACAGACGACACCTATTATGCCAGTGCAGATATCGTAACTGGCTCAATTGACCACACTTTTACAATTTACAACACCGGTGATGGCGCACTGGAATTATCCGGTTCTCCCCTGGTTGACATCAGTGGAACCCACGCTTCTGATTTTACAGTTAGTTCCCAACCCTCACTCAGCACTATTGATGCTGGCGCCAATGAAGATTTTGTTATCACCTTTGACCCCAGTGCAGCAGGAATTCGGTCTGCCACGGTGACCATTGTTAGCGATGACAGTGACGAGGGCACCTATACCTTCAACGTTTTGGGTAATGGAACAGCCACCCCGGAAATTGACATTCAGGGTAACAGTATTTCAATTCCAGATAACGACACCTCTCCCATTGGATCAGACAACACGGATTTTGGGGATGCTGATATCTATGGCGGTGCCAACACCCATTCATTCACCATCAACAATTCTGGATCTGGTGCGCTAACCTTGACCGGGTCTCCCTATGTGCAGATTAGCGGCGCCCATGCCAGCGACTTCTCTCTTGATGTTGACCAACAACCCACCTCGGGCACGCTTGCTGCTCAGGGCGGGACTGAGACTTTTGAAATTACTTTTGACCCCTCAACCACAGGCTTGAGACAAGCAACCGTTACCATCTCCAGTAATGATGGTGACGAAAGCCCTTATACTTTCAGCATCCAGGGAACGGGTACCATTAATCCGGAAATTGATATCTTCGGAAACGGTATTGAAATCAACAATAATGATTCATCTCCCTCCGCAGGTGATTCAACATCTTTTGGAACCGCCGAGGTTGGTAGTACTACAAAGATTGTCACCTACACTATTTATAATAATGGTCCAGCCACATTGAACCTCACTGGCAACTGGCCCCTGGTTGACATCTCCGGTATGCATTCGGGAGATTTTAGTGTTTATTCTGCTCCCTCAAGCGCTATTAGCCCAGGTGGCAATACAACTTTTCAAATAGAGTTTGACCCCATTGCCTCCGGAAGCCGGTACGCAACATTGACCATTGAGAACAATGACTTGAGTGAACCGGTTTATGTTTTTTCCATTGAGGGTGAGGGTGAGTATGGAGCTGGGGCAACTCCTGACCCGGAGATCAATCTTCGAGGAAGCATTTATTCTATATCCAATGGAGACGCTACTCCAGAACTAAATGATGGTACTGATTTTGGAGAAGTGGGACTGGACGGCGAAACGAAGACAAATACTTTTTCCATTGATAATGACGGTACTGAAGACCTCGTGCTAACCAGTTATCCTGCAGTAACCATTCATGGAGCTCATGCCTCTGATTTTACAATTTCCCAGCAGCCAAGTTCACCAGTGGCTCCCGGTGGAACAGTTACTTTTAATGTTACTTTCAACCCTTCTTTTGGTGGAATCCGCACTGCTTATCTGAGTATTGAAAACAATGATGCTGATGACAATGAAAACCCTTACACCTTTTCCATGCAGGGAGCTGGTCTCACATCACCCGAGATAGAAGTAAGAGGGGGCGGTTTTGAAATTGTTAATGGTGACATCAGTCCCAACCCCAACGATAGCACCTATTTTGGCGATGTGGTTGCCAGTCTTGGACAAGCCTATGTGACTTACACTATTAATAACCTGGGTAGCACAAGCCTCACCCTGGACGCAATTTCCATTATCGGAGATGCGGCTGATGAGTTCGAGGTAACCTCCCCGGAGATCTTCCCCGTTTATGTTGGAGAAAACCAAAGTACAACTTTTGTGGTCAAGTTCGATCCCTGGCAAGTAGGGCTCAGAGATGCTGCCATTTCCATAGAAAGCAATGATGATGATGAAGATCCCTATCAATTTTCCATCAGGGGTAATGGTACTGGGCCAGGTTCCCCCATCGCCTGTGCACCAAACTTTTTTCATATCTACGGTGACAACGGTGTCGTTGCATACCTCGACGCCACAACCAACCCCTATACCTACACCACAATTGTGGAGGCTGGGTATAGCATTAACGGAATGGGATATAATCTTGAAGATGGATTGCTTTACGGTTTTGAAATGGATAATGATATCTCCGGCGACAACATCATTCGTATCGATGGCCAGGGGACCATCACCGTTCTAGATACAGACCCTGTTCCCATTGCTTCCTGGCGTGCTGATTTCAATGATGAGGGTGTCATGTACTTTTGGAACGACAACGGTACAGCCATATATACTTTTGATGCTGCCGATGGTAGCATTTCCAGCGCTATTTATACTGGTGGTGAGGACTGGACTCCCATCGATATGGCCTACCTCCAGGACGATGGCAAGTTTTATGGAGTTATGGAAACCGAATTGTTTATTTATGACCCGGCCACTGACAATGTTACCACTGAAGATATTGACGGCCGTCTTAAGGATGAATACCTAACCGGCACTAATAGTATTTACTATGGTGCCTGTTGGTCTGCGTACGATGGCTATCTCTACACTACCAATAGCCAGAGCGGCCGCATGTATAAGATTCAGGTCACTCCTGATGCAACCACAGGCAACTGCAGAAGTATCTATATTGGACAAGCTGAAGCCAACCTGAATAAATCTGATGGTGCTTCCTGTCCGTTGGCTGAAGCCCCAATTCCTGAAACAGGAAGTATTGGAAATGATGTCTGGATCGACGCTGATGCAGATGGTATCCAGGATGCTTCTGAAACTGGATTACCCGGGGTAACCGTTGAGCTTTACACTGTAGATGGCACCTTTAACACAACTACCGTTTCAGATGAAAATGGCGAGTACCACTTCACCAACCTGGCCGCTTCTGAATATTACATAATTTTTTCCAATGTACCTGCAGGTTTTGGAATTACAGATAAAAATGTTGGCTCAAACGATCTGATAGATAGTGATATCGATGAAACCACCGGTATGACTGATAACTTCACTGTTGATGTTGGTTTGGTTGATGAAGGTATTGATGCTGGATTCACAACCACGGGAGTGGGTGATTTTGTCTGGAATGATTTGGACGAAGATGGTGTGCAGGACCTGGGTGAACCAGGAGTCCCAGGAGTGACTTTGGCTCTGTATGACGGGAACACATCTCTTAATGAAACCGCAATCAGTGATGCCAACGGATTTTATGTCTTCAGCAACATTCCTACAAATGCTGACAGAATTCGTGTCATCAGTATACCTGGTGGCTATACGATTACAGACAGAAACCAAGGTGGGGATGATGATGAAGACAGTGACATCAGCACCTCCTCTCCCTATGCTTCAGATTCATTTTCTCTGACTTCAGGCGAATTTACCAGCAATGTAGATGTGGGTATATATCAAGACTCTGAACCCGAGATTTATATTGAGGGACAGGGTAATGACATCTCGGATGGAGACACGACTCCCACAACGACTGACGATACTGATTTTGGCACAGCTCTGGCAAACTCCGGCACTGTTGTCCACACGTTTACCATTGGGAATAATACCAGCACAGACCTTTCATTAAATGGATCACCGATCATCGAAATTAGTGGAACCCATGCTGACGATTTCGACATTACCAACGATCCCAATACCACGGTCACATCATCAACACCAACAACGTTCGAGGTGACTTTTGCACCCACTGGAAATGGGTTAAGATCAGCCGTGATATCTATTACGAATAATGATGGTGATGAAAATCCTTTTGATTTTGATATCCAGGGTACTGGTCTTGCTCCAGAAATTCAAGTCGAGGGCAATAGCCTGGCTATTCCTGACGGTGATACAACAGCCATTGCTGCAGACTATACAGACTTTGGTGATGCTGATATCTCAACCGGTATGGTAGATGCAAGTTTCTCCATATTGAATCTTGGCGGTGCAGCTCTCGATCTCACCGGCACCGTACCTTATGTCAACATAAGTGGCGAGCATGCTGCTGATTTTTCTATCACTGTAAATCCGGTAACTCCAGTTGCGGTTTCCGGCTCCACATCCTTTACCGTACGTTTTAACCCCAGTAGTGAAGGCCTGAGAACAGCCACGCTTTCTATTTCCAATTCAGACACTGACGAAAATCCCTACACTTTTACCATTCAGGGAACGGGTACCTCCTTTCCAGAAATGGATGTAAAGGCAGGAACTACAGTCATTACAGATGGTGACACCTCACCATCTACTACTGACTCAACTGATTTTGGCAGTCGTGATGTTGCCCTTGAGCAAGCGACCCGAACCTTTACCATTAATAATTCTGGATCCGGAGATTTGGACTTAACCAGTTCGCCTATTGTCCAGATTTATGGTACCAATGCTGGTGACTTTATCGTGTCCCAACAACCCGGTTCTACAACAATTGGCTCAAATGGTTCTGTTACTTTCCAGGTGACCTTTGATCCCACCACAACCGGCATTCGCAACGCAACCATTAGTATTGCCAATAGCGATAATGATGAAAACCCCTACACCTTTGCCATCAAAGGCCTGGGTACCTCCACCCTTGATGAGGAAATGGAAGTTTTGGGCAACGGTATTGTCATCGAATCAGGGGACAATTCACCCAGCTCGCTTGACTTCACTGATATGGGAGAAACGGATATTTCAGTACTCCCATCCACGTCTGAGTTTGTAATCAGAAATATTGGTTATGCTGTATTAAACCTGACGGGTCCGCCACCCTATGTAAGCATCAGTGGTACCCATGCTTCAGAGTTTATTATTACCGGTACGCCTTCGAATGCCATTGCCATTGACAGCGCTTTCACCACTTTTGAGGTAAGCTTTAACCCTGCTGGACTTGGCATTCGCCAGGCAATTCTCAGCATTCAAAATGATGATGCGGATGAAAACCCTTATACCTTCACCATCCAGGGAACCGGTAGATATGACGAAAATTCTCAGTCAGAAGCCAGTATTCAGGGAAACATGATTGAAATCCCTGATGGTGACATCAGCCCAAACGCGGCTGACGGCACTGATTTTGGAAATGTAGAGGTTTTTTACAATACTACCGTCTCTCAGGAATTTGTTGTTCATAACCTGGGTACAGATGATCTGGTCTTGGGATCAACACCAATCATCACCATCACTGGCACCAATGCTGCTGATTTTACCGTTACCTCATTCCCAGCATCGCTGGTGGCTCCCAACAGCTCGGTTTCATTTCTTGTGGAATTCAACCCTTCAAGCACTCAATTACGTGAAGCCACTATCAATATCAGCAATAGCGATCAGAACGAAAGCCCTTACACCTTTGATATCCAGGGAACCGGAACCATCGCTTCAGAAATCCAGGTCTCTGGAAATGGCATGACCATCACAGACGGTGATAATTCACCCAGCACACTCGACAGTACTGATTTTGGTGATGTTGACGTAAGCCTGGGTAATCGCAGAATCGCCTACACGATTACCAATAACGGAAGTGCTGAACTTAACACCATTGCGGTCTCACTACAGGGGGTAAATAGCTCGGATTATAGTGTTTATGCAAATCCAGCCACAGCTATCAACGTTGGTGCCAGCACGACCTTTGTCATTGAATTTGATGCCCTGGTTGTGGGGACAAGAAATGCCACGGTTTCCATTTCCAGTAATGATCCGGATACGCCTGTGTTTGAGTTTGATATTGAGGGTAGCGGAACTGGATCAGGTGATCCTCTCTCCTGTGAACCTAACTTCTATCAGGTCTATGGGTCCGCTGGAACCATCGCGTATCTGGATGCTTCCACCAGTCCTTACACTTACACCACCCTGGCCACAGCCGGATATGTTATTGATGGTATTGGTTACAATGCCCAGGATGGGTTGATCTATGGCTTTGAGCACGATAATTCCGGTTGGAGTCCCCCAGAATACATGGTGCGGATTGATGCCACCGGTGCCGTTACCCAATTGACTTCCATCAATCATGAATTTGCATCAACGGTGGCAGATTTTGATGATAGTGGAAATTATTACTTCTGGGATGCATCTGGAACAGACTTGCGTCGTTTTGATGCCAGCGAAGGAACGGTGACAGGCAACCTGAATCCCAGTGGAACCTTTTTAGCCCAGGATATGGCCTTCATGAGCAATACTGGACATTTTTATGGGGTACATGACTCTACACTCTATGTGTATGACATTTTCGCAAACTCTGTGGGTACGGGTATAAAAATACACGGAAAACTAAATGACAACCTGGTGGACGGCACTAATGGAAACACATTCGCCTCTGCCTGGACAGCCAACGATGGTTTTCTATATGTTGCCAATGAAGCAAGTGGTCGGATGTACAAAGTGGATATTACCACAGATCCAGCTACCAGTATATTTGTTGGTCAGGCGTCAATTGTGGCAAATAGCGATGGTGCGTCCTGTCCTGTTTCCGCCTCACCGCTCCCAACCACTGGAACCATCGGTGACAAGGTCTGGTTGGATAATGATGGTGATGGTATCCAGGATGCCGGTGAAGAAGGCTTGGCTGGCGTAACCGTATCACTTTACGAAGCCAATGACAATCTCTTAAGTTCTGTTGTCACGGCAGCAGATGGTCTGTTCTCATTTGGAAGCCTGGGCGCTTCTGAGTACTATTTGACATTTACAACGCCACCCACAGGATTCAGCCTCTCGCCCCAAGCCAGTGGAGGTGATGAAGGACTGGACAGCGATCCTGACCCAAGTACTGGAAAAACGGCCAACATAGAGATCACCCCTGGTGTAGTAAACAATTCCATTGATGCCGGTTTCAGGGCAACAGGTGCTGGAGACTACGTCTGGCTGGACGCCAATGAAGACGGACTCCAGGCTGAGAATGAAAGTGGTGTACCGGGTATCAATGTTGAGATCAAAATTAACGGTGGTGCCAGTGTTGCCACAACCACGACTGATGCCAATGGAGCCTATTCTTTTACCGGGTTAGCAGCCAATACCTACAAACTGTATTTCACCAACCTGCCCATAGGATATGCTTTCACAAGCCAGAACACTGGCAGCGATGACGCTATCGACAATGATATGGATAGCAATGGTGAGTCTGCTGCTTTTACCCTGGCAGCCAATGTTTATAATAACTCATTGGATGCTGGTGTCTTTCAGAGTTCAGAGCCTGAAATTAATGTCACAGGAAACCTGCTTGATATCAGTGATGGTGATGTCTCACCATCCACAGCTGACTTAACTGATTTTGGATCCATTAATGCAGCCATCAGTGCTGAAACAGCAACTGATTCCGTGGTTCACACCTTCTGGATTCACAATGCACCAACGGGTGCCACATTAACCCTTAACGGAGCGCCGCGGGTGTCCTTCAGTGGAACCAATCCTGGAGACTTTACCCTGACATCAGTTCCTGATGAAACCGTGCCCGCCGATGACAGTACCAGCTTCGCTGTGCGCTTCATTCCAGCTGGCGAAGGTCTGAGAACAGCGACGTTAAGCATTGCCAATACTGATGCAAACGAGAATCCCTATGATTTCAGCTTGCGCGGTTTTGGTCTTACAGCAGAAATTCAGGTTGAAGGTAATGGTCAGGTGATTTCAGATGGAGACTCCACAGCCACAGCCTCAGACTTTACTGATTTCGGATCCGAAGATATCTTTACGGGTAGTCAGGCTCAGATTTTTACCATTATTAATACGGGTAATGCCAACCTGATATTAACTGACCCGGCCCCCCATGTTGTAATTGGTGGGGATAACCCCGCTGACTTCAGCGTCACCAGCGCTCCCAGCTCACCAGTAGCGTCCAACAATTCTACCACCTTCACCATCACCTTTGACCCGACTGCTGAAGGCTTGCGAAATGCGGTGGTTTCTCTGGGCAACAATGATCTGGATGAAGACCCCTTTACCTTTGCTATCCAGGGAATTGGTCTGGCCACACCTGAAATAACACTGGAAGCCAATGGCGAGTTGATTGCCGATGGTGATGCCTCACCTATTGTAACAGACAACACGGATTTTGGCAGCAAGGACATTCTAACCGAGACTCAGGACAACACCTTCTTAATCATTAATACCGGTAGCGGAACCCTCAGCCTTACGGGTGTCCCCATAGTAATTTTAGGTGGCGATGAAGCCGGTGATTTTTTAATCAAAACCCAACCCACCAGCTCCACTGTAGCACCGGGTGATACGGTATCTTTTGAGGTGACCTTTGATCCAACCGCTGTAGGGTTAAGAACAGCCAACGTCAGTATTGTCAATGACGATGATGATGAGAACCCCTTCGATTTCAGTATTCAAGGAACAGGTGTTGCCAGCAGTGAACTGGAGGTTGAAGGTCCAGCCCCATTTACCGCAGGGCCCAATGGCCCACTCATGACTTTTGACAGCACCATTGTGGACACATCAACCTCACTGCTCTTTACCATTACCAATCAGGGCAGTGCCATTTTGAACCTTACCGGCACATCACCCTATGTATTTGTCTCGGGTGCCCATGCTTCTGACTTTGTAGTTGCTGAAGCACCAGCGAATACGGTGCCAGCAGGCGGGGGCACAACAACCTTCCTCCTGACTTTTACTCCTGCTGCAGAAGGAGATAGAGAAGCCACGATTACTATTCCATCAGACGATGAAAGCAGTCCCTACGTTTTCAATGTAACTGGTTTTGGACTACCCACACTCCAGCCCCAATTGACTCTCACGGAAGCTGTGGATAAATCAATAGCTGCTCCAGGTGATACACTTACCTATACAGTCGTCTATCTGAATATTGGGGTTGGCCTGGCAACCAGCGTCGTCGTTGATGAAGACATCCCTGAGAACTCAACTTACGTGGAAAACTCAGCTGCCGGTGATGGTACTGAAATGTCTATCACCTTTAGTCATAATGATGGCGTTAATTATGATCTCTCTCAATCAGCACCGGTTACGCATATTAGATTTTCACGGATACCTAACCTGGCGCCCGGCGGAAGTGGATCGGTTACCTTTAAGGTGGTCGTGGATTAGTCCGCTTTTACGACAATCAGCGTTTTTTGAAGGCCGGTGTTCCCACGCCGGCTTTTTCAACACTTAATTATCGCGGAGCCAATATATCGTTTGCGGATACAGGACAGAAAATTTAACATTTGCCCATGAAACCAAAAGACCGACCCATAAAAGTAAAAGTTGAAGACCTCCAGGTGGGGATGTACGTCCAGCTGGCTGGTAGTTGGGTCGAGCACGCTTTTGTTCGTAGCAGTTTTCTCTTAAAAAAGCCTGCTCAAATTGAAAAACTGGCTAAAAATGGGGTAGCACAGGTTATTGTTCACCCCCTGAAAAGCACGGTTCAGCCAATCCGTGAGAAAAAGCCGAATTACGTACCACCGCCGCCTGAGATAAAGGTCTGGGACAACCCTCTCATGCCCGAGAATTTTAGTGATATTCTCAAAGATGCCACGGTTTCACCCGATCGAAAAGCCGGATTCATATATGAGGCCTCTCTGGATGTGATGGATAAGCTGCTAAAAAACCCCACCGTTGAAAATATCACCCAGTTCAAAGAGGGTGTGACTGATATGGTGGATCTAATTCTGGTGGATGACGAAACATCTTCCCAATTGTTAAAAATCACCAATCATGATTACTATACCTTTACCCACTCCGTTAACGTTGGCGTGCTCTCCGTTCTCCTTACAAAAGAATTGTATGGAAACGCAAGTCCCCATGACATGCACGAACTTGGAGCCGCATTTTTTCTCCACGATCTGGGTAAAATAAATATTCCCGACTCTTTGATTGCCAAACCGGGACTCTTGAACGAACAAGAACGTCTCCTTATGCGGGAACATCCACGGAATGGCTTCCAGATCCTCTCAGACACCAATCACCTCAGTCCAGAATGCAAAATCATTGTCATGCAACATCACGAGCGTAATGATGGCTCAGGCTATCCGCTGGGGCTTAAAAATGACGACATTCACGTTTATGGACGGATTTGTTCTATCGTAGATGTATTTGACGCTCTGACATCCAAAAGACCCTACAAGGAAGCCCTCTCACTCTACGATGCGCTATCCATCATGAAAAACCAGATGAGTCATCATTTCAGTCAGGAAATATTTACCGACTTTGTTCAACTGTTCAGACAGTAATCAATCGCTACAATTTTAGATAAAGGATATAATTATGCGCAAATTATTCATTGTGCTCATTGCTTCATTCCTGGGAGTTTCACTATTGGCCGATATAAAAGCAGGGGGATCCATGCACGGTTTTAAACTTATTGAAAAACGTTTTGTTAAAGAAGTTGATGCTGAAGGTTTCTTATTTGAACATGAGAAATCCGGAGCCCGGTTATTCAAAATAGCCAATGCTGATGCTAACAAAACTTTTTGCATCACATTCAAAACCATCACTGAATCAGATGCCGGCACCCCCCACATTTTGGAACACTCAGTTCTTAATGGCTCGACAAACTTTCCCGTCAAGAGTCCCTTCGACATCCTTTCCAAGGGCTCACTTAATACATTTCTGAATGCCATGACAGGCAGCGATATTACCCTGTATCCCGTATCCAGCATGAATGACAAAGATTTCAGAACCCTCATGCATATTTACCTGGATGCCGTCCTCAACCCATTGATTTATGAAGATCCAAGAATATTAGAGCAGGAAGGCTGGCACCGGGAACTAGATAGTGTGGATGCCCCACTGGTTTATAAAGGTGTGGTCTATAATGAAATGAAGGGCGCCTTCTCCAGCCCAACCAGGGAATGGGGCTATCTGGTTGACAAACAGCTTTTTCCAGATTCACCCTATCGTTTTTCTTCTGGAGGTTATCCGGCAGCCATACCGACACTGACTTATGAAGCCTTTCTGGATTTCCACCGTAAGTATTACCATCCCTCAAATTCATATATCTTTCTATATGGTGATGGGGACCTGGCCTCAGAACTTGAATTTATCAATGCTGAGTATTTATCAAAATATACCCGCTCTGATGTTGTTGTGGATGTACCCCTCCAGCCTGCTTTTGACTCCCTGCGAACGGCATCAGGAGTCTATTCGGCAACTGAAGGAGCCGAGCTAAAGGATGAAAGCTACTTATCTCTTTCCTTTGTCTGTGGAGTTAGCACCGATCAAAAGGAGAACATGGCTTTGAGGGTATTAACCCAGGCTTTATTCAACAATGAATCAGCACCCGTACGCCTGGCCCTCCAAGAGGCTGGCATTGGCAAGGATGTCGGTGCCTGGGTGGATGATTTGAAGCAGAATGTTTTTCATATCCGGGTACAAAATGCTAATTCAGATGAAGCCCAGCGATTCAAGCAGGTGGTTTTTGAAACCCTGGAAAAGGTGGCCAACGAGGGGATACACAAAGCCTCTGTTGAGGGCATTCTCAATCGCATGGAATTCAGCCGGCGTGAGGGGAATACACCGCAAAAGGGTCTCTATTACAATCAAAAGGCTCTGGGCAGTTGGTTCTGGGGAGAAGAACCCTTTTCCGGTCTTGAATATGAAGCCCCCCTGGCTGCACTGAAGGCAGGCATTGATACAGGGTATCTGGAAGAGCTGGTTAAAACCTACTATCTGAATAACACGCATGTTCTGTTATTCACATTAAATCCAAAGCCTGGCCGAGAAACCGAATTGGACATTGCCACAGAAAAGGAACTCGAGACCTACAAGCAAACCCTTTCTAATAAAGAAATAAAGCAGTTGGTTGAACATACCGAAATGCTCATAGAATATCAGAAAGCGGAAGACACACCAGAAGCCCTGGCAACCATCCCCTTGCTGGATTTGAGTGACATCAACCCTAAGGCCGACTGGTTTATCGCTGAGCAAGACAAGGTTGCCCGCGTGCCATATTTGCATTTTGAAACTTTTACCAATGACATCAGTTACACTCGCCTGTTCTTTGATCTGCGGGTTCTTGAGGAAGAACAATTGCCTTACGCGGAGCTTTTAGCAGTTCTGCTGGGTTCAGTTGGTACAGAATCCTTTACGTTTGGAGAGCTCGACAATGCGCTGGATTCACAGATGGGTGGGTTTAGCACATATTTGACCCGGTATCTTGAAAACAGAAATGATAGCGAGATAGTTCCCAAGTTTGTGGTCTCCATCAAAACGTTATCGGGTGAGCAGAACCCTGGCTTTGAGCTAACCTCCGAGATATTGAACCACTCTCTGCTGGGTGATGTTGATCGTATCAAAGATGTACTCACGCGCCATCAATCACGGCTGTCAGCACGGGTGAAACGAGATGGCCTGGGCTACGCGCGCACTCGCCTTTTTTCATATTCTACCAGAGCGGGAATGTTCGACGAGCTTTCTGGGGGATTGGAGTATTACTGGTTTGTAAGCGACCTTGTTGAAAATTTTGAATCAAAGCAGGATGAGCTGGTAGCACAGCTTAAACAAATGTCTCATGTCCTCTTTTCTCGGAAAAACCTTGTGGCATCTACCACTTGTTCCAATTCAGCGATCAAATCATTTCGTCAGGAATTAAAGCTATTTTCAAAAGAGCTTTCCCGAGTTAAACCCGTTTATCTTGATTGGAAATTGAATTCAGATAAGAAAAATGAAGGATTGATGGCGGCATCCAAGGTTCAGTATGTGCTTCAGGGCGGAGACTTTAGAGCCATGGGCTATGAGTGGAATGGAAAGATCAAGGTTCTGAACCAGGTTGTTTCACGTGAGTGGTTAAAGAATCAGGTCAGGGTCATTGGTGGAGCCTATGGTGGTTTTGCCAGGTTCTCTCCAACTGGACAGGTATACTTTGGATCTTATCGTGATCCAAATCTTGAGTCCACACTTGAAAATTATGCAGGGACCCCTGAATTTCTAAACACACTTGAAATTGATGAAACTGAAATGACACGCTTTATTATTGGTACCATTGCCGGCATGGACAGACCACAAACTCCTTCACAACGTGGATCTGTTGCTGTCAATCGATACTTTAGTAAAACAACCGAGGCAGTTGTTCAGAATGATCGTGACGCAGTTTTATCAACCACCCCGGGTGACCTTAAAACTTACGAGAAAATGATTGCTGAGATTATTTCCAACAGTCCAATTTGTGTCTATGGTAACGAAGAAAAGTTGAAAGAAAGTGCT